>NZ_BAAGWC010000013.1:0-153715 GCF_054780555.1 Hymenobacter daeguensis
CGCCGGAGGAAACGCCGGCTGCGCCGGTTGCGCCTACCCCGCCCACGGCTCCGGTAGCCGCTCCGCCGCCTGGGGCAGCCACGCCTGCCCCGCCCGTAGCCGCCGCCGCATCAGCGCCCGCGCCAACAGCGGCGCCGGCGACTGCCGCTGTTGCCAATCCGGAAACGTATGTGGCCGCCGCGCTTCATGCGCAGCACCTGCAGCACCAACTGGCGCTGGCTGAGCTACGGAACCAGCACCTGGTGGAACAGCAGCAGATGCTGCGCGAGATGCTGGCCATGGCCCGGCAGGCAATGGTTTAGGCGAAAATGCCTGCTTCCTCGGCTTCCATCAGGCCCAGGGCGTTTACGCCGGTCAGGCGCAGGGTTTTCATCTCGCCCACCAGCAGCGGGTCGTACTTCGCGGTCACGCGGATGTAGTTGGGGGTGAAGCCTTCCATGCGTCCGTCGGTCACGTCGTCCTCAAACAATACTTCGGTTTCCAGGCCGAGGTGCGCTTCGTAGAAGGCGCGCTTTTTCTTCTCCGAGAGGCTGCGTAGCTGGGTGGTGCGCTCGTGCCGCACCCGGTCGTGCACGCGGCCGGGCAGGGTGGGCGCCAGCGTATCGGCCCGCTCCGAGTAGGGGAAAACGTGCAGGTAGCTGATGGGCAACTCGTTGAGGAAATTATACGTGTCCAGAAAGTCGGCCTCCGTTTCGCCCGGGAAACCCACTATCACATCGACCCCGATGCAGGCGTGCGGCATCAGCTCCTTGATACGAGCCACGCGCTGGGCGTAGAGGCTGCGGCGGTAGCGGCGGCGCATCAGGCCCAGAATCTTGTCGGAGCCGCTTTGCAGCGGGATGTGGAAGTGCGGCATGAAGCGCGCGGAAGCAGCCACGGTTTCCAGAATTTCGTCGGTCAGCAGGTTGGGCTCGCAGCTGCTGATGCGGAAGCGGCGGATACTGCTCACGCCGTCCAGGGCCTGCACCAAATCGGTGAAGCTTTCCAGGCGTTCGCGCGCGGGGCCCTGCAGGCCGAAGTCGCCGAGGTTCACGCCGGTTAGCACGATTTCTTTCACGCCGGTTTCGGCCAGCTTCTCCACGCGCTCCACCACCGAGGCCACGCTGCCCGAGCGGCTGCCGCCCCGCGCCAGCGGAATGGTGCAGAACGAGCAGGAATAGTCGCAGCCGTCCTGCACTTTTAGGAACGTGCGGGTGCGGTCGCCAAACGAGTGCGCGGGCACAAAGGTGTTGGCCTCGGCAATGGGGGAGGCGTGCACCACGCCCGGCTGCCCGGCGGCGGGCTTCTTAAAATCGGCCAGAATATCGACCAGCATAAACTTCTCGGCCGCGCCGAGCACGGCGCTCACGCCCGGGATTTCGGCAATTTCCTGCGGCTTGAGCTGCGCGTAGCAGCCCACGATGGCCACAAACGCCTCGGGATTGTGCTTCAGCGCCTGCTGCACCACTTTCCGGCACTTGCGGTCGGCGTGGTCGGTCACGGAGCAGGTATTGATAACGTATAGGTCGGCCCCGGCTTCGAAGGCAACTTTTGCGAAGCCTTTTTCTTCAAACTGCCGGCCAATGGCCGACGTTTCGGAGAAGTTCAGCTTGCAGCCGAGGGTGTAAAAAGCAACGGATTGGGGAGTAGGCATAAGGCTGCAAAGATACGGCCGCGCCCGCGTTGCTACTTCCGCGCAAAGTCCTCCAGCGAAACCTGCTCCATGGCTTTGCCCAGCTTCAGCTGCCAGTCGGGCACGGCAATATCCCGCTCCCACACCCGCTGGGTGATATTATCGAAGGTGACCTGCCCGGCGGCGGTGACATCGCCAAAACCGTTGTTGAACGAGTAGTGCGCAAACGACACCGGATGCCGCGCCAGCAAATCCCGGCTCCAGACAAAGTCCGTGGCCGGCAGCCCCAACTGCCGGAGCAGCGTGGCGGCCACATCCGTTTGCGAGCCGATGGTGGCAACTACTTTCCCCCGCGCTTCCGGCCGCAGGGCCCCGCCGGCCAGCACCAGCGGGATGTGAAACTTGTAATAGCTCTGGTTGGCCGAGCCGCCGGGCTGCGTGTGGCCGTGGTCGGCCACCAGCACCAGCAGCGTGTGCGCGTACCACGGCTGCTGGCGCGCGGCGCGCAGAAAGCGCCCCAGTTCCCGGTCGGTATAATACACGGAGTTCCGAAACAGGCTCGTTTCGTCCTGGCCCGGAAACTTCGTCTTCATGGGCACGTCGAACGGCTCGTGGCTGCTCAGGGTGAAGGCCGTGACGAAGAAGGGCTGCGGCTGCTGGCGCAGGTCGCCCAGCAGGCGGTCGAACAGCACACCGTCGTGAGCCCCCCATTTGGAATTCTGGTCGGCTACGGCAAAGTCCGAGCGCTCCGTAAACTTTTCGTAGCCGGCCGTTTGCAAATAGCTTTTCATGTTGGCAAACGCCAGCTCGCCTCCATAATAGTAGTGTGAGCGGTAGCCCGCCCCCGCCAGCACCCGGCAGAGATGGGGCAGCCGCTCGGTTTTGCGCGGAAATTTGATGATGCTGGTGGTTGGCTGGTTGGGGTAGCCCGATAGCAGCGATACCAGGCCCTTCTGGCTGCGGTCGCCGGCCGCGTACAGGTTTTTGAACGAAATCCCCGTCCGGGCCAGGCTGTCCAGGTTGGGCGTCACGCCCGGCTCGCCGCCTGCATTGTGCACCAGCTTGGCCGTGAAGCTTTCCAGAATGATGAACAGGACATTGGGCCGCGGCTCACTCAGGTAATTGGCCGTAGTATCGGCCGGTACCGGCTGCCCCACCGCGCCCGGATACAGCTTGGCTACCAGCCGCCGGGCAGCGCTATCGGGCATAAAGGGCTTAACCGGCTGTTCATCGGCGCGCAGCACCAGGGCATTCATCAGGTTCCAGGGGGCGTTCAGGGCGGCGTGGTTGGCAAAGGCAATGCGCGAGAAATACACGTCGCTCTGGTTCACCGGAATCTGCTGGGTGCCGCCCCGCAGCGGCACCACCAGCAGCGCCGTGTAGAGCAGCCCCGCCAGCGCGGCCCGCCAGCGCCCAAACCACTCGGGCAGGGGCGGCAGCTTGCCCACCACTCCTTGATAGATGGCCCACCCACCCAGCAGCAGCAGCAGAAACAGCCCCAGCAGCAGGGCCACCGGCGAGCTTCCCGCCGAAGCAGCCATTTCCGCCGGCGAGTTCAGGTATTGCAGCGGCGTGTCATCGAGCCGAAACCCCCATACCCGGTAAAGCTCCAGGTCGGCCGTCATCAACAAAGCCAGCACCGCCCCGATGGCCATCGAATAGCCGCCTGTCAGCTTTGCCAAAGGCAGGCGGGGAAACAAGCTGCCGGCCACAAAAAACAGAAATGGCAGCACGCTGACGTAAGCAGCGGAGGAAGCGTCAAGCCGCAAGCCGTAGAGCAGGCTTTTGAGCAGCGTGCCGGCCGGGAGAGTCGCAGCCAGTTTGTGGTGGTAGCCCAAAAAAAGGCACCGGCCAAACTCAAAAAACAGCAGCCAGAACAAAAAGTAGCGCGGCTGAAACGCAAAGCGGTTTTTCACCCCCCAAAGGTAACCGATGGCTCAGGTGGTAAAAAAGCCGGGGCCAAAAACGCCTTTTCGGCTTTTTGTCAGAGAAACAGCGCCATTGACGTTGAAAAAGAAGGGGGTTGGCAGACTAAAGGACTGTTTTTATCGAAAACAACCCTTTTATTTCAGGGTATTCTATCTCGAAATGTGATTCGTGTTTTATCTTTGCCTTCGAAATAAAAACATAATCCTGCCAAACGCTTCAGTCCGGTACGCACCTTATGGCCATCCTTCGTTTTAAAGCCCTTGAACTCGTCAATCTGCGCCGCCCCGTAACCGTGGAGCCGGCCGCTGCGCGTCGCTCCGACAGTTTCGGGCAAAACGTGTTCAACCTGGAGGCCATGCGGGCCACCATGCCGGGCGATTATTTCAAGAAGCTGCAGGCCGCCATCAAGCAGGGCGCCACCGTAGAGCGCAACGTGGCCGATGCCGTGGCTTCGGCCATGAAAACCTGGGCCATGGCCAAAGGGGCCACGCACTACACGCACTGGTTTCAGCCCCTGACCGGCGCAACGGCCGAAAAGCACGACTCGTTCTTCGACCTGAACTCCGACGGCCGGCCGATTGAAAACTTCAAAGGCTCGGCGCTGGTGCAGCAGGAGCCCGATGCTTCGTCGTTCCCCAACGGCGGCATCCGCAACACCTTTGAGGCTAGGGGCTATACCGCCTGGGACCCCACCTCGCCCGCCTTCATCATCGAAACCATTGGGGCCAAGACGCTGTGCATCCCTACGATTTTCGTAGCCTACACCGGCGAAGCCCTCGACTACAAAGCCCCGCTGCTCAAATCGTTGGCCGTGCTGGAAAAGGCCGCCGTTGACGTCTGTCAGTATTTCGACAAGGACGTAACCCGTGTCAACACCACGCTGGGCATCGAGCAGGAGTATTTCCTGGTCGATAAAGCCCTGCACGATGCCCGCCCCGACCTCGTCCTGACCGGCCGCACCCTGTTCGGCCACGCGCCGGCCAAGGGCCAGCAGCTCGACGACCACTACTTCGGCTCGATTCCGGCCCGCGTGCATGCCTTTATGCTCGATTTCGAGGAGGAGTCGAACCAACTCGGCATTCCGCTGCGCACGCGCCACAATGAGGTGGCGCCCAATCAGTTCGAGTGCGCTCCGACTTTTGAAGACGCCAACCTTGCCGTTGACCACAACCAGCTCCTGATGGACGTGATGGCCCGCGTAGCCGAGCGTCACAACTTCAAAGTGCTGCTGCACGAGAAGCCCTTCGCCGGCGTGAACGGCAGTGGCAAGCACAACAACTGGGCCATGAGCACCGATACCGGGGTGAACCTGCTGGCTCCCGGCCGCCGGCCCAAAGAAAACCTCCAGTTCCTGGCGTTCCTCATCACCACCATCAAAGCGGTGCACCGCTACGCTGACTTGCTGCGCGCCAGCATTGCCTCGGCCAGCAACGACCACCGCCTGGGCGCCAACGAAGCGCCCCCGGCCATCATGTCGGTGTTCCTGGGCTCGATGCTGGACGGTGTGCTCGACGAACTGGAGCGCACGGCCAAGCTGCCGCTCGACAAAGGCGACAACATCTACCTCAAGCTGGGCATCGACAAGATTCCGCCCATCCTGCTCGACAACACCGACCGCAACCGCACGTCGCCCTTTGCCTTCACCGGCAACAAATTCGAGCTGCGCGCCGTGGGCTCGTCGGCCAACTGCTCGTCGGCCATGACCGTGCTGAACGCCATTGTGGCCGACCAGCTGATTGACTTCAAAAAAGCGGTCGATGCGCTGATTGAGCAGGGCAAGAAAAAGGAAGTAGCCATTGTGGAAGTGCTGCGCGAGTACGTAATTTCCTCTAAAGCAATTCGTTTCGAAGGCAACGGCTACTCCGACGAGTGGAAGGAAGAAGCCGCCAAGCGTGGCCTGAACAACATCGCTACCACGCCGCTGGCCCTGGATGCGCTGGTGCGCGAAGACGCGGCGGAACTTTTTGCCCGCCACGGCATCTTCTCGCATGTCGAGCTCCACGCCCGCCACGAGATTTTGCTGGAAGACTACCAGAAGAAGATTCAGATTGAAGGCCGCGTGATGGGTGATTTGGCCGTAAACCACGTCATTCCAACCGCGCTGGCCTACCAGACCAAGCTGATTAACAACGTGCGCGGCCTGCGCGAACTGGGCCTCGACGAAGAACTCAGCCAGGTGACGGTGAACATGATTAAAGATATTTCGCGTTACGTCTCGACCATTAAAACCACGGTGGACGAAATGACCGAAGCCCGCAAGCAGGCCAACAAGATTGAGGACATGCGGGAGCGGGCCATTGCGTACTGCGACGAAATAAAATCAAAATTCGACACCATTCGCCGCGCCGTTGACAAGCTCGAGCGCATGGTGGCCGACGAGGACTGGCCTCTGGTGAAGTACCGCGAACTATTGTTCAGCCGGTAAGTCGTCAGTGGACGGAATCGGGTCCGGTGTTGGGTGGGAATTCTCGCCGCGCCCCGGTTTTGAAAGAGCCATCTCGGGTGAGGTGGCTTTTTTTGGTTGTTCGCTGCAAACGATTGCGGCTAAGTATGAATCAAAAAAGCCTTTTACTGAGGCGGTAACGGCTATTTTGCCTGTTTTGCGGGAATAGTGGCTGGCGCTGCCAAAAGCAGCGGTAGACGAGGAGCTTGAGCATCGGCATCCTCGTCTACTACTTCGGCGCTGCTGCCGGGGTCGGGCACCAGCATGCGCCAGGTCGCGCTGCGCAGCTCATCAAGCTTGTCGAGGGCTTCGCTGATGGTTGGGTTGGCTTTGAGCTTGTCAAACAGGCCGCTTTTGTTGCCGGCCACAATCAGCTTTTCAATGACGAAGGGCAGCACCCAGCCCACCACATTGGACGCCAGGGCCCCGCGCAGGCCCAGGCGCAGGAGCAGGCGCGTGGTCATTTGCTCTACCAGCAGTACGCGGGCGGCGGGCAGGGCCTTGTCGGCCAGAAAGTCGGCCACCAGCTTCAGATTGCCTTTTTCTACTTCGGCGCGCAGCACATCCTGCACGCTGTCGAGGGCACGGGCGGCCAATTGCCGGAACAGCCGGCCGGTTTGCCAGGCTGCGAGCCCCGTGAAACGTGCTGCGCCGATTAACGTAGGCAGAAAGCGTGGCTTTTTCATTCGGTGGTACTGCGGATATTTAATGCTTGGGGTGGAACGCAGCCGCACCAATTTGGGTTAGCCCGGCGGTAAGCAAAAGTGGGGGCGTTTGATTAAAACGGCCCTGGAAACCATACGGGGAATAAATTTGGTAACCCTGGCCCGTTTTGCTTGTTAAGTTGTTGCCTGCGGGCTGCTATTTTCTTCTCTATGTCAGACTTGCTGCTGGATATAAATTTACAACAATCACCCGACGAGTATTTCGGCGGCGAGTGGCAGGTGGCCAACCGCGTGCTGAACCACAACGACCCCGCCAGCCCCCTGGCGCGGGCGGCGCGTCTGGTGTTAGCTCCGGGCCAGCTTGAGGCCCGGCCAATTCCGCCCGGCCCCAGCCAGACGGGGCAGTGGGCCGTGATGCGCGACGAAATCCTGAACCGCCCATACCTGACTTTTGAGCTGCCCGAAGAAGCCACCCGGGCACTGGTGACGCGCCTGCGCCGCTCCGCCGATGGCCTGCATAGCCAGCTGAATCTGTATTTTGCGTCGGGCATGGAGATGCAGCTTGACCGCGCCTGATTCTTTATTTTTCGAATCTTAATTCCTTCGTCTGTTCGTGAGCACTTCGTCTTCCGTTAATCCATTGCCCGCCGAGGCCCTGTCCACTGGCAATGAGCAGGGCCTGGTTGGCCCCGAACAATTTACGTTTCTGGCCGACCTGATTCCGCAGCTGGTCTGGATAACCGACCCGACGGGTTTTCACACCTATTTCAACCAGCGGTGGATTGACTACACGGGCTATACCCTGGCCGATAGCGTGGGCCCGGATATGTGGAACAACCTGCTGCATCCCGACGACCGTGCCCGGGCCCGCGAAATCTGGGGCCATTCGCTGGCCACCGGCGACGACTACGAAATTGAATACCGGTTCAAAGGCCGCGACGGCGCTTACCGTTGGTTTCTGGGCCAGGCGCGGCCCCGGCGCGACGAGGCCGGCAATATCATTGCCTGGTTTGGCACCTGCACCGATATTGAGGAGCAGAAGCGTGCCGAGCAGGAGCTTAAGCAGCGCGAACAAGAGTTTACGACGCTGGCCGACAGTATCCCTCAGCTGGCCTGGATTGCCCACCCCGACGGCGATATTTACTGGTACAACCAGCGCTGGTTCGACTACACAGGCTCCAATCTGGAGGAAATGCGCGGCTGGGGCTGGAGCCGAGCGCACCACCCCGACTACGTGCAGCAGGTGGTGGACAAGGCCACGCAGGCATGGCCGGCCGGCCAGCCCTGGGAAATAACGTTTCCGCTGCGTGGGAAGGATGGCAACTACCGCTGGTTTCTGACGCGGGTGGTGCCGCTGCGCAACGAGCAGGGCGAGGTAGTGCGCTGGTTCGGCACCAATACCGACGTGACAGCCATGCGCGAGCTACAGGAGCAGCTGGAACGGGCGTATGCCGATTTGGAAGCCAAAGTGATGTTCCGGACGCTGGATTTGGAGCGCGAAGTGAAGGAGCTGCGGCAGCAGGCGGGCAAAGGCTAGCCGGCAGCATATATTTTGGAAGCATAAAACGGCTCTTCGGAGCCGTTTTTCGTTAACAGCAGCAGCGGCGGCCTCCTTTAGCCGTTGCCTTGTGTACCACTATCAAACCAGTTTTTATGCAAGCCATTGTTATCCAGCAGCCCGGTGGCCCCGAGGTGCTTCAGGTCCGTGAGTTGCCCAAGCCCCGCCCTGCCGCGCACGAAGTACTGATTCGGGTGCAGGCCGCCGGCGTCAACCGGCCCGACGTGCTGATGCGTCAGGGCAAATACGCTGGCAGCGGCGACGTAGCCGGCACGGTGCCGGGGCTGGAAATCGCGGGTATCATCGAAGAATGCGGCGCAGCGGCGGGGCGCTGGCAGCCCGGCGATGCCGTGTGCGCCCTGCTGCCGGCCGGGGGCTATGCCCAGTACGTGGCCGTAGACGCCCGCCACTGCCTGCCCGTGCCGGCCAGCCTGAGCATGGTGGAAGCCGCCGCGCTGCCCGAAACCGTGTTCACGGTGTGGCACAACGTCTTTCAGCGCGGCGCGTTGCAGCCGGGCGAAACGCTGCTGGTGCACGGCGGCAGCAGCGGCATCGGCACCACGGCCATTCAGCTGGCCCGGGCCCTGGGCAGCCGGGTGGCCGCCACGGCCGGCGATGAAACCAAGTGCAGCGCCTGCCGCGAGCTGGGGGCCGACTGGGCCATCAACTACAAAGCCGAAGACTTCGAGCAAGTGCTGAACAACGAGGGCGTTGACGTTATTCTGGACATGATTGGTGGCGACTACATTGCCAAAAACCTGCGCCTGCTGAAGGATGACGGCCGCCTGGTGTTTGTGAACGCCATGCAGGGGAGCAAGGGCGAGTTCAATGCCTTGGAGGTGATGCGGCGGCGTTTGAGCATCACAGGTAGCACGCTGCGGCCCCGCTCGGCCGACTTCAAAGCCGCGCTGGCGGCGGAGGTTGAGAAGCACGTCTGGCCGTTGATTGCGGCGGGGAAATTCCGGCCGGTCATCTACAAAACCTTCCCGCTGGCCGAAGCGGCGGCCGCGCATCGGCTGATGGAAAGCAGCGCCCACATCGGCAAGATTGTGCTGGAAGTGGCAGGGTAGAAGCTGGCAGAAACAGAACGTCATGCCGCGACCAGCGCAGCATGACGGACAATTAGCTTCTGTTTCTCAAATTAAGCCCGCTTCCACTTGATGGTGCAGCCGATGGCTTTGGTCGAGCTGGTGGTGGCGGGCTTGCCGGCCAGAATTTCGGTCATGGCGTTTTCCACGTATTTGGTTTTCACCAGCTTGGCGTCTTCCGAGTTGTCATCGATGGCGCCAATGTAGCTCACCACGAAGTCGTTGCCCTTGCGCGTGAGCACGTAGAGGTGCGGCGTGCGGGTAGCGCCGTAGGTTTTGGCTACCTGCTGCGACTCATCAACCAGATACGGAAAGGCGTACTTCTTTTTCTGCATGTCGGCGTAGGAGTCGCCGGGGGCCACGGCCGGGTCGTTGGGGTTGATGGCGACCACGGGGTAGCCCTTGGGGGCGTATTTGGCGTTCAGGTCCACGATGCGGCTTTCGTAGGCTTTGGCGAAGGGGCAGGTATTGCAGGTAAACACCACGATGTAGCCTTTGGCGGCTTTGTTATCGGCCAGCGACACCAGTTTGCCGTCGATGTTTTTGAGCTTAAAATCGGCGGCCTTGTCGCCCACTTTGTAGCCCTCATCGGTGGGGCGCAGCGTGAAGCTGCTCAGCAGCAGGGCGAAGCAGAGGGTGAGCAGGGAGAGCGTTCTGGGCATCGTTTTCATGGGCAAAAAAGGGTTTGGGGGTTGAATAATGGGGCGTATGAGAGCGAAAGCGGCGCACGAAGGTGCTTCGGAGAAGTTACAGAAATTTCTGGAGCGCCGCGGCTAATTCGGCGGGCGTCAGCTCCTGCTCGAAGGTAGTGCGCTGCCGGGTTTTGTTGTTCACAATCAGCGTGAAAGGCAGCGCGCCCGACCATTTGGCATCCACTTTTTCAATGTAGGAATTGGGGTCGGCTTCGTTGAGCAGCACGACTTCCGACTTCAGGCCGCGCTGCTTCACGAAGGGCTTCACTTTCTTATCAAGCTGAGAGGCATAGTCGAGGCTCACGAGCAGCACCTTTACTTTTTTGGTGGCATTGGCGGCCCGGATTTGCTCGAAGCCGGGCAATTCCTTCACGCAGGGCGCGCACCAGGTAGCCCAGAAATTCACGATGTAGGTTGTGTCGGTGGGCCGCGTCAGGCGCTGTTGCAGCTCGGGAAACCGGATAACCTCAACCCGCTGCGCAAAAACTGGCGCGGAGAAGAGCAGGCTGATGCCGAGCAGCAGAGGTTTTGAAGAAAGCATAAGACTTATTTTGAAACGCTAAGAGGCAGAGCTTCCCGGATACACCCCACACCCTACTTCTCATCATAGACAACGGGCTAAGCCCAGAAGTTGCGGCCCGACCCCGCCCCGAACCGCTTTACCTTTGTGCTTCCGGCGCAACTTTCGCCTTCCGACCATAGTTTTTGGCTCATGAACAAAACGTATTGCCCCAGCCTCACTGAATACAAGCGCCGCGTGTCGCGCGTGGTCAACATTGGCGGTTTGCCGATGGGCGGCGACTACCCCATCCGCGTGCAAAGCATGACCACCGTCGATACCATGGACACCCTGGGCTCGGTGGAGCAGACGCTGCGCATGGTGGAGGCCGGCTGCGAGTACGTGCGCATCACCGCGCCCAGCATGAAGGAGGCCCAGAACCTGCTGGAAATCAAGAAGGAGCTGCGCAAGCGCGGCTACAACGTGCCGCTCATCGCCGACATTCACTTCACGCCCAACGCCGCCGAGCTGGCCGCCCGCATCGTGGAGAAAGTGCGCGTGAACCCCGGCAACTACGCCGACAAAAAGAAATTCGAGGAGATTGAGTACACCGACGCCACCTACGCGGCCGAGGTGGAGCGCATCCGCGAGCGGTTTCGGCCGCTGGTCCAGATTTGCAAGCAGCACGGCACGGCCATGCGCATCGGCACCAACCACGGCTCGCTGAGCGACCGGATTCTGAGCCGCTACGGCGACACGCCGCTCGGCATGGTGGAGTCGGCGCTGGAATTCCTGCGCCTCTGCGAGGAAGAAAACTACTACGACGTGGTGCTGAGCATGAAGGCCAGCAACACCCAGGTGATGGTGCAGGCCTACCGCCTGCTGGTGCAGAAGCTCGACGAGGAAGGGCTGCAGCCCTACCCGCTGCACCTGGGCGTGACCGAAGCCGGCGAGGCCGAAGACGGCCGCATCAAGAGCGCCGTGGGCATCGGCACGCTGCTGGAAGACGGCCTGGGCGACACCGTGCGCGTGAGCCTCACCGAAGCGCCCGAGGCCGAAGCCCCCGTGGCCCGCATGCTGATTGACCGCTACACCGGCCGCGCCGCCACGGCCCGGCCCATCAAGCCGCTAAACGCTACGCTTAATGAGGAATTACGAATAAAGAATGAGGAATTGGGGCGTGATAATTCCTCATTCCTCATTCCTCATTCTTCATTAAGCGCAGCGTCGCCGATTAACCCGTTTCAGTACCACCGCCGCACGACGCACGAAGTGGCCAACTTTGGTGGGCTGAACGTGCCGCGCGTGGTGGCCGATTTGTCGCGCCTGCCGCAACTGGAATACGCCGACCTACGCGCCGCCGGGCACCTGTATTCGCCGTTTCTGGACAAGTTTCAGATGTCGGACCTCGGGGCCGACTACATCTACACCGGCGAGCGGCCCGTGCCGTTTATGCTGCCCAACGGCCTGAAGGAAATCGTGACGCACAGCGCCTGGGTCGATTCCGGCCAGCGCCCCGACCACTTCCCGTTGATGACGGTGGATACGTACATGGGTGATTTTGCGAAGCTGCACCCCCAGCTCAATTTCCTGATGGTGGAGCTGGACGCGCTGGATGCCGCGCTGCTGCACCGCCTGCGCACCGATGCCACTGTGGTGCTCACCCTGAATACGACCAACGCCCACGCCATGCCCGAAATGCGCCGGGCCTTTTTCGAGCTGATGAATGCCGGCGTGACCTGCCCGGTGGTTGTCCGGCGCACCTACACGGTGGAAAATCCCGCGCAAACCCAGCTCGATGCGGCTACCGACGTGGGCGGCCTGCTCATCGACGGCCTCGGCGACGGCATTGCCCTCTGCACCGACCTGCTCCCCGTCGACCGTCCCCAGGAAGAATGGCTCAGCGATATCGACATGCTGAACCAGCTCTCGTTCGGCATTCTGCAGGCGGCCCGCACCCGCATGAGCAAAACCGAATACATCAGCTGCCCCAGCTGTGGCCGCACGCTGTTCGACCTGCAGGAAACCACGGCCATGATTCGCAAGCGCACCGACCACCTCAAGGGCATCAAAATCGGCATCATGGGCTGCATCGTGAACGGCCCCGGCGAAATGGCCGATGCCGACTACGGCTACGTGGGCGTGGGCAAGGGCAAAATCTCCCTCTACCGCGGCCAGGAAGTCATCAAGAAATCGGTGCCCGAAGAACGGGCCGTAGATGACCTGATTGAGCTGATGCGCGAGGATGGGAAGTGGATTGAGAAGGAAGTGGTGGAGGAACCGGTGGGGGCGTAATGAGCTAGAGTTTAGGAACTGTTAGTCTGAAGTAAGGAGCACATGTGCTATTATGTGTACGTAGGAGCGAATTCAGAATTGCCCTTAATTGATTGGAACGCAGCAAGCCCATACTTCTACACCACTGAAGTTCCCGAAGACGAGCAAGCTGTTAAAAAGCATTTTTCAAAATCACATATCCGCTATATGGGTTCATGGCAATCATGTTCTTGTGGTTTTAATGCTGGGACAACTGAAGATTTTTTCGAAAGTGCCAGTTCTGCCAGCGCTCTTTTTAATTATATTAATTATATATTTAAATTTGAAAATAGTGTTGAATTCTACACTTGTTGGGCGGGCAACCAATTAAGTGAGCCGGAACTCAGAGTGGAAGAAAATATCGATAATGTGAACGTTGAGCGGGATGGTTTTTCGCTTGAAGAAAACGTCTTTATTACTTACAAGCAGTCAGACAACGGGTAGCTACCTGCACTTTTCCTTCCGCCTCGTGTCGATGATGTGCGCGATTTTCCAGCCGTCGGCCAGCTTCACCAGCTGGAAGGAGTCGTAGCCGCAGTGGCTGAATTTGCTGCCCAGGTAGAACGCATACGGCGCCCACACGCTGGCCAGGTTGGCGTCGATGAGCACCCGCTCGAACTGCACCCGCTCGTCCCAAATGGCGGGGTGGGGCGTGCCCACGGCTTTCAGGAAGCCGTTGATGGATTCGATTTCCAGCGTGGGCGGCTGGCCGGGCTTGCCCCCGAAACCGTGAAAGATGGCCGCCGGGGCCAGCGTGCGGCGCACGGCGGTGCTGTCGCCACGCCGCATGCCGTCGAAAAACGCGGTGACGGTTTGCTGCACGGCTTCCGTCTCGGAAGGGGCTTTTTGGGCGCGGGCGGCGGGCGAGGTGGCCGCCAGCAGCACGGCGGCGAAGAGGGTAAAACGGTTTTTCATACAGGTTGGGAGAATGCGAGTCGGCTAAAGGCAAGGCAACGGGGCGGGCTGTTGCACCACCGCAGCCCGGGCCCCGAATGTAGCTTTGCAGCCCATGAAACACCCTGCCTTCGACCTCGCCACCAGCCATCAGTTTGCGGTAAAAGGCTTTGCCCTGCTGCCGGGCCTATACGACCAGCCGGAAATAGCGGCGCTGCTGCACGCCATAGAATGCGCCCCGGCCGGCGGGCCCAACTTCCGGCGCAGCCAGGACGTTTTTGCCATTCGGGATTTGCTGGGCGAGGTGCCCGCGCTGTGGCCGCTGCTCGATACGGCGGCGTTGCGCACGGTGCTGGCCCGGCTTTTTCCGGACGGCTGCCACCTCACCAAAGCCATTTATTTCGACAAGCCGGCCGGCTCCAACTGGCTGGCGGCCTGGCATCAGGACCTGATGATAAACGTGGACCGCCGCGCCGACCTGCCCGGTTTCGGCCCCTGGACCAGCAAGCCGGAGGGCATTTCGGTGCAGCCGCCGGTGGCCGTGCTGGAAAATGAATGCACCATTCGCATCCACCTCGACGACTGCGACGCCACCAACGGCGCCCTGAAAGTGGTGCCTGGCTCGCACCTGCGCGGGGTGGTGCCCGCGGCCGATATTGCGGCCCTCACGCCAACGGCTGCCGTTTGTGCCGTGCCCGCCGGCGGGGCCATGCTGATGAAACCGCTGCTGCTCCACGCTTCGAACCGCAGCACGAGTGAGCGCCCGCGCCGGGTGATTCACCTGGAGTTTGCCTCGGTGGAGCTACCCGCCGGGCTGGCCTGGCGCGAGCACCGGGCCTTGTAGCTCATGCTTCAGCTTGTGCCCGGTGGCCCAATGCCGCAAGGCACAAGCCAAAGCATGTGCTACAAGAAACGCCAGAAATC
This sequence comes from Hymenobacter daeguensis, assembly GCF_054780555.1. Taxonomy (NCBI): domain Bacteria; kingdom Pseudomonadati; phylum Bacteroidota; class Cytophagia; order Cytophagales; family Hymenobacteraceae; genus Hymenobacter; species Hymenobacter daeguensis. Next base: position 14,618 of record NZ_BAAGWC010000013.1, read on the forward strand.
ATTCTGCCGCGCCCGGTGTTACCTTAGCTACTCCCAAACCTGCTCTGATATGAACGGCAAGAACCTCTTCAACTTCGGTCCCGTGCTCGGCTATTATTTCCGCAAGCACGACCCCAACCGCAAGAACAACTTCAACATGAAGACCATGCACTTCATCAATAAGCTCAGCCTGGCCATGTTCCTGGTGTGCCTGGTGATAATGCTGTTCCGCTACGTGCTGTAGGAAATTGCCGGATGAATATTGAGGATTTCCGCGACTACTGCCTGCTGAAAGCCGGCGTAACCGAAGAAACGCCCTTCGGCCCCGATACGCTGGTGTTTAAAGTGGGCGGCAAGGTGTTCGCCCTGACCAGCATCGACACCTTCGGCAGCATCAACCTGAAGTGCGACCCCGAGCGGGCCGTGGAGCTGCGCGAGGCGCACGACTACGTGCTGCCCGGCTACCACATGAATAAAAAGCACTGGAACACGGTGCTCATCGGCACGGGCGCGCCGGAAAGCCAGCTGCGCGAGCTGATTGACCACTCGTACGAGTTGGTGCGCGCCTCGCTGCCGAAAGCCGTGAAAGCGGCTATAGAACTGTAGCTATAGTTATAGAACGCAATTACAGTTTCTGTATCGCAATAAATCCTCGTCATTATGGCGGGGATTTTTGCTGTGGGCCAATGACGTAAGTCTATTCGTTAAAATGGGAAAGTCCACCCGACTGAGCAGTATTCGCCTGACATGGCGTAATTTTGACTCCCATTTTACCAGCTTAGATGAAACCAGTTCTAGCCGAACCGTCGCCTTTCGAAACCGAGACGGATACCCTTTTAGTTGAGGAGGTTGCCCCGACACCCGTGGCTCCGCGTCCCAAAGCACACATCAGCATTCTCGACGGCTTGCGGGGAATCGCAGCGCTCAGCGTGTGCCTGTTTCACTTCACCACCGGGGCCCTGAGCACCTTCCGGCATCCGGTGATGCAGTTTGTGGGGCACCGGGGATACCTCGGGGTCGAAATGTTCTTTGTGATTTCCGGCTTTATCATTCCGTTTGCGCTGGCCCGCAGCAACTACTCGCTCAGCAGCTTCGGCAAATTTATGGTGCGCCGGTTCGTGCGTATCGGGCCGCCGGCCTACCTGGCCATGGGCGTGCTGATGGGAGCCTGCTTTCTGGTCGATTATTTCCACCTGTCGCCGGCGCCCTTCTCAAAGCCCATATCCTGGCCCATGCTGCTGCACAATGTGTTGTTTACCATTCCGTTCACTTCTTATTCGTGGATTAACGGAATTTTCTGGACGTTGAGCATCGAATTTGAATTTTACCTGGTGCTGGGCCTGCTCTTTCCGCTGGTGCGCAAGTACCCGTGGGGTATTCTGGCCCTGGGCCTGGCCCTGAGTGCATCCAACTACATCCCGGGCATGCCCGAGCAGACGCTGTTTCACTACAACGTGCTCTTCACCTTTGGCATGGCCACCTGGCTGATGTTCGACAAGCTGATTTCGCGAACGTACTTCTTTGCCCTGCTGGCGCTGTTTTCCGTCATCGGCGTGTTTCAGGTGACGCCTGCGCCCGTGCTGACGGGCGTGGCCACGGCGCTGGCCATCAGCTACCTGCGCTTCAGCAATCCGGTGGCCACGTTCTTCGGCAACATCTCCTATTCGCTCTACCTGCTGCACGTCATTGTGGGCTGCTCGATAGAGTTGATTCTCATACGGCTAATTCCGGTGGTTAACTTGGCTACCGTCGTGCTGTCGCTGCTGATTTGCATCAGTGGAGCCGTGGGCGTGGCCTACCTGTTTTATCGCTACATCGAAACGCCGTTTACCCGCCTATCCGGTCAGCTTTTCCGTGCCAGGCGTGCCTGAGCAGTACAGCCTCTCCGGCACGAAAAAGGCCCGCTGCGATTGCAGCGGGCCTTTTTCGTTTTCAATAGCAACGGCGATTACACCACCACGTTCACCATGCGGCCGGGCACCACAATCACCTTTTTGGCCGCCTTGCCCTCGCCGTGCTTGGCCAGGAAATCGGAGGCCAGAACGGCGGTTTCAATCTCGGCGGCGGTGGCAGCGGCGGCGAACTGCATCTGCTCGCGCACCTTGCCGTTGATGGCCAGCGGGTAGGTCACGGTGTCTTCCACCAGGAATTCTTCGCGGAACTCGGGGTAGCCGGCCGTGGAGATGCTGCCGGGTTCGTGGCCCAGCTCCTGCCACAGCTCCTCGGCGAGGTGCGGGGCGTAGGGCGACACCAGCAGCACCAGCGGCTCCAGGATGGCGCGCTTGTGGCACTTGAGGGCCGTGAGCTCGTTCACGGTAATCATGAACAGACTGACCGAGGTGTTGAAGCTGAACTTCTCGATGTCTTCCTGGGCCTTCTGAATGGCCTTGTGCAGCACCTTGAGCTCGGCCGGGGTGGCGGGCACGTCGGTCACGGCTAGGGCCCCGTCTTCGGGGTGGAAGAGGCGCCAGAGCTTCTTGAGGAAGCCGCTCACGCCGCTGATGCCGTTGGTATTCCAGGGCTTGTACTGCTCCAGCGGGCCGAGGAACATTTCGTAGAGGCGCAGGGCGTCCGCGCCGTATTTGTCGATTAGAATATTGGGATTTACGACGTTAAGTTTTGACTTAGACATCTTCTCAATTTCCCAACCGCACAAGTAACGCCCATCATCCTCAGTAATGAATTCAGCGAGACGGTAGTCTTGCCGTGATTTGCGGAATGCCTCAATGTCAAGTATATCATTATCAACTAACATGACATCAACGTGTAAGTCTGAAATACCTACGCCATGCGGGTCAATGATTTTGACACCTTGTTCTTTAGCATTAAAAGTGGATATATAATTCTGAACAAACTCCAGAATTTCCTGAGAGACAGCCTCGTCACCAGCTTCATACTTATCTGCCTTGTCTTTCGATATGTAGAAACTGGCTGGATAAATTTTAGCTAATTCAGGGCCATCGATTTTAATCTCAGTGATTGGCAGGGCAGCATTCAGCCGATACACAAAATTCGACCGGCCCAGAATCATCCCCTGGTTAATCAGTTTCTGGAAGGGCTCGTTGCTGCTGACGAGGCCCAGGTCCTTCAGGAACAGGTACCAGAAGCGGGCGTAGAGCAGGTGGCCGGTGGCGTGCTCGGCCCCGCCCATGTAGAGGTCCACGCTGCCCCAGTAGTGCTCGGCTGCCTCCGATACGAAGCGGGCTTCGTTGGTGGGGTCCATGTAGCGCAGGTAGTACCACGACGAGCCCGCCCAGCCGGGCATGGTGCTCAGCTCGTAGGGGTATTTGCCTTTGTAGAGCCAATCCTGGGCGCGGCCGAGGGGCGGCTCGCCGGTTTCGGTGGGCTTGTATTCGTCGATTTCGGGCAGGACGAGGGGCAGGTCGGCCTCGGCGATGCCGTAGGCGGTGCCGTCCTTGTAGTAAATCGGAATGGGCTCGCCCCAGTAGCGCTGACGGCCGAAAATGGCGTCGCGCTGGCGGAAATTCACCTTGCCTTTGCCCAGGCCCTTCTCTTCGAGAAAGGCGATGAGCTTCTGCGTGGCCTCCTTGTAGGTGAGGCCGTTGATGATGCCGGAGTTGATGTAGCGGCCTTCCTTGGTGGGGTCGGCCTGCTGGTCGAGGCCCTGCTGGGCATCGGAAATGGCGGGGATGGGCAGGTTGAAGTGCTTGGCGAACAGGTAGTCGCGCTGGTCGCCACTGGGCACGGCCATCACGGCGCCGGTGCCGTAGCCGGCCAGCACGTAGTCGGCCAGCCAGATGGGCACGGGCTCGTTGTTCACGGGGTTCAGGGCGTAGGCGCCCGTGAACACGCCCGACACGGTTTTAGCGTCGGCCATGCGGTCGCGCTCCGAGCGGCGCTTGGTGGCGGCGATGTACTCGTCCACCGCCGCACGCTGCGCGGGCGTCGTAATCACGTCCACCAGCTCGTGCTCGGGGGCCAGCACCAGGAACGTGGCCCCGTAAATAGTGTCGACGCGGGTGGTATAGACCTTGATGTCAGTATTGGGTAGCAAGTATTGAGTAGTGAGATTATTGGCTTCTTTGGCCTTTGCCTCACTACTTACTACTGAATACTCACTACTCAAAACCGGGAAGGTGACTTCGGCCCCGATGCTCTTGCCAATCCAGTTGCGCTGCATCTCCTTCACGGCATCGGGCCAGTCGAGCTGGTCGAGGCCCTGCAGGAGGCGGTCGGCGTAGGCGGTGATGCGCAGGCTCCATTGCGGCATGAGGCGGCGCTCGACGGGGAAGCCGCCCCGCTCCGAGAGGCCGTCTTTTACTTCGTCATTCGACAAAACGGTGCCCAGGCCGGCGCACCAGTTCACGTAGGTGTCCTGCTGGTAGGCGAGGCGGTAGGGGAGCACGGCGGCCAGCTTCTGCTTTTCGCTCATCATCTGCCACTGGCCGGCCGTGAACTCGTGGCGCTCCTCGTCGTCGCCGGCGGCCCGGATGCCCTGGCTGCCGCTCTCGGCAAAGCGGGCGGTGAGCTCGGTGAGGGGCTCGGCGCGGTCGGTGTCGAGGTTGTACCAGGAGTTGAACAGCTTGAGAAAAATCCACTGCGTCCACTTGTAGTAGCTGGGGTCAGAGGTCCGGACTTCGCGGCTCCAGTCGTAGCTGAAGCCCAGGCTGCTGAGCTGCTGGATGTAGGTGCTGATGTTCTGCTCCGTCGTCAGGGCCGGGTGCTGGCCGGTCTGGATGGCGTACTGCTCGGCGGGCAGGCCGAAGGAGTCAAAGCCCATGGGGTGCAGCACGTTGAAGCCGCGCAGGCGCTTGTAGCGCGTCACGATGTCGGAGGCAATGTAGCCCAGCGGATGCCCCACGTGCAGGCCCGCCCCGGAGGGGTAGGGGAACATGTCGAGCACGTAGTATTTGGGCTTATCGGAGTGGTTGTGGGCCTGGAAGGTGTGGTGGGCTTTCCAGTGGGCCTGCCACTTCTTTTCAATTTCTTCGGGACGGTATGCGGGCATCTTGCGCGGAGTTTATTCGAGGCAAAGGTAACGTGCGGAGTAGCGCGGACTTTGTAGTCCGCGCACCCAGGCCGCTAAAATTGCGCGAATGGGCGCAGAAACGCTGCCGCGTCCGCGCTACGCTTCCGGCTCCTGCGGGCTCTCATCCTGCTCCGGCGCCGGGGCCGGCGCCAGGTGCTGGCGCACCAGCTCCTGAATGTAGCGCAGCCGGACTTCGGGCTCATACTCGTCGAGCGCTGTTACGGTGGCGATGCGCTCCAGGGCGCGGCGGGTGCGGGCGGCGCGGCGGCGGTCGTCCTGCGAAATGCGGTGGGCTTCGCTGAGCAGCAGCTTGGCCGAAATGCGCTGGGACGCCTCTTTTTCCCACTGCTCGCGGGCCAGCTTAAACTTATAGCGCAGGTCTTCGAGCTCTCTTTTCACTTCCACCGTTTCGAGCTGCGCGTTGTAGAGCGGGCCTTTGTTGAACACTGTTTCGGCCTGCAGCAGCGCAGCCCAGCCTCCAGCCACGTATTCCTTGGGATAAAGCTTGGTGGTGTCGTACCAGCGGCGGCGCTGCTCAGCGAAGAAAGTAGACAGGTTCAGGTAATGCATGGGGGAAAGATGAGAGTGGGGTAGAAGGCCGATGCCCCGGCCGGCCGTAGTTTTGCGTAGGAGGCCTGGCTGGCTGCGTGCAGTCGGCCAGTCGCCCAACGCCGGTGTTTTCGGGGAGCATTGCCGCGGTAAGCCGGCGGCAAATTTGGCTAAGCAGCGCGTAAGCCGGCTCCGGCGGGCATCGGACAAATATATTAGATTGAACAGCCTCTCATGGCCCGCATCCCCAAAGAATTAGTCGACCACATCATCCAGACCGCCGACATCGTGGAAGTCGTCGGCGACTTCGTGCAGCTCAAGCGCAAGGGCCAGAACCTGTGGGCCCCGTGCCCGTTCCACAACGAGAAATCCCCGTCGTTTTCGGTAAATCCGGCCAAGAGCCTCTACAAGTGCTTCGGCTGCGGCAAGGCCGGCGGCGTGGTGCAGTTTGTGATGGACGTGGAGGGCACCAGCTACGTGGAGGCCCTGAAATACCTGGCCCGCAAGTACGCCATCGAGATTCAGGAGGAGGAAAAAACGCCCCAGCAGCAGCTGGAGCAAAACGAGCGGGACTCGCAGTTCATCGTTTCGGACTTCGCCAAAAACCACTACCACCGCCTGCTACTCAATTCCGAAGAGGGCATGAGCATCGGCTACGGCTACCTCAAGGAGCGCGGCCTCAACCTGAGCACCATCCAGACCTTCGAGCTTGGCTACTCGCTCGACAGCTGGGACGACCTGATGAAAGCCGCCGAAACCGCCGGCTTCGACAAGAAATACCTGGAAAAAACCGGCCTCACCGTCATCCGCACCGACGACCAGGGCAAGGACACCGGCCGGCGCTACGACCGGTTCCGGGGCCGCGTCATGTTCCCGATTCACAACATCAGCGGCCGGGTGGTGGGCTTCGGGGCGCGCACCCTGAAGCGCGACGACAAGATGGCGAAGTACCTGAACTCGCCCGAGTCGGAGATTTACCACAAGTCGGACGTGCTGTATGGCCTGTTTCAGGCCCGGCAGGCCATCCGGACGCAGGAGGTTTGCTACCTGGTGGAAGGCTATCTGGACGTTTTGAGCTTGTATCAGGGCGGCATCAAAAACGTGGTGGCCTCGTCGGGGACCTCGCTCACCGAAGGCCAGATTCGCCTCATCAAGCGGTACTCCGATAATGTGACCGTACTCTACGACGGCGACGCGGCCGGCATCAAGGCCAGCTTGCGCGGCACTGACTTGCTGCTCGAAGGCGGCCTGAACGTGCGCGTGGTGCTCTTCCCCGACGGCGACGACCCGGACAGCTACATCCGCAAAGTGGGCGACCAGCGCTTCACCGAGTACATCGAAACCAAGAGCCAGGACTTCATCACCTTCAAAACCACGCTGGTGGCCCGCGAGGCCAGCAACGACCCCGTGAAGAAGGCCGAGGCCATCCGCGACGTGCTGCACAGCATCGCCAAAGTGCCCGACGCCATCAAGCGCCAAGTGTTTCTGCAGCAGACCTCGGCCACGTTCGGCATCGACGAGCAGGTGCTCATCACGGAGTATAACAAGCTGGTGAAAACCGCCAGCCAGAAAGCGCCCGACGGCCGCCCCCAGCCCGGCGACAACCGCGGCAATTACGGCAACGGCGCCGGCAGCGCCAACACGGGCTTCCCGCCCGGCAGCAACCCGCGCCCGGCCCCGGCCCAGCGCCCGATGACCGACGAGGAAGAGGCCGAAATGCTGATGTACGGCGGCGCCGAAGCGGCCGAAGCGTTGGGAGCATCCTTCGCGACAGCGCCGAAGAAAGCCGCCGAAGAGGAAGAAACGCCCGATATGCTCCAGCTCTGCGAACGGGAGGTGCTGCGGCTGCTGGTGCTGTATGCGGGCCGTGAAATCGAGCCCGAAGTGAGCGTGGCCGGCTACCTCCTGGGCCAGCTCGGCGAGTACCCCCTCACCCGGCCGCTCTACGCCGAGATGTGGGAAATCTGCCGCCAGGAGCTTTTGGCCGGCCGCTTCCCCGATGCCCGCCTGCTGGCCCAGAACGAGCGCGAAGACATCCGCCAGCTCATCACCGACCTGGCCACCGAACGCTACGAAATCAGCCCCAACTGGCGCACCAAGGAAATCTACGTTTTCAACGAAGTGGACCTGCCCCAGCTGGCCTGCGACAACGCCGTGCTCCGCCTCAACAAGGTGCACGTGCAGCGCGAGCTCGACCAGTGCCTCGAAAAGCTGCGCCACCCGCTCGAAGACGCCGAAATGTTCGAAATTCTGGGCGACATCAAGCGCCTCAAGGAGCTGGATAATGAGCTGGCTGCCCTGCTGGGCACGGTAGTGGCGCGGGGCACCTGATTTTAATGAAGAATGAGGAATGAAGAATTAGAAATTGGCTAGCACGTTGGTCGACCTCAATTCCTCATTCTTCATTCCTCATTCTTTATTCTTTTTAAAAACATGCTCCAGCGACTCAACATCAACCGCCTGATTCTGGCCGTCGTGCTCACGCTGGCCAGCCTGGTTATTGGCATGACGGGCTTCACCGTCATCGAGCATTACGGCCCGGTCGATGCGTTTTACATGACGGTGACCACCGTGGCCACGGTGGGTTTTGGCGAGATTCACACGTTTTCGGAGGCGGGCCGGCTGTTCGTTTCCATCTACATTCTCTACAACCTGGTGGTGGTGGCCTACCTCGTGTCGGTTTTTTCCTCGTTTATCTTTGACGGCGAGCTGCGCAAAATTTATCGGATGATTCGAACTGACCAGGAAATAAAGCGCTTCAGCGGCCACGTAATCGTGTGTGGCTTTGGGCGCAACGGCCGCCGGGCCTACCAGGAGCTGCGCGCCAGCGGGGCCCGCGTAGTCGTTATCGAAGCCAACCAGGCCCTGATGCAAAGCATCACGGACGGCCACACCGGCGAAGATTATGACGGCGACGGCATGGCGGGCGGCAAGATTTTTACCGTCTTCGGCGATGCCACCACCGACCTGGTGCTCAAGCAGGCCGGCGTGGAGCGGGCGTCGGCCCTCATCACCTCACTGCCCAAAGATGCCGACAACGTGTTCGTGACGCTCTCGGCGCGCGCCCTCAACCCGCGCCTGAAAATCATTGCCCGCGCTTCGCTCAAAACCTCGGAAAGCAAGATGCTCACGGCCGGGGCCGACTCGGTGGTGATGCCCGACGAAATCGGCGGCTCGCACATGGCCAAGCTGGTGGTGCGCCCCGAAGTCATCCGCTTCCTGGACCTGATTTCCGGCCTCAGCGCCGATAAGCTGCGGCTCGAAGAGATGAGTTTCGAGCAGCTGCGGCGCGATTTGCGGGGCCGCACCATTCGCGAGCTCGACGTGCGCTCCGTCACCGGGGCCACCATTATTGGAATGCGCCAGGCCAGCGGCTCGCTCCTCGTCAGCCCGCCCGTCGACTACGTGCCCGTGGAGGGCGACGTGCTGCTGGTGCTCGGCAGCGAAGAGCAGATTGAGAACTTCGAAGTCCGCTTCCGGCAACTTTAGTTTAATTATAAATTATGAATTAAAAATTATGAGTTGGATTACCTGCATATGCCAATTCATAATTCATAATTTTTAATTCATAATTCAAGCCAATGCACATCCTGCAACTTTGTCCGCGCGTGCCGTTTCCGCCTCATGATGGCGGGGCCATTGCCATGTACGACGTAGCCGCCGGCTTCGTGCGGGCGGGGCACCGCGTCACGCTGCTGGCCATCAACACGCCCAAGCACCGCCAGCCGGCCGATGCCCTGGCCCATCTCGGCCCAAATCTGCGGCTGGTGACGGTGGAAGTCGATACCGATATTTCGGCCCCCCGGGCCCTGAAAAACTACCTCTTCAGCCGCCAGCCCTACAACGTGGAGCGGTTTATCAGTCCGCTGGTGGGGGAGAAGCTCGTCGAACTTCTGCGGGCCGATGACGTGGACGTTGTGCAGATGGAAGGAACCTTCGTGGCCTGGTACGCCGAGGAGCTGGGCCGTCAGCACCGCCACGATTTCCGGGTGCCGCCGCTGGTGCTGCGGGCGCACAACATCGAAAACACCATCTGGCACAAGCTGGCCCGCTGGGAGAAAAACCCGCTGAAACAGGTGCTGCTGCGCACCATGGCCACGCGCCTGGAGAAATTTGAGCGGCGCTACCTGCGCCAGTTCGACGCCGTGGCCGCCATCACCGAAGCCGATGCCGACCGCCTGCGCGCCCTGCATTGCCCCGAGCCGGTGGTATTCATTCCGGCCGGGGTGGAGCTGGGCCGCGTGCAGCGCGACCCGGCCATTCAGCCCAGGCCGCGCACGCTGTTTATGATTGGCTCGCTCGACTGGCTGCCCAACCAGGAAGGCGTCGACTGGCTGCTGCGCGAGGTCTGGCCCGCTTTTCATGCCGAGTTTCCCGCCGTGGAGCTGCACATTGCCGGCCGCAACGCGCCCGCGCACCTGCTCAACCTGAAGGCCGATAACGTGTTCATGCACGGCTTCGTGGAGTCGGCCCCGGCCTTTATGCAGCAGTATGGGCTGATGCTGGTGCCGCTGCTGAGCGGCGGCGGCATGCGCGTCAAAATCATTGAGGGCATGGCGCTGGGCAAGGCCATTCTCAGCACCGCGCTGGGGGCCGAGGGCATTGCCGTGCGCGACGGCCACGACATCATCGTGCGCGACTCGCCGGCCGAGTGGCTGGATTTTCTGCGCACCTGGGCGCGGGGCGAAGCAGCCGTGGCCGAAATTGGCGCCCAAGCGGCACAAACGGCCGCTGAGGTTTACGATAACCGCCGCGTGGTGCAGCGTTTTGTTGATTTGTACGAGCGGCTGCTCGTGCCCGCCCCGGCCGGTACGCCCGCCCATTCGCCGCCCGCATGAAGCTGTTTGTTCTCCTCTCGCGCTTCCCGTTTCCGCTCGACAAGGGCGACAAGCTGCGCGCTTTTCACCAGCTCCGCTACCTGGCCGGGCGCCACGAAATCAGCCTCTTTGCGCTGTCCGATGAAGAAGTGTCGGCGGAGGCGCTGGCGCAGGTGCGGCCGTTGTGCCGGGGCGGGCTGGTGGTGCACCGGCTGCGGCGGCCCGGCATTGCCCGCAACATGGCGCGGGCGCTGGCCAACGGCCGGCCGCTGCAGGTGGGCTATTTCTACGATGCATCGGCGCAGCGCCAGGTCGATGGCCTGCTGCGCACTTTCCGGCCCGACCACGTTTACTGCCAGCTCATTCGCATGGCCGAGTACCTGCGGCCGCACGTTGGCGGGGTGCCCATGACGCTGGATTACATGGATGTGTTTTCGGCCGGCATGGTGCGCCGCGTCGGGCAGGCCCCGGTGTGGCAGCGCGCCATCTGGGCGCTGGAAGCGCAGCGGCTGCTGGCCTACGAGGCGGCGGCGTTCGACTGGTTTCAGCACCACACCATCATCAGCGACCAGGACCGGCAGCTCATTCAGCATCCGCGCCGCGATGAGATTGAAATCGTCCTCAACGGCATCGATACCGACTTTTTCCAGCCCCGGCCCGATGCCGCGAAGGAATACGACGTGCTGTTTTGCGGCAACATGAGCTACCACCCCAACGTGGATGCCGCCTGCTTTCTGGCCGAGGAAATAATGCCCCTGGTGCGGCAGCGCCACCCGGCGGCCCGGCTGCTGGTGGCCGGCACCACGCCCGCGCCGAGGGTGCAGGCCCTGGCCTCGGCGCACGTGGAAATCAGCGGGTGGGTGCCCGATATCCGGGCGGCGTATGCGGCGGCGCGGGTGTTTGCAGCCCCCATGCGGGTGGGCACCGGCCTGCAAAACAAGCTGCTCGAAGCCATGGCCATGGCCCTGCCCTGCGTGACCACGCCGCTGGCCAACAATGCTCTCGGCGGCACCGATGGCACGGAGTTATTGGTGACCAAAACCGCTCAGGAGCTCGCCCAGGCCATTATCGGCCTGCTGGATGACCCCGGCCGGGCGGCGGCGCTGGCGGCCCGGGGCCAAGCTTTTGTGAAGGCGCGCTACACCTGGGCGGGCGCCACGGCCCGGCTGGAGGCGCTTTTTGGGCAGTAGCGCGAACGTTGTAGTCCGCGTCCCCGCGCCGTTAAATCCGTTTGAGCGGCGCAGGGACGCGGACTACAAAGTCCGCGCTACAGCTGGGCACGACGGACGGGCTAACTTTGCGGCGGCCCTCGCTGTTATGGCCCGAAATACCCCATCCCACCATGCTTGATTCCATCGAATCCGCCATCGAAGACATTCGCGCTGGCAAAGTGGTCATCGTCGTCGACGACGAGGACCGTGAAAACGAAGGCGACTTCATTTGTGCCGCGCAGTGCGCCACGCCCGAAATCATCAACTTTATGGCCACGCACGGGCGCGGGCTGGTGTGCACGCCCCTCACCGAGCAGCGCTGCGAGGAGCTGGGCCTCAACCTGATGGTGGGCCACAACACGGCTTTGCACGCCACGCCGTTCACGGTGTCGGTCGATTTGCTGAAGAACGGCGTGACCACCGGCATCTCGGCTTCGGACCGCAGCAAGACCATTCTGGCCCTCATCGACCCCACCACCAAGCCCGAAGAGCTGGGCAAGCCGGGCCATATTTTCCCGCTCAAGGCCCGCAAGGAAGGCGTGCTGCGCCGCGCCGGCCACACCGAGGCGGCCGTGGACCTGGCCCGGCTGGCCGGGTTTGAGCCGGCCGGGGTGCTGGTCGAAATCCTGAAGGAAGACGGCGAGATGGCCCGCCTGCCCGACCTCGAACTCGTGGCCAAGAAGTGGGGGCTGAAGCTGATTTCGGTGCAGGACCTCATCAAGTACCGCCTGGCCACGGAAAGCCTCATCACCCGCGAAATCTCGGTGCAGCTGCCCACCGAAGACGGTGATTTCGACCTCTATGCCTTCACCCAGAACTCGAACGGGGCCAAGCACCTCGCGCTGGTGAAGGGCGATATCAGCGGCCCCGAGCCTGTGCTAGTGCGGGTGCACAGCTCCTGCGTGACGGGCGACATCTTCGGCTCGTGCCGCTGCGACTGCGGCCCGCAGCTGCACCAGGCCATGCGCCAGATTGAGCGCGAAGGCCGGGGCGTGATTGTGTACATGAACCAGGAGGGGCGCGGCATCGGCCTGCTCAACAAGCTGAAAGCCTACAAGCTCCAGGAACAGGGCCGCGACACGGTGCAGGCCAACGAAGACCTGGGCTTTAAGGGCGACGAGCGGGACTACGGCGTGGGAGCCAGCATTCTGCGCGACCTGGGCGTAACCAAGATGCGCCTGCTCACCAACAACCCCCGCAAGCGCACCGGCCTCATCGGCTACGGCCTGGAAATCGTGGAAACGCTGCCCATCGAAATCCACGCCAACCCGCACAACGAAAACTACCTCGCCACCAAGCGCGACAAGATGGGCCACGAAATCATGCGCCCCGTGCCCGCCGAAACGCCGGCGGCGTAGAGCCTTTCGCACCAGTCCAAACGTCCTGCTGAGCGGTGCTCTGCGGGACGTTTGGCTTTGCCGGGCTTTAGCTACTCCCTGTTTCTCAATGCTATGCACCCGCTACGCGCTTACGTCCAACGCTTTGTGCCCGAACTCACGGACGCCGACTGGCAGCCGCTGGCCGAGGCCCTGCGGAGCCGCCAGCTGGTGCGCGGGGAGCATTTCGTGCAAGCCGGCCAACGCGTGCCTGTGCTGGCCCTATTGCTGAAGGGGGCCTGCCGGCTCTACTATCCCCGCCCCGATGGGGAAGAGCGCACTACCTATTTCTTCTTTGAAAACCATTTGTTCGGCGACTATCCCGGTTGCCTGACCGGCCAGCCGAGTCAGCTCAGCATTCAGGCCCTCGCCGATACCGAACTGCTGGAGTTCGACTATGCCGTGCTGCGCCAGCTCTACGACGAGCGTCCCGTGTACGAGCGTTTTGGCCGGCTCGTGGCCGAATACCACCTTCTCGGCACCGATGCCCGCTTAACGGAGCAGCTCCTGCTCTCGCCCGAGGAACGCTACCTGGCGCTCCTCACGAGCGGCAAAACCAAAATTCTGGAGCGCATTCCGCAGCATCTGGTGGCCAATTACCTTGGCATCACCCCGGTTTCGCTGAGCCGCATCCGAAGCCGCGTGGTTCAGGCCGGCCGCAAACGTGGCGATAAGCCGGCGGCTGCCTAAACACATTTCTTAGCTTTTGTTATCGTTGCCCCGGGCCTGGCAGGAGGAATTTTGCAGGGTTCAATCTCATCCCCCGAGGCACTTTTATGAAAACCCTGCTCAAAACCGAGGAACTGGCCGAGGCGCTGTGTGCGCTGGTCATCTTTGCCCATCTGCCGTACGCGTGGTGGGTGCTGCCCGCTACCTTCCTGCTCCCCGACCTGAGCATGGCCGGCTACCTGGGCGGACCGCGCGTAGGGGCTTTTTGCTACAATTTTGCCCATCACAGGGCCCTGGCGCTGCTGGTTGGGGTAGCCGGCTGGCTGCTCGGGCAGCCGCTGTTGCTGCTGGCAGGCACGGTACTCTTTTTTCACAGCGCTTTCGACCGCCTGCTGGGCTATGGCCTCAAGTACGTAACCAGCTTTCAGGACACGCACCTGGGGCGCGTGGGAGCCGGCCAGGCCGGGGCTCAATCGGCCGGATAGCACACGCCGCGGCCACGGTTCAGCTCCCGCAACCTATGAGCCCCAGCCATTACGGCTCTGCATTGCTCCCGCCAACCCGGTGGCGGCAAGTAGCTCACAGGCGCCAGCCGGGGGCCACCTCCAGGTTGGCCAGCTGCTGCCGCAGCAGCGTGAGCACCGATTGGGCGGCGTATTCCACGTTCAGCGCCCGGCCCCGGTCCAGCACGTATTCGCGGCTGATGGTCTGGGTACCGTCGGCGTAGGCCAGGCACACCGTGCCGACCTTTTTGGTGGCAGTGGCGCCGGTGGGGCCGGCAATGCCGCTGGTGGCCACGGCCACGTCCACGCCCAGGCGGCGGCGCGCGCCTTCGGCCATCTCGCGCACGGTGGCCTCGCTCACGGCCCCGAACTCGGCCAGGGTTTCGGCCTTCACGCCCAGCTCCTGCTGCTTGATGTCGTTGTGGTAGGCCACAATGGCTCCGCGGAAATACGCCGAGCTGCCCGATACGCTGGTGAGGCGCTGCGACACCAGCCCGCCGGTGCAGCTTTCGGCCGTGCCCACGGTGAGGCCTTTGGCCAGCAACAGCTTGCCGATGGCGGCCTCGATGGTCGTTTCTTCTTCGGCAAAAATGAACTCGCCGATGCGCTCGCGCAGGGCCGGTAGCAGGGCCAGCATCCGGCCGCGCAGTTCGGGCTGGCCGTCGGCGGTGCCGGTCAGGCGCAGGCGCACCGCCCCAAAGCTGGGCAGGTAGGCCAGCTTGATGTTGGCGGGCAGGGCATCTTCCCAATCCTCGATTTTCTGGGCCAGAAACGACTCGCCCAGGCCGGCCGTCATCACCACCACGTGCTCGATGGGAGCGATGTGAAACTGGCTTTGCAGGCGCGGCAGCACGTGGTCGGTCATCAGGCGCTTCATCTCGAAGGGCACGCCCGGCATGCTCACGAAGATGGCGCCCTTATCGTTGAACCACATGCCCGGGGCCGTGCCCACGGCATTGTGCAGCACTTCGCAGCTGGCCGGCACCAGGGCCTGCTGGCGGTTCACGTCGAGCATGGGCCGGTTGAAGCGCTTGAAAATCTCCTCCACGTGGTGCAGCGTGGGCTCGTGCATCACCAGCTCGGTGTTGAAATACCGGGCCAGCACGTGCTTGGTGAGGTCGTCCTTGGTTGGCCCCAGGCCGCCGGTGATGAGGACCACCTGCGCCCGCTGCCGGGCCTGGTCGAGGGCGGCCACAATCTCATCGGCGCGGTCCGAAACCGAGGAAATCTGCCGCACGCGCAGGCCGATTTTGCCCAGTTCCTGGCCCATGAATGCCGAATTGGTATCAATGACCTGCCCGTACAAAAGCTCGTCGCCGATGGTCATGATTTCGACATTGTGCGGGGCAGCGGCGGCAGGGTTCGACGGGCTGGCGGCGGAGAGTGGGCGGGCGGTGGGCATGGGTTGAGCGAAAAAAATAGGTTTGGCCGCAAAATTGTCTTCACTTTGCAGCAGCGGCGGCCTTAGGACAGCCACAGGGGCCTTCCGGTTTTCCCGCCGCACTAGTTTATTCCATGTTTACTCGCATTGCCAGTGCCCTGCTCGTAGCCGGCCTGCTGGCCACCACGGCTCCGGCCGCCCACGCCCAGACCACCGCCGCCAAAAAAGCGGCGGCTGCCAAAGCCGCCGCTGCCAAAACTGCTGCCGCCAAAGCCGCTGCTGCGAAGGCCGCCGCCGCCAAAGCGGCCGCCGCGAAAGCCGCCGCCACCAAAGCGGCTACGCCTGCCGTGGTCACGCCCCCCGCGCCGCTCACCGAAGCCCAGGCCAGCGCCGGCATCAAAGAAGCCCTCAACAAAGGCATTACCAAGGCCGTGCAGTTTGCTTCCGAGCCTGATGGCTTCAACCTGAACGACGACATTCACATTCCCACGCCGCCCGACCTGGACATTGTGAAAAGCACCATCGGCCGGGTGCCGGGCATGAACACGGTCTTTACCCAGCTCGAAACCCAGCTCAACCGCGCCGCCGAAGCCGCCGCGCCCAAAGCCAAGGACATTTTCCTCAACGCCCTGGCCAACATCAGCATCACCGATGCCCTCACGCTGGTGACCAGCGGCCAGACCGACGCGGCCACGCAGTTCCTGCGCAAGTCCACGCAGGCGCAGCTGGTTTCGGCTTTCCACCCCGACATTGAGGCCGCTATCGACCAGGTCGGGGCCGGCCGGGCCTACGCCACCATCACCAACCAGTACAACAAAATCCCGCTGATGACGCCCGTCAACCTCAGCCTGGCCGACTACACCACCCAGAAAGCCGTGGATGGCCTGTTTGTGCTGCTGGCGCAGGAAGAAGCCAAAATCCGCAAAAATCCCGCCGCCCGCACCTCCGACATCCTGAAGCAAGTGTTTGGGCGTTAGAATTTTAGCAGTCAGTATGGGGTAGTCAATAGCCGGACTACCGAAAAGGCCCCGCCCGGAATCTCCGGGCGGGGCCTTTTTATTTATTTCCTGTGGTAGAGGCGTCGGCTGGCAGAGTCTGACTACTGGCTACCCCACACCGGCTACCCGCAAACGCCTAGTAGTCGTCGCTGTCGAAGCTGCTGCCGCGCCGGCTGCCCCGGCCGCTGCTGTAGCCCTCGTCATCGTCGTCGTCGTCATCGTTGCCGAAGTCGTCATCGTCGTCGTCGAGGCTGGTAAAGCCGCCGCGGTCGGAGTTCTCGGCGCGCTCGGCCTCCACAAATTCTTCTTCGGTCATGTTGGCTAGGTCCAGCGCCTCGTCGTGCGAGGAGCCGGTGTCGGTCCACATCAGGTAGTCGGCGTATTTGGCCGAAAGTCGGTCTTCGGAATTGCCAATGGCAGCGGCGCCACCTTTCTTGGCATAGGTGTCGAGGTCGTCGTCGTCGTCGAGGAGGTCGTCGTCCAGGTCGTCGTCATTAATCATGGCCGGGGCGGGGGGTATTTAGAGTGGAAGATAGAGTGCCTAAGCTGGTCGCGAAGATACGTGGCGCGTGTATTTCCGGTTGAGTGCTGCGGCAGATTTACGCGCAAAAATGTAAGCTGAAGCGCCACAAACGCCGGTTTCACAACGCGGTGCCGAATTTCCGTGGGCCCAAAATAAGAAGAAGTTTTTACTCCTGCGCACCGCCCCTAGTCCGGGCGCGTCACCTGGAAATCCGTCACCACAAGCTGTTCGTCGCAGAAGCCATACTCGGCCGGCACGTTGGAGCTGAGCAGTAGCGTGCGGCCCGGGCGGGTGGCCTGCACGTGCTCCAGATACCAGGCCACGCCGGTGGCATCGAGGTTGGTGGTGGGCTCGTCGAGCAGCAGCAGCGGGGCCTCCCCATACAGCGCCAGCGCCAGCTTCAGCCGCTGCTTCATGCCCGACGAAAACTCCCGCACCAGCTGGTGGCGGGCTTTTTCGAGGTACATCAGCCCAACGAGCTTATCCAGTGAAATGCCCGGCCGCAAGGGCTTGAACCGGGTATGAAACCGGAGCAGCTCCAGCAGCGTGAGCTCTTCCAGCAGCTCCAGGTAGGGCGCGGCGTAGGCCAGGTGCGCCGGAAGGTCCTCCACGGCCACGGCGCGGCCGGCCAGCGCGTAGGTCAGCGTGCCCTCCGTTGGCAGCAGCTGGCCCGCAAAGGTGTTCAGCAGCGTGCTTTTGCCTGCGCCGTTCGGGCCGAGCACCGCCGTGGCGCTGCCCGGCTGTAACGTGCGCGTAAGGCCCCGGAAAATCCAGTCGCGCCGGAAGCGCTTGCCCAGGCCGGTGGCGGTGATTTGCAAGGGGGTATTTGTTTGTATCGGGACAAAAAGAACGTCATGCCGGGCGCAGCCGAAGCATCCCTACTGCAGTCCTAAACCCGGTTAGTGGCGCGGTAGAGAAGCGTTGGCTGCGCTCGGCATGACGTTCATCCTACGTTGGTAAGACTACCTACTCGGCCTCGCTGCCATCCGTGGGCCGGCCGCGCTTGGGGCCTTTGATGATGCCGCGCGTGGCCGCCCGCACGAAGCCCACGGCCGTGTCGCGCTCATGGGACGCGGGCAGCTCCTGCTCAATCAGGGCCAGCGCGTCGTGCGTGTTCAGCCCGCCCAGAAACAGCGTCCGGTACAGCTGCTGCACCATGTTGATGGACTCTTCGGAGAAGCCCCGGCGGCGCAGGCCCACCGAGTTGGCCCCGGCGTAGGAGAGGGGCTCGCGGCCGGCTTTCACGTATGGCGGCACGTCTTTGCGCACCAGCGAGCCGCCCGAAATCATGGCGTGCGCCCCGATTTTCACGAACTGGTGCACTGCCGATGAGCCGCCCACAATGGCATAATCGCCGATTTCGACGTGGCCCGCCACCTGCACGGTGTTGGCCAGAATGCAGTTGTTGCCGATGATGCAGTCGTGCGCGATGTGCACGTAGGCCATAAGCAGGCAGTGGCTGCCCACGCGGGTTTCGCCCCGGTCCACGGTGCCGCGGTTCACGGTCACGCATTCCCGAATCACGGTGTGGTCGCCAATGACGGCCGTGGTGCGCTCACCGGCAAACTTCAAATCCTGGGGTACGGCACCAATCACGGCACCCGGAAAGACCTGGCAGTGCGCCCCGATGCGGGCCCCGTTCATGATGGTAACGTTCGGGCCAATCCAGGTGCCCTCCCCAATCTCAACATCCGCTGCGATGGTCGTAAACGGTTCAACGGTTACGCCCGGCGCGAGGCGAGCTTCGGGGTGGATATGGGCGAGGGGGGAAAGCATTCTTCTTTCAGAAAATTATGAATTATGAATTATGAATTATGAATTGAATTGGCTGCCACTGGCTGAGCAAATTCATAACTCATAATTCATAATTCATAATTGAAAAATTAGACGTCTTTGCGGACGATGGCAGCGCTCATTTCGGCTTCGCACACCACTTTGCCATTCACGAAGGCCTGGCCGCGCATTTTGGCGATGCCGCGCTTGATGGGGGCCAGCAGCTGGCAGTGGTACACGATGGTGTCGCCGGGCAGCACGCGCTTGCGGAAGCGGGCGTTTTCGATGCCCAGGAAGTACTGCCAGTAGTTTTCGGGGTCGGGCACGGTGTTCATTACCAGGATGCCGCCGGTCTGGGCCAGGCCCTCAATCTGCAATACGCCGGGCATGACCGGGTTGCCGGGGAAGTGGCCCGTGAAGAAGGGCTCGTTCATGCTCACGTTTTTCACGGCCGTCACCACCTGTTCGTCGAGGTGAATCACCTTGTCAATCAGGAGAAAAGGGTAGCGGTGGGGCAGCACCTGCATGATGCGGTTGATGTCCATCACCGGCTCACGGCTGGGGTCGTAGGCCGGCACCGGGTTGGTGCGCGACTCCAGCATCTTCTTCTTGATTTTCTTGGCGAAGGCCACGTTGGCGGCATGGCCGGGCCGGGCAGCCAGAATCTGGCCTTTCAGGGGGCGGCCCACCAGGGCGAGGTCGCCCACGAGGTCGAGCAGCTTGTGGCGGGCGGGCTCGTTTTTGTGGCGCAGGTCCACGTTGTTCAGAATGCCCTCCTTCTTCACCGACACGCGGGGCTTGCCCAGCATTTTGGCCAGCTCGGTCAGCTCGTCGTCGCCCACCACGCGGTCCACCACCACAATGGCGTTGCTGAGGTCGCCGCCGCGAATGAGGTTGTTTTTGTAGAGCATTTCCAGCTCGTGCAAAAAGCAGAACGTGCGCGAGGAGGCAATTTCTTCGCTGAACAGGCCGATGTCGGTGAGCGTGGCGTGCTGCGAGCCCAGCACCGGCGAGTTGTAGTCCACCATCACCGTGAGGCGGTAGTCGGTGAGGGGCAGCGCCGCGATTTCGACGCCGCGCGCATTGTCCACGTAGCGAATGCTTTCCGGGATTTCGTAGTAGTTGCGCAGGGCGTTCTGCTCCTCAAAGCCCACCGTGTTCAGGGCCTTGATGAACTCGGCCGACGAGCCGTCCATGATGGGCGGCTCGGGGCCGCTGAGCTGAATCAGCACGTTGTCGAGCTGCAGGCCCACGAGGGCGGCCAGCGTGTGCTCTACGGTGTTGACGCGGGCCCCGTTCTGCTCGATGGTGGTGCCGCGGCTCAGGTCCACCACGTTGTCCACGTCGGCATCGACGGTGGGCTGACCGGGCAAATCGACCCGCTGAAACTTATAGCCGTGGCCCACCGGAGCGGGGCAAAACGTCATGGTGGCTTCCACGCCGGTGTGCAGGCCAATGCCGCGCACCGTCACGGGCGCCTTGATGGTGTGTTGCTTATCGTTCATTCTCGTGAGAAGTGAGAGGTGAGAAGATGAGAAGAGAGCCGGAAACGGCCCTGCCCAACGGCAGCGGCGCTTTTTCCCCTCTCACTTCTCAAAGTCCCACTTCTAAAGCACAAAGCTAGGGCTTTTCCGTCGCGTTTTTAGCCTTCTCCAACTCCGTAACGCGCTGCTCCAGCTCCGGCAGCCGGCGGAAAACAATTTGGGCGCGCTGGTTCTGCTTGAAATCGAAGGCCGTGGAGCCCTGCAGAATGGTGCCTTCCTGCTTCACGTTCTTGCCGATGCCCGACTGCGCCGTGACCGTGGTCTTGTTGGCCAGCGTGACGTGGCCGGCCATGCCTACCTGCCCGGCCAGCACGCACTGGTCGCCGATTTTGGATGAGCCGGCGATGCCCGTCTGGGCCGCGATGACCGTGTTTTTGCCGACCTCCACGTTGTGGGCCAGCTGCACGAGGTTGTCGATTTTGCTGCCCCGGCCCACGCGGGTCGAGCCCAGGGTGGCGCAGTCCACGGTGGCGTTGGCCCCGATGCTCACGTAGTCTTCGAGCACCACGTTGCCGATTTGCGGAATGGCCTTATACGAGCCGTCCGGCTGCGGGGCGAAGCCGAAGCCATCGGACCCCACCACGGCCCCGGCTTTGATGACGCAGAACTGCCCAATCACGGTATCGGGGTAGATTTTGGCCCCGGCGTGGATGATGCTGCCCGCCCCAATCGTAACCCGGTCGCCGATGTAGGCATGGGGGAAAATCAGCACGTTCTCGCCCAGCTTGCAGCCTTCGCCGATGTAGGAAAAAGCCCCCCGGTAGTGCCCGGCACCGATTTCGGAGCTCTCGCCCATGTACGATGGCTGCTCCACGCCGCGCTTGCCGGTGCGGGTGGCCTGGGCGTAGAATTCGAGGAGCTGGCTGAAAGCGGTATAAGGATTTTCGACCCGGATGAGCGTGGGCCTGATGGGCTCGCGCAGCGCCTGGGCCGTGCCCACAATGACGGCCGAAGCACCGGTTTCGTAGAGAAACGGCTCGTATTTGGCGTTGGAGAGGAAGGTGAGCGAGCCGGCGCGGGCTTCTTCAATTTTGGCGAGGCTGGAAATGCGCTGGGTGGCGTCGCCCTCCACAGTGCCGCCGAGGACTTCGGCAATTTGCTGAACGGTAAATTCCATAGGGGCGCAAAAGTAGTTCGGCAGTCTGTTTTCTATCTGAGGGAAAGATGAGGGCCAGATGAAGCAACCGGCCGTATTGCCTGCAGCAAGACGTTTTGAACGCCCGAATGCTACACGATTTCCTTCGGGTAGCAGATATAAAATTTCTCCACCCGCTGGCTCAGGGCCCGAATGTTCGGCAAATCAGAGGCTTCCATCACGTTCACCACGTCGCCTTTTTTGGTCAGGATTTCGATGGGCTCGCCGCTGGGGTTGTAGGCGCTGTTGCTCAGGCGGCCGGGAATCATGAGCAGCTCGGCTTCCTCGGGCGGGAGGCCGAATTTTTCCTCAATCAGCTCGCGGATGCCGAGGCGGAAATCCTCATCGAACGGCTCGGGGGCCAGCACGATTTTGAGCAGGTTGCGGTGCAGAATGCTCTTGGCCAGGTAGCTGAGCACTTTATCGGGATGCCCGGCCCAGGCCTTGATGGCCGACCAGATGTCGTAGTCGTCGAGCTCCACGAAATGGCTCAGGATTTTCTCGTCCTTCTCAAACTCGGCCAGGCTCACGGCGCGGCCCAGGAAATAGCCCAGGCAGGTATTGGCGGGTACTTCCACGCCGCGCCGGGCCAGGTCGCGGGCGCGCTGCACCACGCGAATCACCATCTGCTCGGCCGAGGTGACGGTTTTGTGCAGGTACACCTGCCAGTACATCAGCCGGCGGCTCACCAGGAAGTTTTCGACCGAATACACGGCTTTTTCCTCCAGCACCAGCCGCTCGTCGTGCACGCGCAGCATTTTGATGAGGCGGTCGGCCCCGGGGCGGCCTTCCTCCACGCCGGTATAGAAGGAGTCGCGGTTGAGGTAGTCCAGGCGGTCCATGTCGAGCTGGCTGCTCACCAGCTGATGAAAAAACGGCCGCCCGTAGCTGCCATCAAACATGGAAATGGCCAGGCTCAGCTTGCCGTGAAACTCGGCGTTGAGCCGCTGCATCAGAAACAGAGACAGCTGCTCGTGCGGCACATCCTGGAAAATGGCGGTTTCGAGGGCGTGGGAGAGGGGGCCGTGGCCCACGTCATGCAGCAAGATGGCAGCCATGGCCGCTTCGCCTTCGGCCGCCGAAATCTTCACGCCCTTGTCCTTGAGCGTGCGCAGCGCCAGGCTCATCAGGTGCATGGCCCCCAGCGCGTGGTGGAAGCGCGTGTGCAGCGCCCCCGGATACACAAACCCCGTGAGCCCCAGCTGCTGGATGCGCCGCAGCCGCTGAAAGTAGCGGTGCTCGATGAGGTCGAACAGAAACTCCGTCGGGATGGTGACGAAGCCGTAGACGGGGTCGTTGAAAATCTTCTTTTTGTTCACGAGGAGTGCCGGAAGGGGTGACGAGCGGAAAAGGAAACCGGAGAAATGCAGGCCGAATAACGAGAATCAGGCAACATTTGCAGCCGCAGCCCGTCCATGACTGAACGCGAAACTACGGCGCACCGTTTGGGCAAGCTCAACAACCCGCCGCAGTAAAGGCAATAGCATTTCGCTATATCCATTCGGGACGTCTTACGTTAGTACCCGAAACCAAGACCCCAACCAAAGGTCAGCGTAAGCTAAGTCCCCAAGACCCCAAGTCCCTACTATGCAACAAACCACCATTCTCTGGGCCGACGACGAAATCGACTTGCTCAAGCCGCACCTGCTGTTTCTCAAGGAGAAGGGCTACGACGTGACCCCCGTCAACAGCGGCGCCGATGCCATCGAGGAAATTCAGGAGAAGAGCTACGACCTTGTTTTTCTCGACGAAAACATGCCCGGCCTCACCGGCCTCCAAACCCTGACCGAAATCAAAGCCATCCGGCCCACCGTGCCCGTGGTTATGATTACCAAGAGCGAGGAAGAGCACATCATGGAATCGGCCATCGGGGCCAAAATCGCCGACTACCTCATTAAACCGGTGAACCCCAGCCAGATTCTGCTGTCGGTGAAGAAGGTGCTCGACAACAAGCGCCTCGTGAGCGAAGCCACCAACTCGGGCTACCAGCGCGATTTCCGCCAGCTCGGCATGCAGCTTTCCGACCGCCTCTCGCCCGCCGAATGGGCCGACGTGTACAAGAAGCTGGTGTACTGGGAGCTCGAAATCAACGAAACCGAGGGCAAGAGCATGGCCGAGGTGTTCAACATGCAGAAGGACGAGGCCAACACGTACTTCGGCCGCTTCATCACCGAGAATTACGAGGACTGGGTGAACGGCGACGACAAGGACGCGCCGCTCATGTCGCACCAGCTCTTCAAGGAGCGGGTGTTCCCGACGCTGAAGGCCACCGGCGACACGCCCGTGTATTTCGTCCTCATCGACAACCTGCGCTACGACCAGTGGAAGGTGCTGGAGCCCATTATCACGGAGTTGTTTACCGTCGACAGCGAGGAGATGTACTACGCCATTCTGCCGACCACCACGGCTTATGCGCGGAACGCCATTTTCTCGGGCATGATGCCGGCCGATATTCAGAAGAAATACCCCAACCTGTGGGTGACCGACGACGACGACGAGGGCAAAAACCTACACGAGGCCGAGTTCATGGAAATCAACTTCCAGAAGAACAACCAAAAGGCCAAGCACAGCTACAACAAGGTGACCAACCTGCAGGCCGGCAAGGACTTGCTGAGCAAGATGAGCAACCTGCACAACAACTACAAGTGCAACGTCATCGTCTACAACTTCGTGGACATGCTCTCGCACGCCCGCACCGACATGGCCATGATTCGCGAGCTGGCCGCCGACGAGTCGGCCTACCGCAGCATCACCCGCTCGTGGTTCCTGCACTCGCCGCTGTATGAGATGATGCAGCAGATTGCCGAGAAGAAGGGCAAGCTCATCATCACCACCGACCACGGCACCATCCGCTGCAAGCGCCCCTACAAGATTGTGGGCGACCGCAACACCAACACCAACCTGCGCTACAAGCACGGCAAAAACCTGGGCTTCGACGACTCGCGCGACGTGTACGTGGTGCGCAAGCCGGAGCGCATTTTCCTGCCCCGCGAAAACGTGAGCACCGCGTATGTGTTTACGATTGGCGACTATTTCTTCGCCTATCCCAACAACTACAACTACTACGTGAACTACTACAAGGACACGTTCCAGCACGGCGGCATCTCGCTCGAGGAATGCATCATTCCCTATGTGACGCTCACGGCGAAGGGCTAGACCTTGTCGCTTCATTGCCAGAAAAAAGGCCGCCTCAAACGAGGCGGCCTTTTTTCTGGCCCAGGAATGTAGCCGAGTGCTGTAACCACTGGAATAGGCTTTAACCAAGAGAGAGACAATTTGGACTGCTCCATGAGATTGTCCGGCACAGGTTTCAGGCTCATTCTGAGGAAGAAAGCGAGTGTAGCGGTTCGATATGATTAAAAAAGTGCAAAAATAATTTGCACTTTAAGAAATGGGTCCGCTATATTTGTAGTGTAATAAGTGAGCAGCATTAGTGTTTTTATAAGAAATTAGTTCGATTTGAGCCGTATACGTGTTGTTTTACCAACTTGGTTTATTGTTCGTTGATTTAGCATGTGTTTATAAGGTGTTATATTTCATTATGTGGTGTTAGTCAGATTTCAACCAGTTGAACTGCTTGGGTGAGCAGGGAAGAAGAGGACTGGTTTGCGTTTGACCTTATGGAAAGGCTGTCAGTATTGCTGGCAGCCTTTTTTGCATTAAAAGAGGGATGCCATAGCCGGCATCCCTCTTTTAATGCATCTCCGATTAATTGGGTAGGTGTGCCCCGCCGCCTCAGGCGTTATTTCAGCTTATCGAGTGCCGCCTTCAGGCGCGGGAGCGCCGACTGAATTGATTCCACCGTCTCGGCCCCCACCGAGGCGCGAAACCACGGCTCCGTGGCCGGCGAGCCGAAGGCGCTGAACGGTACCAGCGCCAGCTTGGCTTCGGAGATGAGGTAGGAGGTGAGCTCGGCGGTGCTGCTGAGCACGGTGCCATCGGGCGCGGTGCGGCCCAGCACGTCGATTTTGGCGGTAAGGTAGATGGCTCCGGCGGGCGCCACGGCATCGACGGGGTAGCCCTGCGATTTCAACGCTTTCAGGCCTTCGAAAAGGGCGGTGAGCGACGTTTGCAGCCGGCCCTTGATGCTGGTCAGAAACTCATCGACGGCGGCGGTCTGGGGCAGGAACTTGCCGGTAGCCACCTGCTCGGCCTTGGGAGCCCAGGCCCCCACATGGCCCAGGATGGACTTCATCTTGTCGATGATAGCAGCCGGGCCGAAGCTGTAGCCCACGCGCACGCCGGTGGCGGCGAAGCACTTCGACGTACCATCGATGTAAATAACGTAGTCGCGCAGCTCGGGACGCAGGCTCACGGGGTCGTAGTGCTTGGCCGAGCCGAAGGTGAGGAGCCAGTAAATCTGGTCATAGAGCACGTAGAGCGGCTTTTCGTCGGGGCCACGGCGCTTGTTCTCAGCAATTACCAGGTCGCAGATTTCCTCCAGGCCCTCCTTGGTGAACACCGTGCCGGTGGGGTTCAGGGGCGAGCACAGGGCCAGCAGCGTGGCACCCGCCACGTGCGGGGCCAGGTCGGCGGCGGTGGGCATGAAGTTGTTTTCGGGCTTGGTTGCTACGGCTACCGGCGTGGCCCCTACCAGGTGGCAGTAGTGGTTGTTGTTCCAGCTGGGCAGCGGGAAAATGGCGCGGTCGCCTTCGTCGAGCAGGGCGCGATAAGTGGCGTAGATAAGCGGGCGCGACCCGCCGGCAATCAGAATGTCGTTGGGGTTGTACTCCAGGCCCTGGCGGGTTTTGAGAAAAGCGGCTACGCTGTTGCGCAGCTCGCCTATACCGGCTGCGGGCGGGTAGTTGGTCTGGCCGGCCTGGTAAGCCTCGATGATGCCGCTGGTGAGGCCCGCCGGAATCGGGTAAATCCTGGAGTCGAAATCGCCGATGGTCAGGTTGCAGATGTCGGCGCCCTGGCGCACCTGCTCACTTACCTGGTTGCCAATTCGAATGATTTCGGAGCCGATAAGGCCGGCTGCCATCTTGGATACTTGCATAGGAAAACGGGGAAATAAGTGCCGCTTCGGCCCACGAAGGTAAAAGGCACGTCGCTTACGACGGAACGAAGAATGCGAAATGAGGAATTATAAACGGGCACGCCGGCTGCCGGGGCTGGGCGTGCGGCGGCGTATTCCTCACCGGCAAAGCCGCTATTATTGACCGCTGGCGCGGCGCAGCTCGTCCTCGGCCCCGGCGGTGCGCTTGCGGGCGGCGGCCACTTTGCCATTGCCGAAGCGGTAGGTGAAGGCGGCCGTAACGACCCGCAAATCTTCCCGCCGGTAAAACCGCTCCGAGAAGCTGGCAAAGGTTGAAACGGCCCGGTTGGGCGTGTTATAGAAAATATCGGCCACGTTCAGGCGCAGGGTGCCCTGCTTGCCCCACACGCTTTTCTGGAGGCCCGCCCCAACCTGGCCCCGCGGCCGAATGGCCTGAAACCCATACTGCTCCTGCGACTCAAAAAAGCCATTCAAATCGGCGGTCCACCCGTGGGGCAGGGTGAAGCTGCTGGTGCCGTTGAGGATGCACGTAGCCTGGCTACGATTGAGGGCGGTGCCGGCCAGCTCGCCCACAAAGCGGGTGTAGTAAAACACGCCGCTGGCATACAGCGACCACCACTTGGTGAGGTCCAGCGGCGCGGTAAGGGTAAGCGAGTAAAAATGCTGGGTCGTCAGGTTCACGTCGCGGTTCACCACCAGGCGGCCACCGTCCGGGGCCGGCTGCACCACGTTGATGATGGGCTGGCTGGTTTGGGCGTAGGCCAGCGCGGTGGTGAATTTCTGGCGGTAGGTATGCGTCAGCTCGAAATTATAGCTGGTCTGGGTCACCAGGTCGGGGTTGCCGGCGCGGTAAGAGGTTGCGTCGAAATAATTGCGCAAGGGGTTCACCTGCACGTAGCTGGGCCGGTCGATGCGCCGCGTCACCGCCAGACCCAGCGCGTGCCGCTCGCCGAGCGTGTGCTGCACCGTGGCACTCGGAAACAGCTGGAAATAATGCCGCTCCCGCTGGCTTTCGCCCAGCAGGTCGGCCCGCGTGTTGGTTTGCTCGCCGCGCAGGCCGGCCTGGAAAGTGGTTTTTCCCGTCGCACCGCGCAGGCTCACGTAGGCGGCATTCACGTTTTCGCGGTACTGAAACTGGTTGGAAATGGCGGGGTCGAACACGGTCACGCCATTGCTGGTGCGTTCGAAGGCCACGTTGTTGTCCGAGGTCACCGCCGTCACTTTGGCCCCGGCTTCGAGACGGGCGCGGCGGGGCAGGGGCTGGCTGAAATCGACCTTGGCAGCGGCAATGGCAAGGTCGCTGCGCTGGTCGCCGCTGAGCAGCGCAGCGGGCTGGGCCGGCTCATCGAAGTAGGTACGCAGGGCCAGCAGACGGGTGGTGCGGTAGCGGGCGTAGTCGGCATCGGCAGTCAGGGTGGCTGCCGTGGCCGAATCGGCGAAGGCGTGGCGCAGGTTGATGTTGGCACTGCCGCTGGGGCGCTGCACGTCCTGCGCGGCGGCGGAGTGGTAGCGGCTGGCGGGCTCGCCCAGCGCCCCGAAAACCTGGGTCTGGTTGGTGGTAGTGTAAGCCGTCTGGCTGGCCAGCACGGTGGCCGACACGCCCAGCAGCGTGCGCCTGGAAAGCGTAAAATCGCCGCCCACTTTGCCGCTGTGCGAGCGCAGCCACGTCAATTGCTCCGTATTGAGCCTGCTGGTGGCGGCGGCCTGCAGGGGCGTTGCCGCATATTGGCGCTCAAAATCGAGCCGCAGAAAGCCCCGCCGGTCGGTATAGGCATAGTTGCCGTAGAGGTTCACGTTTTTGCGGCGGTGGTTCAGCGCCAGGCCGCCCGTGAACTTGCCGTACTCGCCGCGGCCGTAGCTGGCGTTGGCGCTGCCGTTGGTGCCCAGGCGCTGGTCCTTTTTGAGGTTGATGGCGATAACGCCCGCGCCGCCCTGCGCATCGTACTGCGCCGGCGGGTTGGTAATCAGCTCCAGGCTTTGCAGCTGCTCGGCGGGCAGGGCCTTCAGGTAGTCGGCCAGCTCTGCGCCGGTGAGCGGCACGCGCTTGCCATCTACCACCACCAGCAGGCCCTGCCGGCCGCGCAGGCCCAGGTTATCGGCGGCATCTACGGTCACGCCCGGCGAGCGGCCCAGCACCTCCAGCGCAGTGGCCCCGGCCGAGAGCGGGCTGTCGGCCACGTTTACCACGGTGCGGTCGGCCAGGTGCTCAAACAGCGGCTTGCGGGCCGTCACGGTCACTTCCTTCAGCGCCGTGGCCTGGCTGGTAGCCAGTCGGATGGGCGCTAGCACCAGGCCGGCGGCCGGCAGCTCAAACGCCGGGCTCCAGTACCGCACAAAACCCACCTGCGCCACCGAAAGCAGGTAGCGCGGCCCGCTCGGCGCATTTAGCTGGAAAGCCCCGCTGGCGTCGCTGAATTCGGTTTTAACAACCGTCGAATCGGCTGCCCGGTGCAGGGTAACGGTTGCAAACTCCACGGCTTCCCGGGCGGCATTGGCTACGGTGCCGCTCACCGGCGCCCGCTGCTGCCCCGCGGCGGTCAGTGAGCCCAAAAACAGAAAGCTGGCGAGTAGCTGGCCGGAAAATACGGCCCACGAAAAGCCGGTTTGGGCAGGGTAGCGTAGGGGCATCGGGTAGCGCGAGGTAGAAGCCGAAGTAGACCGGCCGGTGCGGCCGGTTGCTGAAGGCAGGCTGCTCCAATATTTCAGGCAAGTGCTTACCGGCTTTGAAATGAATTGCTTAGGCTACTCAGCAAAACGTAAAGGTGTGGCACGAAGGGGGATATTCCAAAAACGAGAGCCCTTATCTGCCCGGCGGGCGGTATTTTCGTGCATGATTCCCAAAATCTTGTCCGTTGCCAGCCTGGCCGAGTTGCCCGCTGCCGCTGCTCAGGTGCACGCCGCCATTGCCGAATCGGGCTGCACGGTGGTGGCCTTCGAAGGGGAGATGGGGGCCGGCAAGACCACCCTCATTCGCGCCCTCGCCGCGGCCCTGGGCGTGGCCGACGATGTGAGCAGCCCAACCTTCGCGCTGGTCAACGAGTACCGCGACGGCCAGGGAAGCCCCGTCTATCATTTTGATTTTTACCGCATCGAGTCCCTCGACGAGGCCGAACGAATGGGCGCGACGGAGTACCTCGATTCCGGGTATCTTTGTTTGGTGGAATGGCCTGCCCGTGTGGCGGCTTTATTGCCCACGCCCCGGCTCGAAGTGCGCCTGGAAGTCTTAAGTGCCGAAAGCCGGCGAATCGAATTAAAAATTATCAGTTAAGAATCAATAGTGCATAGCATATAAATTGAAAAGCAAGCCGTTGGCTTTGCGCCCGGCAGCGTAAATTTTTAGACTATTATTCTTAATTCCATCACTTATGCCCGAACAGCTACCCTCCGGTTTCGAATCTTTGGCCACGAGCCGTGCCTATTTCACCCAGGAGTCGATGCTGGCCGTGGAAACGCGCAAGCGCAAGCTCTTTATTGGTTTGCCGCGCGAAACTTCCCTCCAGGAAAACCGCCTCGGCCTCACGCCCGAGGCCGTGCAGCACCTCGTATCGGCCGGGCACGAGGTGGTGATGGAAGCCGGGGCCGGCGAGCCCAGCAAGTACGCCGACCACGCCTATTCTGAGGCCGGCGCCCAGATTGCCTATTCCACCGAGGAAGTTTTTAAGGCCGACATTCTGCTGAAGGTGGCCCCGCCCACGCTCGAAGAAATCGAGTTGCTGCACCCCGGCCAAACCCTGATTTCGGCCCTGCAAATGGGCTCGATGACGCAGGAATACATTGCCGCGCTCTCCCGCAAGAAAATCAACGCCATCGGCTTCGAGCTGATGAAGGACCCCAGTGGGGCCCGCCCCGTGGTGCGCGCCATGAGCGAAATCGCGGGCTCGACGGTGATGCTGATTGCGGCCGAATACCTGGCCCGCTCCAACGAGGGCAAGGGAATCATTCTGGGCGGCATCACGGGGGTGCCGCCGTCGCAGGTCGTCATCCTGGGGGCGGGCACGGTGGCCGAGTACGCCGCCCGCGCCGCCACCGGCCTGGGGGCCGAGGTGAAGGTGTTCGATAATCACCTGTACAAGCTGCGCCGCCTCAAGCACAACTTGGGCATGCAGCTCTACACCAGTACGTTGGATACGTTTGCCCTCAGCCAGCAAATCCGACGGGCCGACGTCGTCATCGGCGCGCTGGCGGTGGAAGACGGCCGCATTCCCTTCATGGTGCCCGAGGAAATGGTGGCCAGCATGTCGCCCGGCTCCATCATCATCGACGTGAGCATCGACCAGGGCGGCTGCTTCGAAACCAGCGAGATGACCAGCCACAGCAACCCGGTGTTCCGCAAATACGATGTCATCCACTACAGCGTGCCCAACATTGCCTCGCGCGTGCCCCGCACCGCCACCAACGCGCTGAGCAACATCTTCACGCCCATCCTCCAGGAAATCAGCCAGCACGGCGGCATCAACGAAGTGCTGTTCACCAACGAGCATTTCCGCAGCGGCGTGTACATCTACCGCGGCTCGCTCACGAATGCGATGATTGCGAAGAAGTTTAATCTGCGGTATAAGGAGTTGGGGCTGCTGATTGCGGTGCGGAATTAATTATTGAATTTTGAATAAGATAGCAGGCTTATTATTCCCGGATTACAATCCCACGGCAGAGAATTGTGTGCTTACTCCAGCGCTCAAATGGGCGGGAGGCAAGCGTTGGTTATTGCCATACTTACAGCCCATCTGGCAGCAGTTCAAAAGTCGCCGACTGGTAGAGCCATTTGTTGGGGGAATGGGCGTTGCGTTGGGTTTGAAACCGGGCCAGGCATTATTGTCAGACAGTAATGAGCACCTGATAAATTTTTATCAGTGGTTGCAGAAAGGCTTAGTCACAAGCACCGATTTTTATAATGAGGAATCCGCGTTTTATGAGGCGCGTACACAATTCAACGGTTTAATCAAAGTCGGCGAGGCACGTTCTAAAAAAGCAGCCGAATTATTCTATTATTTGAATCGTACGTGCTTTAACGGCTTGTGTCGTTTTAATAGCAAAAATGAGTTCAATGTTCCGTTCGGACGATACAAGAAAATTAACTACACACAAGACTTTTCTT
Organism: Hymenobacter daeguensis; assembly: GCF_054780555.1. Lineage (NCBI taxonomy): Bacteria > Pseudomonadati > Bacteroidota > Cytophagia > Cytophagales > Hymenobacteraceae > Hymenobacter > Hymenobacter daeguensis. The sequence goes on from NZ_BAAGWC010000013.1 coordinate 46,160, forward strand.
CGTACCGGTTAGGATTGAGCAAGTGGCAAATAACGTGTCATGATTTCGAGCAAACAAAGGTGACGGATAATGATTTTCTCTACGTTGACCCACCCTACGATACGCCATTTAGCCAATACGGAAAAGAAGATTTCACTTGGGACGACCAAGTACGCTTGATAAGCTGGCTAAATCGACAGAAAGTACCAATGGTTATTACTAACCAAGCAACGGCGCGCATTATGGAGGCTTATCAAGCTGCCGGCTTCTCAATTACGACCTTACTAGCACCACGACGCATTGCTAGTTCGGGCAACCGAACCCCGGCGCTGGAAATGCTGGCTACCAAGAATATTTAAATGGAAAGAGCCGATGCGGTCAGACTGCTGGAGCAGTTAATTGATAAGGACCTAGTACAGGTCGCTCATGCCCACGGGGTCACTATTTTTAAGGACGGAAAGAAAAACAAAGGTTGGGCCGGGCACACGCTGGAACGGTTTTTATCCCTGCCATTAAATAGCTCGCGGGCGCCTAATTTTGGAAGCTGGGAATTGAAGTCAACTTCGCTGGTGCGTAGCAAGCGTGATAGAAGTTTGCGGGTAAAAGAAACCATTGCCATCACAATGCTCGACCCTGTGGAAATTACGCAGAAAGAGTTTGAGGAAAGCCACCTGTACAATAAGCTACGCAAGACGCTGATTGTGGCCCGAATCCACGAAAGCCAACAGGAAGAACATTCCTTATTGCACAGCATTGCCGAATTTAATTTGACAAATCCGGCGTTGTATCGGGCTTTAAAAGCCGATTATGACCTCATCCGGGAAACCGTGCGCAAAGGCAACGCTCTGACTGGCCGTTTAGGGAAATATATTCAGCCGCGTACTAAGGGGGCAGGGCACGGTAGTACTTCCCGCGCCTTCTATGCCCGGCCCGTGCTGGTGGCTCATTTGCTTAATATCGCACCTATACGATTTGATGACGAATCGGTAGTGTCTCTCGAATAGAGAAAAGCTATTCTATCGATAACACCTTCCACGCCGCCACGAGCCGCCCTTCGGCCAGCAACTGGCGGCCCAGCTGCAGCAGGTGCTTCTGTCGCTCTGAAACATCGTCGCGGTGTTTGTTGAGCAGATAAGCCACCATCGGCTCGGATTTAAATTCCTCCACTTGCTCCGGCGTGGGCAGGGCGTCACGCTCGATGTTGGCGAGGCGGCCTAACTCATTGCCAGTTAGTACAGCAGAGTTGCGCAGGTGCTCCGGTAGCTGGTCGATGCCTATGCCGATGTGGCGGTTGGGCTTTGGAACTTCGAAGAGGCTGGCGCCGCTGGCCCGGCAGTACCAGTCGCCGCCGAGGCGGGCTACGGCGTCGAGCTTGAAGGGGTCGATGCCGGTGGCGTCGGGCAGGAGGATGTCGGGGCGGAAGTGGGCGCGCACGATGCGGCAGATGATGAGGTTGCCGGCGCCGTGGTTTTTGCCTAGCTCGATAACCTGCTCCACCACGCACTCGAAGGCGGCGGGTGCTTCGGCTACGCGGGGCGGGCGCACCTGTTCGGAAGCCAGCTCGGTGAGGCCGGCTTTGGTGAATTCGTTGACGCCTTTGCCGTACTCGGTGCTGGCCAGCGACATCTGCTCCACCAGCGCGTAATCGCAGATATTGATGACGACTTCGGGCACCTCGCGCACGTTTTCGAGCGTGTGCTTCTGGGTGTTGTCGCGCACGCGGTTTGCCGGCGAGAACACCAGGATGGGCGGGTTGGAGCTGAAGGCGTTGAAGAAGCTGAAGGGGCTAAGGTTGACGTTGCCTGCGGCATCGATGGTGCTGGCGAAGGCGACCGGGCGCGGAGCCACCGCGCCCACCAGAAACGGGTGCCACTGGGCGGGGGTGAGGTCGGCAGGCGTGAGGGAGTGGAACGACGGGGTGGGGGCGAGCATGGGCGGGAAAAAGGCGCGGAAACGAAACGATTGGCCAAAGCTAAGTAGCTTGGGCGCATGAAAATGACTTTGGCGGCCCTGCTGCTCATGGGATGGGTTCGAACGGCGCCGGCCGCCGCGCAAAACCTGCCCGCCGATACTGCCCTGCTCCACCGACACCTGGCGTTTCTGACGACCACGCCGCAGCCGCGCAACTACCAGCACCCGGCCGTGCTCGATTCGGTGGGGCGCTACCTGGCCCGGCACCTGCGGGCGGCCGGCGCCACGGAGGTTGGCGAGCAGCCCTACGCCGTGCGCGGGCAAACTTACCGCAACATTCTCGGGTCCTTCGGCCCCAAAGACGGCCCGCGCCTGATTGTCGGGGCGCACTACGACGTGTGCGGCGACCAGCCCGGGGCCGACGACAACGGCACCGGCGTGGCGGCCCTGCTGGAGCTGGCCCGGCTGCTGGGGCAGCAGCCGGCGCTGCCCTATCGCATCGACCTGGTGGCCTACACGCTGGAAGAGCCGCCATTCTTTCGGACCAAAAACATGGGCAGCCACGTGCACGCCGCCGCCCTGAAGGCGGCCGGCGTGCCGGTGCGGGGCATGGTGGCGCTCGAAATGCTGGGCTATTTCGACGACCGCAAACACACCCAGCAGTACCCCATCGGGCCGCTGAAGCTGATTTATGGCAGCCGGGGCAACTACGTGACGGTGGCGCAAAAATTTGGCAATGGCCGTTTCGGGCGGCAGTTTGCGCGGCACTACCGCCAACGGGCGCAGCTGCCGGTGAAGCGGTTCAAAGCGCCGGCCTGGCTGCCGGGCATCGACTTTTCGGACCACCTGAACTACTGGAAATTTGGCTACCCGGCCGTGCTGCTCACCGATACGGCCTTCTACCGCAACCACAGCTACCACGAGGCCACCGATACCCTGGCCCGGCTGGACATGCGCCGGCTGGGGCTGGCGGTGGATGCCCTGCTGGCCGTGGTGGTGGGCGCGTGAGCCGGAATCGGGGTGGCGGCGCAACGCTACGCCTTTGTTGCACCTGGAGGGGTGCAAACGGCTTAAAATAATCCCGCAAGGCCTGCGATAGGTGGGGCGTGTCAATTGCGTGCTTACATTCCGGCTTTCAATTATTGCTCGCATGGAATCCCCGCTCATCCCACCCATCGAATCGTCGGCTGCGGCCGTCGCGCACGACAACAACACGACCACGACCAAACAAATCTGGCAGGTGATAACTGCCTCTTCGGTGGGCACGGTCATCGAGTGGTACGATTTCTACATCTTCGGTTCGCTGGCGGCCATCATCGGACCGGTGCTGTTTGGGGCAAAGGGCAAGCCGGAGGAAACGCTGCTGGGCGCGCTGGCCGTGTTTGGGGTGGGCTTCATCGTGCGGCCGTTCGGGGCCGTGGTGTTTGGCCGCATCGGCGACATGATTGGGCGCAAATACACGTTTCTGCTGACGCTGCTCATGATGGGCGGGGCCACCGTGGCCACCGGCCTGGTGCCTGGCTACGACCAGATTGGCTGGGTGGCGCCGGCCATCGTGCTGGTGCTGCGCCTGTTTCAGGGCCTGGCGCTGGGCGGCGAGTACGGCGGGGCCGCTACCTACGTGGCCGAATACGCGCCCGACAACCGGCGCGGCTACTTCACCAGCTACATTCAGATTACGGCCACGGCCGGCCTCATCCTGAGCATTCTGGTGATTGTGCTCACCAAAAAAGCCATGTCCGATGCCGACTTCAAGACCTGGGGCTGGCGCATTCCCTTCCTGCTCTCGGGCGTGCTGATTGTGGCCTCCTACTACATCCGCAAGCAGCTGCACGAGTCGCCGCTCTTCGCCAAAGCCAAGGCCGAAGGCAAAACCAGCACCAACCCGCTGCGCGACACCTTTGCCAACCCCGTGAACCGCCGCCTGGTGCTCATTGCCCTGTTTGGGGCCACCATGGGGCAGGGCGTGGTGTTCTACACCAGCCAGTTCTACGCCTATTCCTTCATGCAGAATGCCCTGAAGCTGGATTTGATTGATGCCAGCATCGTGCTGGTGGTGAGCATGGTGGCGGCTACGCCGCTGTTCATCTACTTCGGCTCGCTCTCCGACCGCATCGGCCGCAAGCGCATCATCATGACCGGGATGCTGTGCGCGGCGCTGTTCACGGTGCCGCTCTTCCACGGCATCAAGGCCTACGCCGGCCCGCTCACCGAAATCACGCCTGCCACCGTGGATGCTGCCGGCAAAGCGGTGGAAGCCGTCAGTAAAGCCCTCGCGCCCAACCTGCCCATGCTCACGCTGCTCACCTTCTGCCTCGTGCTGTTCGTGACGATGGTGTACGGCCCCATTGCCGCCTACCTCGTCGAGCTGTTTCCCACCAAGGTGCGCTACACCTCGCTCTCGGTGCCCTACCACATTGGCAACGGCATTTTTGGGGGCTTCGTGCCGCTGGTGGCCACCTGGATTGGCGTGTGGGCCAAGGCCCAGCCCGCCGGCACGTTCTTTAAGGAGCACGCCGCGCTGTCGGGGCTGATTTACCCGGTGGTTATCGCCCTGTTGTGCTGGGCCATTGGCTCGGCGCTGATGAAGGATACGCGCAACGTGCGCATCATGGACTAGGGTAGGGCTGGCGCAACGGCGCCCGTAATCCTCTCATCTTTTGTCACAATCCTCTCAATTCCTTCGCTATGGGTGTTTTTCCCGGCAAAAAGCCTTCTATTTGCCACCGGAAACCTGCTCACGCCTTTATTGCCAAACCACCCCATGTCCGCCATTCGCACCCGCACGCTCGAAGAATACCACGCCGACTACCAGCAGTCCGTTGAAAACCCCGATGCCTTCTGGGCCGCCGCCGCCGAGCCCTTCACCTGGCGCAAAAAGTGGGATACCGTGCGCGGGGGCGAGTTTTCGCCGGGCGGCACCAGCACCTGGTACGCCGGGGCCACGCTCAACATCACCGAAAACTGCCTCGACCGCCACCTGGCCCAGCGCGCCAACAAGCTGGCCATCGTCTTCGAGCCCAACGACCCCAAAACCCGCCACCTGCGCCTGACCTACCGCGAGCTGCACGAGCAGGTATGCCAGTTTGCCAACGTGCTCAAGAAGAACGGGGTGCGGAAGGGCGACCGGGTGGTGCTCTACCTGCCCATGATTCCGCAGCTGGCCGTGGCCGTGCTGGCCTGTGCCCGCATCGGGGCGGTGCACGGCGTCATTTTTGCCGGCTTCTCGGCCACTGCCATTGCCGACCGCATCAACGATGCCGAGGCCGCTTTCGTCCTCACCGCCGACGGCCTGAACCGGGGCGCGAAGCAAATCCCGGTGAAAAGCGTGGTCGATGAGGCGCTGGAGCAGTGCCCCGGCGTGCGGCGCGTCATCGTGGTGGAGCACACCGGCTGGCCCGTGCAGTGGAAGGAGGGCCGCGACGTGTGGTACCACGACGAGGTGAAAGACGTGGAGAAAGACTGCCCGGCCGAAGAAATGGCCGCCGAGGACCCGCTGTTTATCCTCTACACCAGCGGCAGCACCGGCAAGCCCAAGGGCGTGGTGCACACCCAGGCCGGCTACATGGTGTGGGCCGACTACACCTTCCGCAACGTGTTTCAGGTGGAGGAAAACGACATGTACTGGTGCACCGCCGACATTGGCTGGGTCACGGGCCACACCTACGGGCTGTATGGCCCGCTGCTGGCCGGCAGCACCACGCTGCTGTTTGAGGGCGTGCCCACGTTTCCCTCGCCCGGCCGCTTCTGGGAGGTGATTGACAAGCACCACGTCACCATTTTCTACACCGCGCCCACAGCCATCCGCAGCCTCATGGCCGCGCCCATCGACCACGTTTTGGCCTACTCCCTCAGCAGCCTGCGCGTGCTCGGCTCGGTGGGCGAGCCCATCAACGAAGAGGCCTGGCACTGGTATCACCAGCACGTGGGCAAGGGCCGCTGCCCCATCGTGGACACCTGGTGGCAGACCGAAACCGGCGGCATCATGATATCGGCCATGGCGGGCATCACGCCCAGCGTGCCGGCCCGCGCCGGCCTGCCGCTGCCCGGCGTGCAGCCCGTGCTGCTGAACCAGGACGGCACCGAAATCGAAGGCAATGACCAGGAAGGCTACCTTGCCATCAAGGCCAGCTGGCCGGGCATCATCCGCACCACCTGGGGCGACCACGAGCGCGCCCGCCAGACGTATTTCCAGCCGTATCCCGGCTATTACTTCACCGGCGACGGCGCCCGGCGCGACGAAAACGGCCTCTACCGCATCATTGGCCGCGTTGATGACGTGATAAACGTTTCGGGCCACCGCTTTGGCACGGCCGAAATCGAAAACGCCATCAACCAAAGCCCCGAGGTGGTGGAAAGCGCCGTGGTGGGCTACCCGCACGACGTGAAAGGCCAGGGCATCTATGCCTACGTCATCTGCCAGAACGGGGTGCCCGACAACGACATCGACCGCCAGCGCGTCGAGTCCAGCATCATCGAGGCCGTGGTGGCCAACATTGGCCGCATCGCCAAGCCCGACAAGATTCAGCTTGTGTCGGGCCTGCCCAAAACCCGCTCCGGCAAAATCATGCGCCGCATCCTGCGCAAAGTGGCCGAGGGCGAAACCTCCAACCTCGGCGACGTAACCACCCTCCTTGACCCGCTGGTGGTGGATGAGATTCTGGCCGGCAAGCAGTAGCCGGCCCATCACCCCGGCCACAAAAAAGCCTCGCTGCCGAAGCGAGGCTTTTTTGTGGCCAACGCCCGATAAGCGGGCGGGGTACCTCCGCCGCCTGGGGCCAGCTGTGACGAGCTCTGGCATAATTTTCCCGGTGGTTTTCAGTTCCTTTTCAGCGAATGCAGCCGGCCGGCTTCCCGAATGCAGCGGCCTCCGGCTAACATTCTTTCTACCACATTTTTCACCGCCTGAAACATGAGCTTACGGAAAAAAAGCTACGCACTGAAACTGCTGCTGCTGACCATGGTGCTGGCCCTCGGGCACCAGGGGGCCGTGGCGCAAAAAGAATTTGACACCTGGTATTTCGGCAATCGGGCCGGCATTTCTTTCACCGGCGGCACGGCCCGCGCCCTTTCCGATGGCGTGATGACCTCCGGCGAGGGCTCAGCGGCGATTTCCGATGCCCAGGGCAACCTCCTGTTCTATACCAACGGCATCTACGCCTGGAACCGGCTGCATCGGAAGCTGGTGAACGGCCGCGACATGGGCGCTTTCAAAGACAGCACCCGCACCGAGCTGCTGCCCAACTCGGCATCGCAGGGGGTGGTGGCGGTGCCCCGGCCCGGCAGCAGCACCGAGTATTATGTTTTCACCGTGGATGCGGCCGAAAATGGCCTGCGCGGCGGCCTGCGCTATTCCGTGGTGGACATGGCCCGGCAGGGCGGGCTGGGCGAAGTCACCACCAAGAACAACCCCGTGCAGGTGCCCGTGGGCGACGGCCGGCTGACGGAAAAGCTGCTGGCCGTGCGCCATGCCAACCAGCGCGACATCTGGATACTGGTGCACGCCTGGAACAGCAACGTCTTCCTGGCTTACCTGCTCACGCCCACGGGCCTGGCCACCACGCCCGTGCTGTCGGCGGGCGGCATCATTCACCAGGGCGGCAACAACCCGCGCCGCGACTACAACTGCATCGGCTACATGAGAGCCTCGCGCGATGGCCGGCAGCTGGCCGTGGCGCAGTACAACAACAGCCTGGAGCTGTTCGACTTCAACTACGGCACCGGCATTGTCTCGAACCCCCGCCTGCTGGGCCTGCTCAATAGCCCCAACATACTGGCGGGTTTCTACGGTGTTGAGTTCTCGCCCAATGGCAACCTGCTCTACGCTACTTCCGGCTCCAGCATCACGCAGTACAACCTGGTCACCGGAAGCCAGATTCAGTTTTCCATAGTGGTGTACGGCGGGGCCCTGCAGCTCGCGGCCGATAACAAGATATACGTGGCGTGCTACCAGAACTTCGGCAGCACTTCGGTGGGCGTTATCGATGCGCCCGACACTCCCGGCCTCGGCTGTGCCTACCGTGCCAACGGGGTGGTGTGGACGGGGAGGGGCAGCTACCTGGGGCTGCCCAACGTCATGGTGCGTCCGCCCGTGCCGGGCACGGTGCTGCTCAATTACGGGCTGCTGGGCACCGATGTGTGCGAAGGCGAAACCAGCTTTTTCACTGCCTCGGTGTACCCCGCCATTCCCGATGCCGTGTTCACCTGGAATTTTGGCGACCCGGCCAACCCCGGCAACACGGCCAGCGGCCCCGCAGTGCAGCACCGCTACCTGCGAGTGGGCACCTACGTGGCCACCATGACGATGCACGAAGTGAGCGGCACCACCCGCACCTACGCCCAGACCGTCCGCATCCTGCCGCGCAGCCCAGCCCGGCTGCAATCCAACGCCGCGACGGATTGCAACAGCAGCATCAGTAATGCGCTGCTCACTATCACGCCCGCCCAGCCGCCGGGCACCACCTACCGCTGGCAGGATGGCAGCACCGCTTCCCAGCTCCGGGCCACAGCCCCCGGCCTCTACTGGGTAGAGGTGACCCCACCCCAGCAATGCACGGTGCGCGACACCCTGCGGCTGGCATTTGTGCCCTCACCCACGCTCACCCTGCGTCCGGAATACGTCATTTGCGTCGAGGACAGTCTCGTCCTCGACCCCGGCCCGCAGCCCGCCGGCACCACCTACCGCTGGCAGGACGGCAGCACCGCCCCCCGGCTGGCAGCCCGCGCATCGGGGCGCTACGTCGTTACCGTAACCAATGCCCGGGGCTGCGGCACCACCGCCGAAACCCGGGTGCGCTACGGCGATGACTGCCCGTTTAAAATCCCCAACATCATCACCCCCAACAACGACTCCGACAACGACACCTTCGTGTTGCAGGGCCTGGAGTTCAAGGGCTGGAACCTGCAGGTATTCAACCGCTGGGGCGGGCTGGTGTACCAGCAGGCGCACTACGACAACCAGTGGGGCGCGGCCGGGCAGGCCGCCGGGGTGTATTATTTTCTGCTGGTCAATGCCACCTCGGGCCGGCAGCTCAAAGGCTGGGTCGAGGTGGTGAAATAGGCCGGCCGGGAGCAAGCAGCCCGCCGCTCCTGAAATAGCCCCGGCGCTGTCCGGAAGCGGGGCGTTTTTTTGGCGCTAGTGCCAGGCAAGTGCGGCTAGGCGCGTGAGGCCACCAGCAATGGGCGGGGTTTAAGCCACTGATGAAGAGGCGATTCTACGTACTTGTACAGCAGCACGGAAATCACATTTAGTAAAATAAACTGAATGACGGAGTTGTGGATAACGTACCTGGCCAACAGGGTATTCACAACCCCGACGTGTATCAGGTAAAAGATGTAGGAGCTTTTTCCCAGCGTGTCCATCAGCTGGGTGCTAAGCAGTTTCCGAAGAAGGCTCTGCTCGGTGAGCAGGCCGTAGAACAAGAGCACGATGGGTATCGGCAGCAGGACATTATTGATAAAAATGCCGGCGTAGAGCACTTTCGAGTCGTAGATGCTGTCAATGCTCACCAGCGCCAGCCAAAGCAGCATCCCGATGAGCAGCCCCGAGCCCAGCCAGGTGCACCAGCTCCCGCGTCGGTTTAGTTGTTCCGGACTGTTGGCCCGCTGATGCAGCACGTACAGTCCCAGGCCCATCCCGGCGAAAAACTCCAGGCACCGACCCAGGAATGTGCGGTTCAGCATGAATTTATCGTTGCTGAACAGACCGTGGAAATCGAGGCTGCCCACGGTTTGTACCAACACAAGGCCGAGCAGCAGGCAGGCTACCGGCAGCCACACCAGCGCCCAGCGGTTGAAGTACATCGCCAACATGAAAAATGGCGCACCCAGATAAAAGCACTCCTCCACCGTCAGCGTCCAGGCGGCGCCAACTCCGGTAAAGATGTAGTTTTCAAAAAAGCCTTTCAGCAGCGTCAGATTCAGCCCGAACACTGCCAGGCGTTCGCCCGGGAGCAAATGGGCGTAAAGCGGAGCCGACTCGTAGCGCGCAGGATTATGCTCAATCAAAAAAAAGGTGAGCAGCGTTACGAGCAGGAACATGGGGTAGATGCGCGCCACCCGGTTCATCATATAGCGGCCAAACCACTGCCGGCTCAGGGCCGGAGCCGTGCTGTAGTAGCGGTAGCATATCAGGAATCCGCTCAGGACAAAGAAAATGGACACGCCAATGTGCATCTCCTGTATAAATCCGAAAGCCAGTCGCTTAATGCCCGTATCGGTTTTAAATCGTGCCAGCGGATTGAAGTGGTGAAAGCAAACCATGGCAGCGGCAACCGCCCGAATGCCCGTCAGTGCAGGCATGTAGTTCTGGGCCAATGCTATTCGGCCAGGTCTTTCTTCTTGGAGCGGCATCTGTTTCGGAGCTGAAAAGGGTAGATATGCCCAACAAAGCTACCATCGCCCCCGCTATCTACTGTTCAGCTGTCTGCTGATGCCAGCCCCCTGGAGTGTGCCTGCTTCGGCTTGCCCTCAGCCAAACACCTTCACCCGCTCGCCTTTGCGCTTGATGCGTAGATGGTTCCGGATAATCTGCTGAATGTCTTTGTTATCGGTATAAGGCTTGATGGCGTCGCGGAAATCGGCCAGCTTGCGGGCCGAAAACGTCTCATCCACGTAGCCGAAGCCCCGGTAGCGGCCGTTCTCGACCAGCACAATGCTCTTTTCCAGCTCCGTGCGGCCCGGCCCGATGACCACGAACGACTCGTGCTCGTAGCTGATGCTGTCGATGGCCTCGTCCACGCGCAGGTTGTAGCTCTCCGGCGGCTCCTGGCCCACGCACGCGCCCTGGCAGCGGTGCACTTGGTAGTCGAAGCACGGGCCGGGCGTTTTATACAGCCCGCACAGCTTCTGGCAGAGGTTGTACTTGGCCACCTTGTGGTAGAGGAAGCCCTGGGCCTTGTACTGGTTGCCGAGCGCAATAATGGGGATTTCGGCGTTGCGCGCATCGGCCCGGCCGTAGGCCAGCACCTTGTAGCCGTCCTCGTTGGTGCGCAGGTAGATGCCGGCCGGAAACACCGAGCGTCGCTGGGCCCGGTTGTAGGCCGGCTTGAGCTGCTTGATGAGGTGCGACTCGTACAAGAGCGCCACCAGCTCTGAGCCCGTCAGCTCCCAGGTGATATCGGCAATGGAATTCTTGAAATCCAGGCTCTTGCGCGACTTCACGTCCACTGCAAAGTGCTGCTGAATGCGCTTGTAGATGTTGATGGACTTGCCCACGTAAATCACCTCGCCCGCCTCGTTATGAAAGTAGTACACGCCCGTGGCCTGCGGCAGGCTGGCCACCACCGAAGCCGGCAGCAGCGGCGGCATGAGCGCCTCGCGAATAGCCGTTTGCACGGCCGCTACGCGCTTGGGCGAGGGGGCTTTGGTGCCGTCGGGCTTAGCTGCCGCTGACCTAGGGTTGCGGCCAGCGGGGGCCAGCGCATCCACGCGGGCCAGGGTGTGGCTGGTGTCCTGGCCGTGGGGCAGGTCGTCGCTTTCGCTGGTAATCTTCAGCAGCTTGCCGAAGAGCAGGGCCGTGGCGTGGGCGTCGCCGGCGGCGCGGTGCCGGCCTTCGAGCGGAATGCCGATGTTCTGGCAGAGCTTGCCCAGGCTGTAGCTGGGCTGGCCCGGAATGAGGCTGCGCGAGAGCCGCACGGTGCACAGGGTTTTGCGCGAGTAGTTGTAGCCCAGGTCGGCAAACTCCTTCTTCAGAAACGAGTAGTCGAAGCGCACGTTGTGGGCCACGAACACGCAGCCTTCGGTCATTTCCACCACTTTGCGGGCCACTTCGTGGAACTTGGGCGCGTCGCTCACCATGTCGTTGGTGATGCCCGTGAGCTGGGTAATGAACGGCGGAATGGCCCGGCCGGGGTTGAGCAGCGTGGCAAACTCGTCCACGATGCGCTCGCCGTCGTGGATGTAGATGGCGATTTCGGTGATGCGGTCCTGGGTGGGCTGCCCGCCGGTGGTTTCGAGGTCGATGATGGCGTACAAAGCGTCGCGCGGAAGAGGGTCGAAAAGAAAGCTAACAAACTTAGCCCGGCAGAAGGTTGCACAATAAAAAAGGCAGCCGGTGCGGCTGCCTTTTTCCACCAGTTAAATAGCCGCCCGGGCCGGGATTACCAGGGACAGGTTGCCGGGGCCGGAAAATATTCTTCGCTGAAAAACTTGCCGGTGGGCCCGTCCGGGCTAAGCAGCGCATACTTTACAATGCGCTGCCCGGCTTCTTCCACCGTGCTGGTGCCTTGCTGGCCCGTAAAGTCGGTTCTGGTATAGCCGGGGCATACCGCATTGACTTTGAACGGGGTATCGCGCAGCTCGTAGGCCAGGTTAAGGGTGTACATGTTCAGGGCCGTTTTCGAAGCCTGATACACGGGGACCCGCAGGGCAAAGTTTTCGTTGTCGAAGTCCGCGTACAGGCCCAGGGACGCCATGGCGGAGCTTACATTGACAATGCGCGGCTGCGGCGCGGCGGACAGCAAATCGAGGAAGGCCTGCGTGACGCCGGCTACGCCAAACACGTTGGTTTCGAACACGGCCCGAAACTGCTCCGGCGTGGCTTGCCGAACATCTTGCGGAAATCCGCCGGAGATGCCGGCGTTGTTGACCAGCACGTCCAGCGCCGGCGTTTTTTCGCCAATTAGCGCCCGGACCGCCCGGATGGAATCGGGACGGGTGACGTCGAGCCGAACGGCTTCAAGGGTGGGCAGCCCGGCGGCCCGAAGCCGGGCCACGGCCGCTTGCCCGTTTTCGAGGTCGCGGCTGCCGAGGTACACAAAATAGCCCTGCTGTGCGAGTTGTTTGGCCACTTCCAGGCCAATGCCTTTGTTTGCGCCGGTTACCAATGCTGATTTCATGAGTTGCATGAACAAGTGGGGGAAAAAGAAAATCCGGTAGCGTTATGTTGGCTACTTGGACTTGATAATGTTGATGATTAAGTTGTTAGGGTTTGGTTGGGGCGTTTGCTAACGGCACGGCGTACCCTGGCGGCGGGCAGCGGGCAGCTGCGGCCGGTCATTGGCAGGGCCCTTTTGGTATCAGCGTGGCATCAATGCCCGCGGCTCAGCCAGCCGGCAGGGGGTGGTGGCCGGCCCGCCCGGTCAGGGCAGTTGGCGGGTAGCCGAAGTGCTTTTTGAAGGCGTACGAGAAGTGCGCCAGGTTCTCAAAACCTACCTCCAGGTAGAGTTCCACGGGCTTTCTGCTCTTTTCTGCCAGCTGGTAATGTGCCAGCGTCAGCCTTTTCTGCGTCAGCCAGCGCTGGGGGCTGAGCCGAAAGGCTTTCTTAAAATCACGCTTGAACGTGGTCAGGCTACGGCCCGTGAGGGCGCTGAACCTGGCCAGGGGCATGTTGAACATGTAGTTCGCCTCCATAAACTCCACCAGATTGAGCTTGCCGGGCTCGGCAAAGTCGGCCAGCACGCCGTCGCTGTGCCGGTCGAGGCTGCGCAAAGTTTCAATCGCCTCCGTCACCTTGCCAGCCAGCAGCTTTGCCGGCAAGTGCTGCTTCAGTTCCAGGTAGGGCAGCAGCGAGGCAAAGAGGCTCTGCAGCAGCGGGTTTTCCGGAAAAACTACCGGGCCGCGAGTTGCCGAAGTACCCGTTGGCGGATTCCCGGCGTAGTACGCCTGCACCAGCGCCGTGGGCAGCTTCATGATTACGGCCTGGTACGCAATGCCATCCTTGGGGGACTTCAGCAGCGTGGCCGGCTGCCGGCGTGGCAGCAACACCGTGTCGCCCGGTCCGCAGTAGTGGGTGCGGTTGGCCTGCACCACCTTCAGCTCGCCCGCCAGCACGCCTACCAGCACAGCATCGTCGGCGGCTATTTCTCCTCCGTAGCGTTGGTCGCCACTACAGGCTACTACCATTTCCGCGTAGTGATTCAGCTGCTTGACGGTCATAGTGATGGATGGCAGCAGCGCTCGGCCAGGCCGCTTGTTGCGGCGTGCAGCGCTTGCTGACCATGCAAAATTAGGCAGTCCTCACCCGGCCTACTTTGCCTAAAAGGCCGAATTTGCTTTGTTCAGCGGGCCGGCCCTGGGGCGCGGCTACTGGCCTTCGGCCGAAACCTTGCTGCTGCCGGCCCATCTTGTATATCAGGCTCACATCCGCTTAATCATGCGCCACGCCTTGCTGAAAAAGCCCGGCTTGTCGTCCGACGTATCGGTCTGCGTGTCCTCCCCATCGGTCACGTCGCCCAGCAGAAAGCCCCAGGGCTCGGTGGCTTTGCTGGCATCGAACACCACTTTGAGCACCGCCACCAGCGGAATGCTCAGTATCATGCCCGGCGTGCCCCACAGCTCGCCACCCAGAATAAGGGCCACGATGGCGGCCATGGGGTTGATGCTCACCTTCGAGCCCGTAATCATGGGCGTAATGAAATTGCCCTCCAGAAACTGCACGAACATAAACACGCCCACCACGGCCGCCGCCTTGCCCGGCGAGCCGGTTTCGACCAGCGTAACCAGCGCCGGAATGGACGAGCCCACCATGATGCCGATGTAGGGAATGACGGCCAGCACCGAAGCGAAAATGGCGAAAAAGATGGCGAATTTCACCCCCAGCAGCAGCAGCCCGATGGCGTTGAGCACCGACACCACCACAATGACCGTGAACAACCCCTGAATATAGGCCTGCACGACGGTCTGGATGCTATCCATCGTGTGCAGCACGGTGGTGCGCTTGTCGGGAGCCACGAAGCGGAACAGGAACTGGCGCATGTGGTCGCGGTAATACAGAAAGCAGAAAATGTAGATGGGTATCAGCGTGGTCACGCTCAGCACGCCGGCCGTGGTGCTGAGCGTGGACCCCAGAAAGCCGCCCGCCGATTTCTTCACCGACTTCATCGAAGAATCAATCAGCTCTTCCTTGCTCATGGGCTGGTAGCCAAACTTCGCGCTGGCCCACTGCTGCACCGAGTCGAAATATTCGAGGCTCTTTTCCTGCAGCTTGGGCCATTCGTCGCGCAGGCTCATCAATTGGGTGCCAAACAGATAAACCAGGCCCGTGAGGGCAATGACCACGAGCAGCAGCGCCACAATGATGGCCCAGATGCGCGGCCACTTCCACTTTTCCAGGCGCACCACCAGCGGCAGCAGCAGCACCGACAGCAGCGCCGCAAACAGGATGGGCAGCAGCACGCTATCGAGCTTGCGCAGCACGAATACCAGCAGCGACATGCCAATGAGCAGGAAGGTGTAGTGGACAACCGGCGACTGCTTCACCTCGGCCGGCGCGTGGTGGCGCGTGGGCGAGGGAATGTTGCTGGGCAGGTTGAAGCCGTTGGGACGCGGAAGGGTAGGGCGTGGGAGCATAGCAGGCAGGATGAAGGGTGATTAAGGCCGCCGACGGGCGGCCAGTCAGGCAAAAGCCACGGTGCCAAGCCGCGCACCGCGTGAACCGCGGCCCGGCAATTGGTGTTGAAAACTAAATAATTTGGCGATTCCGGCTAAGCTCAATGGCAGCCGCTGGCTTGGTAGCCCGCCGTTTTCTGCGTTATTTTACTTGAAATCTGCCCCGCTTACGTATTTTTTGGAATGAAAGACGAACTACTTGCCGCCGAACCGGAAGCTCCCACCAAAACCCCCGACCACGGCTACAACGAAGACAGCATCCGCTCGCTCGACTGGCGCGAGCACATCCGCCTGCGGCCCGGCATGTACATCGGCAAGCTCGGCGACGGCTCAGCCTACGACGACGGCATTTATGTGCTGGTGAAGGAAGTGGTCGATAACTGCATCGACGAGCACGTGATGGGCCACGGCCGCACCATCGACATCAAGATTTCGGACTCCAAGGTGCAGGTGCGCGACTACGGCCGGGGCATTCCGCTGGGCAAGGTGGTGGACGTGGTGAGCAAAATCAACACCGGCGGCAAGTACGACAGCAAGGTTTTCCAGAAGTCCGTCGGCCTGAACGGCGTGGGCACCAAGGCCGTGAACGCCCTCAGCGGCTACTTCCTGGTGCAAAGCGTGCGCGAGGGCACCCTGAAAGCCGCCGAGTTTGCCCAGGGCAAGCTCGTGAGCGACCCCAAGCCCACCAAAACCAGCCAGCGCAACGGCACGCTGGTGGTGTTCCAGCCCGACGAAACGATTTTCAGGAACTACCGCTTCATCCCGGAGTACCTCGAAAATCAAATCTGGAACTACGTCTACCTCAACGCCGGCCTGACCATCAACTTCAACGGTCAGAAGTATTACTCCGAGCACGGCCTGCGCGACCTGCTGTCCCGCAAAGCCGACGAGGAAAGCATGCGCTACCCCATCATCCACCTGAAAGGGCCGGATATCGAGATGGCCATGACGCACGGCAACGACTACGGCGAGGAGTATTACTCCTTCGTCAATGGCCAGTACACCACGCAGGGCGGCACGCACCTGGCGGCTTTCCGCGAGGCCGTGGTGAAGGCCGTGCGCGAGTTTTACAAGAAGGACTACGACGCGGCCGACATCCGGGCCAGCATCATTGCCGCCATCTCGGTGCGGGTGCAGGAGCCGGTGTTCGAAAGCCAGACCAAAACCAAACTCGGCAGCGTGAACATGGGCGAGGACGGCCCCACGGTGCGCGGCTTCATCGTCGATTTCGTCAAGGACAACCTCGACAACTACCTGCACAAGAACCCCAAAGTTGCCGAGGACCTGCGCAAGCGCATCGAGCAGAGCGAGCGGGAGCGCAAAGACATGGCCGGCGTGAAAAAGCTGGCCAACCAGCGCGCCAAAAAAGCCAACCTGCACAACCGCAAGCTGCGCGACTGCCGCTTCCACCTGGGCGAAAACGCCAAGGACGGCGCCGAAAAAGAGGCACTCACCACGCTCTTCATCACCGAGGGCGACTCGGCCAGCGGCAGCATCACCAAGAGCCGCAACGTGGAGCTGGAGGCCGTGTTCAGCCTGCGCGGCAAGCCGCTGAACTGCTACGGCCTGAAAAAGAAAATCGTGTACGAGAACGAGGAACTGAACCTGCTGCAGCACGCCCTCAACATTGAGGAAGGCATCGAAGGCCTGCGCTACAACCGCGTGGTGGTGGCCACCGATGCCGACGTGGACGGTATGCACATCCGCCTGCTCATCCTCACGTTCTTCCTGCAGTTCTTCCCCGATTTGGTGCGCAACGGCCACGTGTTCATCCTCGAAACGCCGCTCTTCCGCGTCCGCAACAAGAAGGACACCATCTACTGCTACACCGAGCAGGAGAAGCAGGCCGCGATGAAGAAGCTGGGCCGCAACCCCGAAATCACCCGCTTTAAAGGGCTGGGCGAGATTTCGCCGGAGGAGTTCGGCAAGTTCATCGGCGAGAACATCAAGCTGGAGCCCGTCATTCTGCAGTCCGACCGCAGCATTCAGCAGGTGCTCACCTACTACATGGGCAAAAACACGCCCGCCCGCCAGGAATTCATCATCGACAACCTGCGCCTCGAAAAGGACCTCATCACTTCCGACGTGCTGCCCGTGGCCGAAGTGGCGGAGGAAGACCTGGCCTAGCGCGGCGTCTTCGCCGCAGGCTTCAGCGCCCCCGTCCGGTCTTTCGGGCGGGGGCGTTTTCGTGGGGCGCATACGGCCAGCGTAGCTTCCAGGCATGCAGAAGGGCCGCGCAAGGCCCGCCCGCTGACCCCTGAAAATTTCCTGAATGCGTAGCGAATGTTTGGAAATAAAATTTTTGTGCGTACGTTTGAACCGTCGCCTAGGGGTAGACTAGCCGACAAATTCCACGGAAAAGCCCGAGCCTTTGGTTCGGGCTTTTTTCTTTCCGGGCTGAGGCCGGCGGCGGCCGTTGCTAGCCGGGGTAGAACGCCTGGCGCCTTCACTAGTCTGATTAGCTTGCTTTTTTGCGCTAAAATGGCGTAATTTGAGGCAAGAGCCAATGTTGTGGCCTGATGGCCAGGTGCGGATTTGCTGCCGTTCGCTAAGAAATTTGGGAACTATCTGCCGCTGGCTGAAATTGTAATTTATTGCGCTCCGCGCTGATTCCGGTATTTTTGACGGCAGTACGCCGACCTCATTCGTTTCCTCCGTGGCCACTCCCGATATTCCTGCTTCCGACGCTCCCGACCAAAATTTTTTACAGCCCGGCGATTCGGTCGATTTCGACCTGGGGGCCTTCTCGCCAGCGGCGGACGCCGATGCCGAAGAGTCCACCGAGTTTCCGACCGCCGCAGCGGAAGTGCCGGCGGCTGAAGAATCGGCTGACGATGCCGAACCGCAGCCCGGAGCCGGGGCCGACTTGTTTGGCCACACTGCGGCCGTCATAGAAGCCGTGGCCATCGAGGCCGAGCCCGAAACCGAGGAAGAGCCCCGCTTCTCACCCGGCGAAACCATTCACGACGTGGCCACCGTGCGTGGCATGTACCAGAACTGGTTTCTGGACTACGCCAGCTACGTTATTCTGGAGCGGGCCGTGCCGGCCATCGAGGACGGCCTCAAGCCCGTGCAGCGCCGCATTCTGCACGCCATGAAGGAGATGGACGACGGCCGCCTCAACAAGGTGGCCAACATCATCGGGCAGACCATGCAGTACCACCCGCACGGCGATGCCAGCATCGGCGATGCCATCGTGAACCTGGGCCAGAAAGACCTCCTCATCGACCACCAGGGCAACTGGGGCGACGTGCGCACCGGCGACAGCGCCGCCGCCGCCCGCTACATCGAAGCCCGCCTGAGCAAGTTCGCGCTCGACGTGGTGTTCAACCCCGACACCACCGAGTGGCAGCTGAGCTACGACGGCCGCAAGCGCGAGCCCGTGACCCTGCCCGTGAAATTCCCGCTGCTGCTGGCGCAGGGCGTGGAGGGCATTGCCGTGGGCCTGAGCACCAAGATTATGCCCCACAACTTCCGCGAGCTGTGCGAGGCCAGCATTGAGGTGCTGCGGGGGCACGAGGTGCAGCTGTTTCCGGACTTTTCGACCGGCGGCCTGTGCGACGTGAGCAACTACAACTCGGGCCTGCGCGGCAGCAAAATCCGCCTGCGCGCCACCATCGAGAAGGTGGACAAGACCCTGCTCATCATCCGCGACATTCCCTACGGCACCACCACCACGGCGCTGATGGAAAGCATCGTGAAGGCGAGCGAAGCCAACAAAATCAAGATTAAGAAGGTGGTCGACAACACGGCGGCCAACGTGGAAATCCAGGTGCAGCTGCCCGCCGGCGTGTCGCCTGATTTGACGATGGACGCGCTCTACGCCTTCACCGACTGCGAAATCAGCATCTCGCCCAATACCTGCGTCATCATCGACGAAAAGCCCCGCTTCGTGGGCGTGGAGGACGTGCTGCGCCAGAGCACCAAGGCCACGGTGCGCCTGCTGGAGCGCGAGCTGGAAATTCGCCAGGAGGAGCTGTGGGAGAAGTGGCACGATGCCTCGCTGGAGAAGATTTTCATCGAAAACCGCATCTACCGCAAGATTGAGGAGTGCGAAACCTGGGCCGAGATTCTCGAAACCATCGACAAGGGCCTGAAGAAATTTGTGCGCGTGGCAGGGGAGAAGGCCCGGGCCGACGACCAGCGCATCGTGCTGCGCCGCGCCATTACGGAGGACGACCTGACGCGCCTGACCGAAATCCGCATCAAGCGCATCTCGAAGTTCGACGCCTTCAAGGCCGACGAGTATCTGCAGCGCCTGGAAGCGGAGCTGGCCGAAGTGGCCGACCACCTGGCCAACCTCACGCGCTACGCCATCAACTACTTCAAGGGCCTGCTGAAGAAGTACGGCGCGGGCCGCGAGCGCAAAACCCAGCTCCGCACTTTCGACGTGGTGACGGCCCAGAAAGTGGCCGTGGCCAACCAGAAGCTCTACGTGAACTACGCCGACGGCTTCGTGGGCTACGGCCTGAAGAAGGACGAAAACGCCGTCACCATCTGCGACTGCTCCGACCTGGACGACATCATCGCCATCCGGCGCGACGGCACCTTTACGGTGAGCAAAATCGCGGAGAAGACCTTCGTGGGCAAGGACATTCTGCACGTGGGCGTGTACAACAAGAACGACGACCGGCTGGTATACAACATGGTGTACCTGGACGGCGCGTCGGGCATCAGCTTCGCCAAGCGCTTCCTGGTGTCGGGCATCACCCGCGACAAGGTGTACGACCTGACCAAAGGCACCAAGGGCACCAAAACCCTGTACCTCACGGCCAACCCCAATTCGGAGTCGGAGATTGTGAGCGTGCAGCTTTCCGACAAAGCGCCGGCGCGGGTGAAGCAGTTCGACTTCGATTTTGCCGACCTCGCCATCAAAGGCAAGGGCTCGATGGGCAACATCGTGACCAAGCAGCCCATCAAGAAAATTACCCAGAAAGCGCTGGGCGACTCCACGCTGGGCGGCCGCGAAATGTTCTTCGACAGCGTGGTGGGCCGCCTCAACACGGCCGGCCACGGGCGCTACCTGGGCACGTTCGATACCGAAAACACGGTGCTGGTGGTGTACAAGGACGGCAGCTACGAGCTGAAAGCGCCCGACCCCGGCCTGCACTTCGACGTGCCCAACATCTTGATTCTGCGCAAGCTGGAGCCCGAAACCGTGCTCAGCGCCGTGTACGTGGACGGCGATACCAAAATTCACTACGTCAAGCGGTTCAAGATTGAAACCAGCACGCTCGACAAGCGCTTCACCTTCATTGCCGAAACCAAAGGCTCGAAGCTGCTGGCCGTGACGGCCAACCCCGAGCCGCTGGTGGAAATAACCTTGCAGAAGGACAAAAAGGCCGACAAGGAGAAAGAGCAGATTGGCCTGCACGAATTCATCGACGTGAAAGGCTGGAAGGCGATGGGCAACAAGCTCAACTACTTCAAAATCCACGCCCTCAGCTTGCTCACCGACGAAGGCCCCGAGCCCCAGCGCCGCGAAGTGAAGAAACGCGCCGCTACGCCCAGGCCCGGCGAGAATGCTGCCGAAGTCCCCCGCCCCGAGCCCACCGGCCCGGTCGATGTCACGGCCGAGGAAGTGGCCCGCGCCCAGGAGCTGCTGAAGCGGCCCAAGGCGCAGCTGGGACTGTTTTAAGGGTTTCGGCCTTGGTGCAGCTCGGCGCTGCCGGCAACTGCGACGCACCGCCCGTAACGCGGCGGGTGCTGCTGGAGCAGGTTGGTACGACTCCTGTTATCACGCAAGCGACCAGCCAGTGCGTGGCGGCGAAACGGCAGGCTTCCATTACCCGCGCCGGTTCCGGCTTTACCTTCGTGCAAAAAAAGCGGACGCAGGACGGTGGCTCATCAGGGAAGGTTACGGAAATTGTGCTGGCTGCTACTGGCAACGCTGCCATTGGGCCCGGTGGCCGGGCAGCCTCATGCCCGTTCGTCGGCTCAGCCCCTGGTTTCAGCCCTGCCCGCTGCCCCCGCGCCCGACCCGCCGGCCGTGCGCATCAAGCTGTTTCAGGCCGCCAACCTGGCCAGCAGCTTCAAGGACTCGGAAGCCCTGGGCGTGTATCAGGAGATTCTGAAAATTGTGCCCAACCACTACCTGGCCCTGTGGCAGTCGGCCGTGCTGAGCGTGAAAATCGGAGCCCGCTATTCCGACGAAACCCGCAAAAGCGCCTACTTCGATGCCGCCCGCAGCTACGCCGACCGCGCCCTGCTGCTCCGGCCCGAGGGCGGCGAGAGCAACTACGCCGTGGCGCTGGCCCTCTTCAACCAAGCCACGCTCTACCGCGCCGGGGCCCGGCTGAAAGCCTACCACGACCTGCGCTCGCACGTTTACCTGGCCTCCGAGCGCCGCCCCGACCTGGCCGAAACCTGGCAGCTGCGGGGCCGCTGGCAGTACCGCGTGGCGCACTACAACCTGCTGGAGCGCCTCTATAGCCGGCTGGTGCTGGGCGGCGTGCCCAGCGGTGGCGACAGCCGCGAAGCCATGGCCGACCTGGAAAAAGCCCATGCGCTGGCCCCGCACAACCTGCAGTTTTGCTACGACCTGGCCCGGATGTACCGCTACCAGGGTCGCCGCCGCCGCGCCATCGCCATTCTGCGCGAAGCCGAGCGCCTGCCCACCATTACCAGCGAAGATTTGGTGCTGAGCCGCTTGTGCCGCAAAATGCTGCCGCCGCTGGTGCGGGCCGATGCCCGCCGCCAGAAGCGCCGCGAGCGGGAGGGCCAAGCCGCCAAGCCGCCGGTGCTGGCCCCGGGAGATTCCAGCAAGGTGCGCATGGACACCATTAGCGGCAAGCAGTAGCTGCTAGCTTTGCAGTCGATGATAATGCGTTTTCCGGCTTCACTTCGATATTCTGCGTTCTGGCGGCTGCTGGCAGGAGCGGGGCTGGCGGCCTGCCAGTCCACCCCCTCCGAGCAGCCCGACAGGCTGGTGAACCTGGCCACCGTGCAGAGCGGCCCCCGTGTGCAGGCCGATGAGCTGAACGGGGCCATCACCCGGGAGCCGCGCAATACCACGCTGCTGGCCCGCCGCGCTACCTTGCGCCTGGCCGCCGGCCAGGCCCGCGCCGCGCTCGATGATGCGAACCGCGCCCTGGCCATCGACGAGGACAGCGGCGAGCTGTATTTCCTGCAGGCCCGGGCGTATCGGGCGCTGGGCCAGCTGCCGGCCGCGCTGGCCGCTGCCCGTCGGGCGGCCGAGCACGGCTTCTCGGGGCCCGAGCTGCCGCTGCTGGTGGGCGAAACCCACCTCGCGGCCCGCAACTACCCCGCCGCCCTCGACAACCTTGACCGCACCCTGCGCCTCGACCCCGACCAGCCCGCCGCCCTCTTCTACAAAGGCCTCGCCTACGCGGCCACCGCCGATACCAGCACCGCCGTGCAATACCTGCAGGATGCCCTGGCCCGCGACCCCCGCGAGCCCGAAATCCTCCACCAGCTGGCTTTCCTGCTCAATGCCTGGCGCATTCCGGCCGAAGCCGCCAGGTACGCGGCCCAGGGCATGAAGCTCGATACCGCTTCCGGCCTGCTGCGCTACGACTACGGCCGCCAGCTGGAGCTGCAGGGCCGCCCCGATAGTGCCCTCTGGTACTACCGCCGCGCCCTGGCCCTCGACACCACCGTGTACCGGGCCGACTACCGCCTCGGCCTGGCCGCCGCCAAAGCCCGGCAGCCCGCCGCTGTCATTCAGCACCTCACCCGCGCCCTGCGTCGCAACCCGCGCCTGCCCGAAGCCCGTGCCGTACTCGCCGAAGCCCTCGAAAGCCAGAACCGCCTGCCCGAGGCGCTGGCCCAGTACCGCCGGCTGGTAGCCGAAAACCCCGGCAACGCCCACTGGACTTTCAAGGTCTGGAAGACCAACGAGCAGGTGCAGGCCGCGCTGCCCGACAGCCTGCGCACCGTGCCGCGCTCCTATTACCATCGTTCGCCCGTGCCGGCCCGGCCGCAGCCCATCGCGCCGCTGCCGGTACGCCCGCCCAGTGCTGGCTAGCGCCAAACACTTGGTTAAGCACTTGGACGAACGAGGCAGATGCTCGTGCCCGGCCAGCCTCAGAAGCCCAACAGTCCCGTGCCAAAATCGACACGGGACTGTTGGGCTTCCGCATTAAAAATGCATTATCCGCCTCATTACATGCCCTCAATCATTTGCAGCAGGCCTTTTCGAAAAGCTTCATCGCCCACGGCCAGGCGCTGCGCATACAAGTCTTTCGCATCATCCCCACAGACGTACCGCAAAGTGTCGCTGCCGTCGGTGGCAGCGCCATACACTACTTCGGCAATTTGCTCGGGCGTAGATACCAGGCTGTCGGGGTTGCTGATAAGCGCGAAGAATTTGCCTGTCAGTTCTTCGTAAGCCGGATGCGCAACGTGCACCGACCGCTCGGCCATATCCGTCGATACCAGGCCGGGCTCGATGTTTTTGATGCCAATCCCGAACTGGCGCAGTTCATACGACAAGCTTTCGCTCCAGCCCTCCAATGCCCATTTGCTGGCATCGTACATAGAGCTCACCGGGAAGGCCATCAACCCCGCCGAGGAGCTGGTGGTGATAAAAAGCCCCGCTTTCCGGGCCCTGAAGGCGGGAATAAAAGCCTGGGTAACCCGCACCACGCCCAGAAAATTGGTTTCCATCTGGTGCACCAGCTGCTCATCAGTGGTAGCTTCTAAAGGCCCCAGCAAGCTGTAGCCCGCGTTGTTAAACACCACATCTACCGGACCCCACGCCAACGCCTGCTGCACGGCGGCTTCAATCTGGGCCAAGCTGGTTACATCCAGGGCCAGCAGTCGGACATTGTCCAGTTGGGAAAGCTCGGTTTCGTTGTCGGACTTGCGCATGGTGGCAATCACGTTCCAGCCCTTAGCCGCAAATAGCCTGGCGGTTGCTTTTCCCAGGCCTGCCGAAGCACCAGTGATAAAAATTGTCTTGTTCATATTGCTTGTTGAATAAGTGTAAAGCAAAATTGTAGGGTAGTCACTTTACATTTGCTATCCGTTACCTTAAGGAAAGTGACTATTTATGCCCCTGACTGAAAACTGCGAACAAGACCCGGAGCTTTCCCGCGAAAGAATCCTGGCGCTCAAAGACGCCATCGACCTGCTGAGCGGGAAGTGGAAATTCTGTATCCTGCTTAATTTATACACCTATGGCACCATGCGGTTCAAGGACTTACAGGCCACGTCGGTGGGCATAACCCCCAAGGTATTGTCGAAAGAGCTACAGGAGCTGGAAGAAAACCACCTCATTACCCGCACGGTCAATAATACCAAGCCCGTCACGGTTTCGTACGCCCTCACGTCCCATGCCATCGAAACCCAGCCCGTCATCAATGCCTTGGTTGAGTTTGGTTTAAAGCACCGGACGAAGATTAAGAGCCGGGCCACGGAACAGCCTTCTTCCGCTGAAATGTCTTAGGTACTCTCGGCTGAAACGCTTCTGTCCATTGGTTGGCTGCTTCAAACTTTCTGCTGAGCCCTCTCTGGCGGCATTTTCTGCCCCAATAATGGGTTAGCCTTATTGCGCAATTGCTAACTTGCGCCTGCTTTGCCGCTCTGGCAACCTTTTAGTATCAGTATGCTCAACATCACGCTCCCCGACGGTTCGCTTCGCCAGCTCGCCGACGGCGCCAGCGGCTACGACCTGGCCGCCAGCATTTCCGAAGGCCTCGCCCGCAACGCCCTGGCCGTATCGGTCAACGGCGAAGTCCGCGACCTCCACCGCCCGCTGCCTGACAACGCGCAGGTCAGCATCCTCACCTGGAACGACACCGCCGGCAAGGCGACCTACTGGCACTCCTCGGCCCACCTCATGGCCGAAGCCCTCGAAGCCTTGTACCCCGGCGTGAAGCTGGCCATCGGCCCGGCCGTCGAAAACGGCTTTTACTACGACGTGGACCTCGGCGAAGGCCGCAGCATCAGCAGCGAAGACTTCCCCGAAATCGAGAAGAAAATGCTGGAGCTGGCCAAAAACAAAAGCCAGTACATCCGCAAAGAAGTCTCGAAGGCCGACGCCATTGCCTACTTCACCGAGAAGCAGGACCCCTACAAGCTGGAGCTGATTGACGGCCTAGAAGACGGCCAAATCACGTTCTACACGCAGGGCGGCTTCACCGACCTCTGCCGCGGCCCGCACATCCCCGACACCGGCACCATCAAAGCGGCCAAGCTGATGAACGTAGCCGGCGCCTACTGGCGCGGCGACGAGAAGAACAAGCAGCTCACGCGCCTTTACGGCATCACCTTCCCCAAGGCCAAGGACCTCACCGAGTACCTCGAGCGCCTTGAGGAAGCCAAGCGCCGCGACCACCGCAAGCTCGGCAAGGAGCTGAAGCTGTTTGCTTTCTCGGAGAAAGTAGGCGCGGGCCTGCCCCTGTGGCTGCCCAAAGGCACCGCCCTGCGCGAGCGCCTCGAACAGTTCCTGCGCAAAGCCCAGGTGAAAGCCGGCTACCAGCCCGTCGTCACGCCTCACATCGGCGCCAAGGAACTGTACGTAACCAGCGGCCACTACGAAAAGTACGGGGCCGACTCGTTTCAGCCAATCAAAACGCCCAACCCCGGCGAGGAATTCTTCCTCAAGCCGATGAACTGCCCCCACCACTGCGAAATCTATAAAACGGAGCCCCGCAGCTACCGCGACCTGCCCGTGCGCCTGGCCGAATTCGGCACCGTGTACCGCTACGAGCAGTCGGGCGAGCTGCATGGCCTCACCCGCGTGCGCGGCTTCACGCAGGACGACGCCCACATCTTCTGCCGCCCCGACCAGGTTAAGGAGGAGTTCAAGAAGGTGATTGACCTGGTGCTGTACGTGTTCAAAAACCTCGGTTTTACGGACTATACGGCCCAAATCAGCCTGCGCGACCCCGACAACAAAACCAAGTACATCGGCTCCGACGAAAACTGGGCCCTGGCCGAAAGCGCCATTCAGGAAGCTGCCGAGGAGAAAGGCCTGCCCACCGTCACCGAGTACGGCGAAGCCGCTTTCTACGGTCCCAAGCTCGATTTCATGGTGCGCGATGCCCTCGGCCGCCGCTGGCAGCTCGGCACCATCCAGGTCGACTATAACCTGCCCGAGCGCTTCGACCTCGAGTACGTGGCGCCCGACAACACGAAAAAGCGCCCCGTGATGCTGCACCGCGCGCCCTTTGGCTCGCTGGAGCGTTTCGTGGCCGTGCTCATCGAGCATTGCGCCGGCAATTTCCCGCTCTGGCTCACGCCCGAGCAGTTCATCGTGTTGCCCATCTCGGACAAGTACATCGACTACGCCAACGAGGTGAAAGCCCAACTGGAACAGCGCGACCTGCGCGGCACCGTGGACGCCCGCGACGAGCGCATCGGCCGCAAAATCCGCGATGCCGAAATGGCCAAGCTGCCGTACCTGCTGGTGGTAGGGGAGAAGGAAGCCCAGGACAACATCATCAGCGTGCGCAAGCACGGCGAAGGTGACCTCGGCTCCATGCCAATCGACGCGTTTGTGAAAAGCGTGCAAAGCCAGATGGTAGAGGCTTGATAACCAGCAGTTGATTATAGAAAAAGCCCGTTATGCCAGCGCATAGCGGGTTTTTTTGTGCTTCCAGCAAAATACATTGTGCCACCAGCTTGCCTTTGCCAATAAAAATACCGATATTTGCCCCCTGATTGCCAGACCCTACCCGGTCGAACATCGCCCATAAATCAATTCCCCGCCACTTTTTTAGCAGGAGGACCAAACCATAGCAGCCCCGAACCGTCGGTACGTGCCCCGCCAGCAGGTGGAAGAGCCGTTCAAAATCAACCAGAAAATCACCGCCCGCGAAGTGCGCCTTGTTGGCGACAACGTGGAGCAGGGCATCTATCCGACCGACCAGGCCCGGAAGATGGCACAGGAGCAAAACCTCGACCTCGTTGAGATTTCGCCCACTGCCGTGCCGCCCGTTTGCCGCGTCATCGACTACTCGAAATTCAAGTACGAGCAGAAAAAGAAGACCCGCGAGCTGAAGGCCAAGCAGACCAAGGTTGTCCTCAAAGAAATTCGCTTCGGTCCCAACACCGACGAGCACGACTTCGCCTTCAAAGTGAAGCACGCCCAGGAGTTTTTGCGCGAAGGTGCCAAAATCAAGAGCTACGTGCACTTCGTTGGTCGCAGCATCGTGTTCAAGGAGCGGGGCGAAATCCTGCTGCTCAAGTTTGCCCAGGCCCTCGAAGACCTCGCCAAAGTAGAGCAGCTGCCCAAGCTCGAAGGCAAGCGCATGTTTCTCTACCTCGCGCCCAAAGCTGCGGCCGTCGTGAAACCTGCCGCCAAGCCCGCGGCTGCTCCCGACAAGGACAAGAAAGCCCCCAAGCCAGCCGAGCCCAAAGCCGAAGCAGCTGACAAGACCTCCGAAGCGGCACGCGCTGCCGATGCCGCCGAATAGCATTACCCCGGTTGAAGATGACTTCCCAGCCCTCGGTTGGCGAGTAATCAACAATCAACAACCAACCCTCCAACAACCACTACAATGCCGAAAGTAAAGACGAAATCCGGTGCCAAGAAGCGCTTTGCGCTCACCGGAACGGGCAAGGTGAAGCGGAAGCACGCCTTCAAATCGCACATTCTGACCAAGAAGACGACCAAGCAGAAGCGCGGCCTGACCCACACGGGCCTGGTTAGTAGCTCCGATATGAATCGCGTGCGTCAGATGCTCAATTTTTAATTATGAATTTTTAATTATGAATTAGAAATTGGCCATATCAAGCTGCTCATTTTCAATTCATAACTCATAATTTATAATTCATAATTTTTCCTCACCAGGCTTCCGGCTTTAAGACTTAACCCGTCGCCGGCTGCCAAAAACTCTCAAGGTTATGCCAAGAAGTGTCAACCACGTGGCCTCGCGCCACCGCCGTAAGAAAATCATGCGTTTGGCGAAAGGCTACTATGGCCGTCGCAAAAACGTGTGGACCGTAGCCAAGAATGCCGTTGAAAAAGGCCTGCTCTACGCTTACCGCGACCGTAAAGTAAAGAAGCGCGAATTCCGCGCACTCTGGATTCAGCGTATCAACGCCGGCGCTCGCGAGCACGGCCTGTCGTACTCGCAGCTGATGGGCGGCCTGAAAAAGGCGGGCATCGAGCTCAACCGCAAAGTGCTGGCCGACCTGGCCCTGAACCACCCCGAAGCCTTCAAAGGCATCGTGGAGAAGGCAAAATAATTGCCCCTGCGCGCTATCTGACCAAGAAAACGCTGGCCCTTGGGTTCAGCGTTTTCTTGTTTTAGGCCTTGGCGGTATGGATGAGCTACGGGCCCGATGGGTGTCCCGCCGCACCAAGCCGCCGGAAAGCAAAAAAGCCGCTCCAGTACCAGACTGAAACGGCTTTCGACGTAGCGGGAGGCGGGCTCGAACCGCCGACCTCAGGGTTATGAATCCTGTGCTCTAACCAGCTGAGCTACCCCGCCGGGTTTTTTGTGGGTGCAAAGGTAACGCTACAATCGGCCCCGACGCAAGGTCCAGGGCCAAAAAACACTGTATTTATTCTCTGGGCTGCCGTTTTTACCATGGTGATGCCCGGGGTCCTTCGTCTTAGTCCAATGGCATTGCCTGATACTCAAACCAAAACGCGGTTCGTGGTGGAATTTCCCATCAATGCGTCGCCCAAAATTCTTTTTCCTTACCTGGCCACCGCCTCCGGTCTTTCGCAGTGGTTTTGCGACGATGTGCGCTATGTGGAGGGCCAGCGCCTTAATTTTATCTGGGACCAGGACAACCATTACGCCGAAATCGCGGGGCAGCGCCTCAATAAAGCGGTGCGGTTCGTGTTTCTGGACGACCACAGGCACCAGGTCGTTGATGCAAACTTTCTGGAATTTACCCTTGATTCTTCGCAGGTGACCGATGAGGTATATCTGCGGGTGGTGGATTATTCGGCCGGGCACAGTGCGGCAGAGCAGCACGAGCTGTGGGAAGGGCTGGTGGCCCGGCTGCGGGAGCAGGTGGGAGGGTAGCCTTCGCGACTGAGGTACTTTTTCCGTTTATTTTTCGTTGCGATGCCGGTACTGCGTTAAGGCATTGCCGCACTCTGTATGCTTAAAAAGCTCGACAAACTCATCCTGAAGGCCTTCACCGGGCCGTTTCTACTCACCTTCGCGGTGGTGCAGTTCATTTTGCTCACGCACACGCTGCTGAAGTATCTGGACGATATTATCGGCAAAGACCTGGGCACGGGCGTATTGCTGCAGCTGCTGTTCTATTTCAGCGTGCTGATTGTGCCCGTGTCGCTGCCACTGGCGGTGCTGCTTTCGTCGCTGATGACTTATGGCAACCTGGGCGAGCACCACGAGCTGACGGCCATTAAAGCCTCCGGCATTGCGCTGACGCGCATTTTGCGGCCCGTGCTGCTGCTCACCACGGGGCTGGCCATCGGAGCGTTCTGGTTCAATGAAACCATTGTGCCCAAAGCCAACCTGAAAGCCTACAGCCTGCTCTGGGACGTGCGCCAGCAGAAGCTGGCGCTTGATATCCGGGAGGGCGTTTTTTATAACGGCATTCCCGGGTACACCATCAAGGTGGACAAGAAAACCGGCGAGAATGGCGACCAGCTGCACGGCGTGATGATTTACGACCACACCCAGAAATCGGGCAACGCCACCGTGATGCTGGCCGATTCGGGCCGGATGTTCACCCTGCTCAATGGCGGCTACCTGGGCCTGGAGCTTTTTCATGGCCACAACTACATTGAGCAGCCCGATGCCTCCAACCGCGCCGGAGCCAGCTTTATCCGGCAGGGCTTCGACCACAATACGATTACGTTCTCACTGGCCTCATTCGACCTGAATCGCACCAAAGAGGAGCTGTTCACGACCAACCGCATGATGCTCAATATTCCGCAGCTGCACTACGCCACCGATTCGGTGCAGAAAAAGCTGCGCCAGGAGCGTAACATGCTGCCGCACACCATCAACGGGTATTACACGTACGTGCGCTTCGACACCACCAGCCGGGCGGCGAACAGAAAAGTGGAAAGCTGGCAGGTGCAGCCCACCAAGCTGGCAGCTCCGTCCGTGACGATTCTGGAGCAAGCCATTAACCGGGCCCGCAACCTGCAAACCTTCGCCGATACCACCACCGAGCGGCTGGAGGACCTGGCCAAAAACTCGGCCCTTTTCCGCATTGAAGTGTACCGCAAATACTCGCAGTCGGTAGCCGTGCTGCTGATGTTTTTGATTGGGGCACCACTGGGCTCGATTATCAAGAAGGGCGGCCTGGGCGTTCCAATCCTGATTTCCATCCTCTTTTTTATCGTGTACTACGTGCTGAGCATCATGGGCGAGAAGTATGGCCGCGAGTTTGTGATGCCGGTGGGCCTGGGCATGTGGATGTCGAACCTGGTGCTGCTACCCGCCGGCCTGTTCTTTCTTTATCAGGCCTACAACGACTCCGGCTTGCTTGAAATGGACTTCTGGCGGCGTTTGCCGCAGCGGCTGGGCATTCCGGCCCTGCGCAGAATCACCGAGCCGGTTGAGGAGGTGGCTTAACATCGGCTCAGGCCACAAATCTTCCCGGTACGCTTTTATCCTGTTTTTAAATTCCGTACCTTTGCGGCACCCCAAAGTATGGGGCATTCCAATTTCTTTTTTCATCCTTAATCCAAAGACGGGGTAACTCCTATCAGCCGATGAAACTCACCACCGAAGCAAAACAGGCCATTTTCGAAAAGAACAGCCTGCAAAAAGTTAAAACCGACACTGGCTCGGCCGAAGCACAGATTGCCCTCTTCACGCACCGCATCATCCACCTGACGGAGCACCTGAAGACCAACAAAAAGGACCACAGCACCCGCCTGGGCCTGCTGAAGCTGGTAGGTAAGCGCCGCAGCATGCTGGATTACCTGCAGCACCGCGAAATCAACCGCTACCGCGCCATCATCAAGGAGCTGGGCATCCGCAAGTAAGTCCAGAATCTGAGAGTAGGGAGCCTTCCAACGAAGGTTCCCTACTCTTTTTTTGTTCGGGTTGGTTTGGCGCCGAGGCCGCCCCCGACGGTTGGTTTTATCGGCGCACTGCTGTTGTCATTCATTATGAGTAACGGGGGCCGCTGGCGGTGCCCGTTTTTGGCTGCTCGCCCGCTGTCGCTTTTCTAAGCAAACCCCGCTGATGTCCCAACCCCACGCCATTACCAAAACCCTGGCGCTGCCCGACGGCCGCGTCATCTCCATCGAAACCGGCAAGCTGGCCAAATTCGCCGACGGTGCCGTCGTCGTTCGCCTCGGCGATACCATGCTGCTCGCCACGGTGGTTTCGGCCCCGAGCCAGCGCGAAGGCGTCGACTTCCTGCCGCTGTCGGTGGACTACCAGGAGAAATTTGGCTCGGCCGGCAAGATTCCCGGTTCGTTTCAGCGCCGCGAAGGCCGCCTGAGCGACTACGAAATCCTGATTTGCCGCCTCGTTGACCGCATCCTGCGGCCAATGTTCCCCAAAGACTACCACTACGAGGTGCAGGTAATGATTACCCTCATCTCGGCCGATAAAGAAGTGCAGCCCGACGCCCTGGCTGCCCTGGCCGCTTCGGCGGCGCTGTCGATTTCCGACATTCCGTTTGCCGGCCCGATTTCCGAAGTGCGCGTGGCGCGCATCGACGGTCAGTTCCAGATTAACCCCAAAACCTCCGACCTGGAGCGCGCCGACATGGACCTGATGGTGGGCGCTACGGCCGACTCGGTGGCCATGGTGGAAGGCGCCATGAAGGAAGTGAGCGAAGAAGAGATGGTGGCGGCCATTGCCTTCGGCCACGAGGCCATTAAGGCCCAGTGCCAGCTGCAAACCGAGCTGGCGCTGGCCGTGGGCCGTACGCCGGAGTCGCAGCCCCGCGAGTATCCGAAATACGAGGAGAACGAAGCCCTGAAAAAGCTCATCCACGAGGGCGTTTACCAGGGCGCTTACGATGTAGCGCGCTCGGGCAATACCAAGAAGGCTGGCCGCAAGGAAGGTTTCTCGGCAGTGAAAAAGGCGTTTCTGGACAAGCTCGTAGCGGAGCAGCCGGAGCTGGACATGAAAATGTTCAGCCGCTACTACGGCTCGGCTGAGAAGAAAGCCATCCGCGACATGATGGTGAAGGAGCGGGTTCGTCTCGATGGTCGGCAGCTCACCGAAATCCGTCCTATCTGGTCGGAAATCAACTACCTGCCCGGCGCGCACGGCTCGGCTATTTTCACCCGCGGCGAAACCCAGAGCCTGACCACGGCCACGCTCGGCACCAAGCTCGATGAGCAAATCATCGACCAGCCGCTGACCAAGGGCTTCTCGAAATTCATGCTGCACTACAACTTCCCCGGTTTCTCGACCGGCGAGGTGAAGCCGAACCGGGGGGCTGGCCGCCGCGAAATCGGCCACGGCAACCTGGCGCTGCGCTCGCTGAAGCAGGTGCTGCCGTCGGAGGAAGAAAACCCTTACACCATCCGCATTGTGTCGGACATTCTGGAGTCGAACGGTTCCAGCTCGATGGCTACCGTTTGCGCCGGCTCGCTGGCGCTGATGGATGCGGGTGTGAAAATCACTTCGGCCGTGGCGGGTATTGCCATGGGGCTGGTGCAGGACAAGGAAACCGGCGAGTACGCGGTGCTAAGCGACATTCTCGGCGACGAGGACCACCTCGGCGACATGGACTTCAAGGTGACCGGCACGGAGAAAGGCATTTGCGCCTGCCAGATGGACATCAAAATCCAGGGCCTGAGCAATGAGATTCTGACGGCTGCCCTGCACCAGGCCCGGGAGGGCCGCCTGCACATCCTGCGCGAGATGGCCAAAACGATTTCGGCCCCCGCGCCGGAGTTGAAACCGCATACCCCACGCTCGCACAAGATGCTCATCGACAAAGAGTTCATCGGGGCGGTAATCGGGCCGGGCGGCAAGGTGATTCAGCAGATTCAGAAGGACACCAACGCCACGGTGATTATCGAGGAGAAGGACGAGAAGGGCCACGTAAGCATCTACGCTTCCAACCAGGAAGACATGCAAGGCGCCATCGACCGGATTCGCGCCATCGCGGCCCAGCCCGAAGTGGGCGAGGTGTACAAAGGCAAAGTGCGCAGCATTCAGCCCTACGGCGCTTTTGTGGAGATTATGCCGGGCAAAGACGGCTTGCTGCACATCTCGGAAGTGACGCACGAGCGGATTCAGACGCTGGAAGGCCTGCTCGAAGTAGGACAGGATATTGACGTGAAACTGGTGGAAATCGATAAGAAAACCGGCAAGTACCGGCTCTCGCGCAAAGTATTGCTGCCGAAGCCCGAAGCCGCAGCTGCCAGCAACGGCGAAGCTAAAGCGTAGTCCGTCGGGCGGCCCGAACTAAAGTCAGGGGAGGCCTGTTGGTTTCCTCTGACTTAGGGACTGCCCGAACGGACTTTTCTTACGTATAATCCCCACTCAGATATCGTTCTTACCTAGTCCCCATGAGACAGCTAAAAATCAGTAAGCAGATTACCAACCGCGAAAGCCAGTCACTGGACAAGTACCTCCAGGAGATTGGCAAGGTTGATTTGCTCACGCCCGACGAGGAGGTAACGCTCGCGCAGCGCATCCGCGACGGGGACCAGCAAGCGCTTGAAAAACTGACCAAAGCCAACCTGCGTTTCGTAGTGTCGGTGGCAAAACAATATCAGAACCAAGGCCTTAGCCTTGGTGACCTCATCAATGAGGGTAACCTCGGTCTTATCAAAGCGGCCAAACGCTTTGACGAAACGCGGGGCTTTAAATTCATTTCCTACGCCGTGTGGTGGATTCGCCAGTCCATCCTGCAGGCCCTGGCTGAGCAGAGCCGCATCGTGCGCCTGCCCCTGAATCGGGTGGGTTCGCTGAACAAAATCAGCAAATCGTTCTCGGAGCTCGAGCAGAAATTCGAGCGTGAGCCTTCGCCCGAAGAAATTGCCGAAGTGCTGGAGCTGACTACTTCCGAGGTAGTGGATACCCTCAAAATCTCGGGCCGCCACGTATCGGTGGATGCGCCGTTTGTGCAGGGCGAGGAAAACCGCCTGCTCGACGTGCTCGAAAATGAGGACGAAGAGTCGCCGGACATGGCCCTGATGAACGACTCGCTTCGCAAGGAGGTGCAGCGCGCCCTGAGCACGCTCACCAAGCGCGAGGCGGACGTGATTACGCTCTACTTCGGCCTGAACGGCGAGGCGGCTCTGACGCTGGAAGAAATCGGCGAGAAGTTTAACCTGACCCGCGAGCGGGTGCGCCAGATTAAGGAAAAGGCCATCCGGCGGTTGCGGCACACGTCGCGCTCGAAGGCGCTGAAGCCGTATCTGGGCTAACTTCTGCTTAGTTTTGTTGTTGCAAAAACCCCAGCTGTAAGGTTGGGGTTTTTTGTACGGCTTTGCGCTGATTTGCGTCTACCGGAATGCCGGGTGGAGCACTCCGGCTGCGCCGCTAGCTACTTACCTGACTACTCATCGTTCAACGATACGCGAAGCAGAGCTTCGCGCTACAACTACAATGGCTGAACACATCAAATGCCTGATTATAGGCTCCGGCCCGGCTGGTTATACGGCGGCCATCTACGCCGCCCGCGCTAACATGGCCCCCGTTATGTACATGGGCTTGCAGCCCGGCGGGCAGCTTACCATTACCAACGACGTGGAGAATTTTCCCGGCTACCCCGATGGCATCATGGGCCCGGAGATGATGGAAGACTTGAAAAAGCAGGCCACCCGCTTTGGCACCGACATCCGCTACGGCATTGCCACAGCGGTAGATTTCTCGGTGATGCCGCGTAGAATTACCATTGACGAAACCACGGAGCTGACGGCCGATGCCGTAATTATTGCCACCGGGGCTTCGGCCAAATGGCTGGGACTGCCGTCGGAGGCTAAGCTGAACGGGGCGGGTGTGTCGGCCTGCGCGGTGTGCGACGGGTTTTTCTACCGGGGTCAGGAAGTGGCCATTGTGGGCGCCGGCGATACGGCCGCGGAGGAAGCTACTTACCTGGCCAACCTGGCCAGCAAGGTGACCATGATTGTGCGCAAGAGCGAGATGAAAGCCTCGAAAATTATGCAGAAGCGCGTGCTCGAAAACCCCAAGATTGAGGTGCTCTTCGATACCGTGACGGATGAGATTCTGGGCGAGCACAGTGTGGAGGGCGTGCGCGTGAAAAACGTGCTGACCCACGAAACCCGCGAGATTCCGCTGACAGGCTTCTTCGTGGCCATCGGGCACGAGCCGAATTCGAAGATTTTTCAGCCCTACCTGCACCACGACGAGCAGGGCTATCTGAAGACGATTCCCGGCACGAGCAAGACCAATGTGGACGGCGTGTTTGCCTGCGGCGACGTGCAGGATTTCACCTACCGGCAGGCCGTGACGGCTGCCGGCACCGGCTGCATGGCGGCGCTGGATGCCGAGCGCTACCTCGCTGCGCTTGGAATACACTAAATTCGCTTTCAGAACGTCATAACAGCAGAACGCCATGCTGAGCCTGTCGAAGCCGCTCTACCGTGGTAGTAAATCCTCGTGATTGGATTACTCGCCCGGGGACGTTGGCCTCGACAGGCGCAGCATGGCGTTTTGCTGGTTATTGGCTAAAAAACAATCTGCTTTTGAATTTTCCGAAAACAACTTATTGGCGTCCGGTGCTGCTTTTGCTGGCGCTGCTGCTGCTGTTGGTGGGGCTGAATCCGGCCCAGGCCCAACGCCGCAAGAATAAGAACACGACGCCTAAGACGAAATCCGGCAGCACGACCGGTAAGTCGGACTTTTTCCGCATCAAAACGCCCAAGATGCGCTACGTGCGCCCGGACACCACCACGGTTATCGAAACCGAGGAAATACCGGACGACAATTCCGACGCCGCGAAGTCTATTTATTTCAACCCGGCCAAGAAGCTCAGCATCGTGAGCGAAGACACGACGACGCTGGACGAGGGCGGGCAGGAAATCGTGGAGATGTCGGAGGAAGTGCTCATTGATTCGTCGTGGGTGAAGGTGGCGGGGTATTATTCGATTTGGGACACGCACCGCGTAAACCCTTACCGGGTGGATGGCCGCAGCTA
This sequence comes from Hymenobacter daeguensis, assembly GCF_054780555.1. Classification (NCBI taxonomy): domain Bacteria; kingdom Pseudomonadati; phylum Bacteroidota; class Cytophagia; order Cytophagales; family Hymenobacteraceae; genus Hymenobacter; species Hymenobacter daeguensis. The sequence goes on from NZ_BAAGWC010000013.1 coordinate 82,367, forward strand.
CCGCGACTCGCTGAAGCTGCACCTCACCGACCCACCCCGGCAGCGCTACGCCAAAATGCCGCTCAATACCACGCCCATTACTTCGGGCTTCGCCTTCCGGGGCTACCGCTGGCACTACGGCATGGACCTGGACCTGGAAACCGGCGACTCGGTAAAAACCGTGTTCGATGGCGTGGTGCGCATTCAGGCCTGGGACGGCGGGGGCTATGGCAACTACATTCTGGTGCGCCATTACAATGGCCTCGAAACCGTGTATGGCCACCTGAGCAAAGCGCTGGTGACCGTGGGCACCTTCGTAAAAGCCGGCCAGCTGATTGGCTACGGCGGCAGCACGGGGCGCAGCACGGGCTCGCACCTGCACTTTGAGGTGCGCTACCAGGGCAACCCCATCAACCCGGTGCTGATGTATGATTTCCCCGGCTACAAGCTGCGGAAGGACAACTTCACCATTACCTCGGCCTTGTTCAACTATTACAGCCGGGCGCTGGGGCACCGCAGCAGTGGGCACAGCGGGTCGCCCTCGCGGGCCCGGCAAACGGTGACGCACCGGGTGCGCTCGGGCGATACGCTTTCGGAGGTGGCCGAGAAATACGGCGTGCGCGTGAGTACGCTGCGTAAGCTGAACCCGGGGGTGAAAACCCTGCAGCCCGGCAAAAAGCTGCGGATTAAATAGCAACGAACTCAATGATGGTCAGAGCAGCAGCTTGCCTCCACTGGGGGCAAACTGCTGCTCTTTTAGTTGGCGGCCCCAGGCACCGATGGCTTTGAGCACGGGCAGCAGCGTGAGGCCGGTTTCAGTGAGGGTATATTCGACGCGGGAGGGCACTTCGGCGAAGACCTGCCGGTGCAGCAGGCCGTCGCGCTCCAGCTCGCGCAGCTGCTGGGTAAGCATCGTTTTGCTGATGGCCGGAATGCGGCGCTGCAACTCGCCGAAGCGCTGGGCACCGAGGTAGATGTGGTATACCACCAGCGGTTTCCACTTACCCCCAATCACTTCCAGCGCCGGCAGGATAGGACAGTAGTCTAAATCGAATAGGGGCGGGTTCATTTTTTGGAGTTGATAGTCAGCATCGGTACGGAATCCGGACCTAAGACCGCAAAGCCAAACTACTTGTTTGGGCTGGGGAGTGCCGGTTGCTTTGCAGGACACTTACCAATCAGTTGACCCATGAAAAAATACGAATTGTTGCCCTCCGCCGGCTCCGAAAGCCCCACGGGCTGGCAACTGACCGAAGCCGACGTTCCGCAGCCTGGCCCCGGCCAGGTGCTGGTGCGCGTGCGGGCCGTGTCGCTGAACTACCGTGACCTAGGCGTTGCCCAAAGCCCCAACCGCCTGAAACCCGTGATACCCTGCTCCGACGGCGCGGGCGAAGTAGCCGCCGTGGGCGCGGGCGTGACGCGGGTGCAGGCCGGCGACCGCGTAGCCGGCATCTTCTTTCAAACCTGGCTCGCCGGCCCGCTGGTGGCCGAAGTGCACGCCCAGGCGCTGGGGGGCTCGGCCGACGGCATGCTGGCCGAGTACGTGGTGCTGAGCGAGCAGGGCCTCGTGAAACTGCCCGATTACCTGACCTATGAGGAAGCCGCCTGCCTGCCCTGCGCGGGCGTGACGGCTTGGAACAGCCTGTTTGAGCAGGGCCACCTCCAGCCCGGCCAGACGGTGCTGCTGCAAGGCACGGGCGGCGTTTCCATCCTGAGTATGCAGCTGGCCAAGGCGGCGGGCGCCCGCGTCATCATCACCTCGTCGTCGGATGAGAAGCTGGCCCGCGCCCGCGAGCTGGGGGCCGACGAAACCATCAACTACCGCACCACGCCCGACTGGGAGCAGGAAGTGCAGCGCCTCACCAACGGCCTCGGGGCCGACCATGTGGTGGAAGTGGGAGGGGCCGGCACGCTCGAAAAATCGTTGGGGGCCACCCGGGCCAGCGGCCATATTGCCTTTGTGGGGGTGCTCACGGGCGTGGCGGCTCCCATCGCCACCCACCTGCTGCTCACCAAAAGCCTGCGCCTGACAGGCATCTACGTGGGCAGCCGCGACATGTTTGAGCGCTACCTCCAGGCCCTGACGCAAACCCGGCTGCGTCCGGTTATCGACCGCGTATTTGCCTTTGAGGAAGCGCCCGCTGCCCTGCAGCATCTCAAGAGCGGAGCGCATTTCGGCAAAATCGTGGTGCGACTGTAAGGCGGTCTGGTGGCCGCCGCCGGCCGCTTCTCCGTGTTTTACCCGTTCCTTTGCGAACCCGTTCGGGGCTTGCTGCTTCTGCTTGGGCCGGGGTGGCAAGCCCCGAATTGTGGCCGCCATGCTGCGGCCTCCTCTTTTAACTAACCCATGCTGCGTTGCGCAGACTTGTATGAAGCTTGATGTTTTAGCGCTAGGCGCCCACCCCGACGACGTAGAAATGTCCTGCACGGGCACCCTGCTGGCCAGCATGGCCGTGGGCAAAAAAGTTGGCATTGTTGACTTTACGCGGGGCGAGTTGGGCACGCGCGGCACCCCCGAAATCCGGGCGGCCGAAGCGGCTGCTTCGAATAAAATCCTTGGCATCGATATTCGCGAAAACCTGGGCATGGCCGATGGCTTCTTCCGCAACGACCGGGAGCACCAGCTGCTGCTCATTGCCGCCATCCGCCGCTACCAGCCCGAAGTGGTGCTGGCCAACGCCATCGACGACCGGCACCCCGACCACGGCCGGGCCGCTCAGCTGGCCATCGATGCCTGCTTCCTGGCCGGGCTGCGCATGATTGAAACCCTCGATGAACACGGCCGGCCCCAGGAAGCCTGGCGCCCGAAAAACGTGTACCACTACATCCAGGACCGGCAGCTGCCGCCCGCTTTCGTGGTCGACATCACGCCGCACTGGGACAAGAAGTGGGCCGCCATCCAGGCTTTCAAAACCCAGTTTTTCAACCCCGACCTTGACGCGCCGCAAACCTACCTGTCCAGCCAGGCCTTTGGCCGGTTTATGGAGGCGCGGGCGCGGGAGTTCGGCCACATCATTGGGGTGGAGTTTGGCGAAGGCTTCACGGTGGCGCGGCCGGTGGGCGTGCGCGAGGTGGGGGAGTTGCTGTAGTGAAAATCGGGCAATGGCCCGGTGGTACTAGCGAATTATACCACCCGTAGCATCCACGTGGCCTGTAATTTGGGGGGCGGTTCCTTGCGGTTGCGCGCTTCTTCCGGCACTGCCTGCCGCAGTTGGGGCAGCACCGTCAGGCGCTGATAATCCGGCACTGCTTCGGCGACTACTTCCAAGCCCTGCCCGGCAAAAAAGGCCCGGGCCGCTTCGTAACTATCAAACTTGTTTTCTTCGATGTGGTGCTGCTCGAAGAAGCGGCGCTCGCCGGCGCTTTGGGGTAGCTGCGCCCGCACTTCGGCCGGCCGTTTTACGTAGACATCGGCCGTTATCCAGCAGCCGCCCCGCTCACGCAACACGGAATGAATGGTCTGGCACAGACGCTTTTTCTCTTCAAGGTTTAAGTACATCAGCAGGCCTTCGTTGACAATGCTGAGTGCGCCGGCGCCAAACTGTTGCACTACGCTGCGGAAGGCCGGTTCGTCCACGGCGTTCAGGGGGAGCAGCTCGAAGCCTGGGCTTGGGGGCAACTGCAGCCGCGTCATTATATCCCGTTTGGTCGCTACTACTTCCGGCAGGTCGGTGTCGATGTAGTGAATGGCGGAGTTGTTGACGCAAAGTGCCAGGCCGCGAAAAGAATAGCCGGAAGAAAGCTCCAGGACATTCTTATTGCCGGCCTGCTGCAACAGCTGGTCGATGCTCCAGTAGCGCAGCTCAAAGTGCGCAACCCGCATCCAGAACCAGAAGTCTGTGGTCCCAAAATCCAGGTCGAACACTTCCGGCCCCTGCATAAGCGCCGCCGTCTCCCGGGCATACGGGATGTTGGTGTAGCCTTTCAGCAGCAGCAGCGACTTGGCCGAGAGGCTGATGGTGCTGTAGTCCTTGGGTTGCTCATTCATAAGCTATGCCTCGTTTGAAGATGCGAACGGAAGTTATGAACAGATATTCCATCCAGCGCGGCCGCAGCAGGCGCTGCGCTAATGCCGTCCTTAGCCAGACCTCGTCGCTCACTCGCCCATCAGCGTAATCACCAGCGTGCGCCGGCCGCCGTGGTCGCGGTGCTCGCCCAGGTAGATGCCTTGCCAGATGCCCAGTGCCAGCCGGCCGTTCGTGACCGGAATGCTCACGCTGCTGCCCAACAGCGCGGCTTTCAGATGGGCGGGCATATCGTCGGGACCTTCGGAGTTGTGGCGGAAGTAGGGGGCGTTTTCGGGGGCGGCGCGGTTGAAAAACTGCTCGAAATCGTGGCGCACCGTGGGGTCGGCGTTTTCGTTGATGCACAGGCTGGCCGAGGTGTGCTGAATGAACACGTGGAGCAGACCGGCCCGTACCTGCGCCAGCTCGGGTAGCTCCTGCCGCACGTACTCGGTGATGAGGTGGAAGCCCCGGCGCATGGCCGGTAGCCGCAGCTGTTTCTGAAAAACCATAGGGAAGGATGGAGGCAATACAAGAAACATCTGGACCCTGGCCCTCCAGCAGGCGGACCTGGCCAGAAAAAGATGGCCTAGTCGCTAAAAGTCGAAGGTTTCACAGTGCAGCACGGTGGGCTCAAATTCGAGCAGGTATTGGGCATCTTCTGAATAGTAGCGGGCTTGCTCGTACTGCTCACCCGCAAAGCCCTTAATGCTCTCATAGCTGTCCCAGCGGCTAATGGTCCAGAAGTGGCACCGGTCGTTTTCCAGCCGCCGCAGTATCTGCACCCCCAGATTGCCCGTGGTGTTCTGGTAGTCTGCCATGCCAGACGTTTTCAGGTATTGCAGATAGGTTTCGGCATACTTGCTCAGAGTAACCCCGTGCCAGATGCGGGTAATAATAGTGGGCATGGGCGAAAACAAAAACAGTTGAAGGAGAGGAATGTCAAAAAAACAGGAGCAGCGAATGCCGGGAGGCAAATATGCTAACGCGAACCCCTCGTGGCAGGTTGGGCCACCCGTTGCTGGCGGCGTATCCACTGATACTGGAAACGAAAAGGAAATATTTCCCGTTACTACGGAAATATTTCCCATCTTTGGGCAAGAGCAAACTCCTGAACCCATGGCCGCCATTGCCACTCCACCCGCCGCCGTTTACTCGCCCGCCTTGCTGGGCCTGCAAGCCACCGTGTCCGATTCCTTCGCCCTCGTGATGCAAGCGCGCACCGGCGTTCCCGCCAAAACCGCTTTCGACGTGGCTACGCTGCTGCAGCTACAAGCCAACGAACTGGCCGACCTGCTGCACACCACTACCAAAACCCTGCGTGCCTACCGGGAGGGTAAGAAGCGCCTCGGCCCCGCTGCCAGCGAGCAAATCCTCAAGCTGCTGGCCCTGGCCAGCCAGGGTGAGGAAGTATTCGGCTCGCTCACCGCCTTTCGCCGCTGGCTCGACAAGCCCGCCTACGGCCTCGACAACCAGCCCCCGCTCGCCCTGCTCGAAACCAGCGGCGGCATCGACCTGGTCGCCGATGAAGTTGACCGCATCGCCCACGGCGACCTGGCTTAAGAGCATCCACCAGTTCGTCGTGCTTCGACAAGCTCAGCACGAAGGCTTTATTTCCATCCTTCGTTCAAACCCGCCCCGTAAGTGGAAATCTACCGCATCTGCCTGGCCAAGTACGCCGGCGAGCTCGTCGCCTCCGGCAACCCCGGGCGCTGGAACCTGCGCGGCCAGTTGGTCATCTACGCCGCCGGCAGCCGCGCCCTGGCCTGTCTCGAAAACGTGGTGCACCGCAGCGGCGAAGGCCTCAACAGCCTCTTCAAAGTCATTCGCATTGAAGTGCCCGATACCCTTTCTATCGAAGAGCTGACGCTGGCCCAACTGCCGCCCGAGTGGCAGCTGCCGCGCCACTACGCCCGCTGCCAGCCCCTGGGCGCTGCCTGGTATCAGCGCCAGACGGCGGCCGTGTTGCGGGTGCCGTCGTCCATCATCGCCCACGAGCACAACTACGTGCTCAACACTCGCCACCCGGATTTTGCGCAGGTTAAGATTGTGGGCTGGGAGGATTTTGCGTTTGACCCGCGCATTAAGCAGGATGATGTTTAAGCTGGTATGATATGACTTACACAAATCACTGGCTTCAGTTTCGCGAGGCAGAAGACAGATTCTTCACCTGCAGATATGACTTCATGCAGAATGAAGAGGAAATTGTAAAAGACCTGAAAATGGCTCTGACAAAAGTTGGTGACAATGAAACTGCGTTAAGGTTTTTGCGAGACATGAAGCCAAGCATTGAAATTATACTGCCATTGGTTTCAGGAATAATGGATAATGCCATTGACAGCAGCAACCTGAATGCAATAGGGCTAGCCAGAGATGTACTGAATAATTATAAACATGAGCCCTTGGCAAAAAGCAGTATCCAGATTTCAGCAGCAAGCTACCTTGCTGCAAATGATGAATGGAATTACCTGAGGATTGCAGAGCTATATAAATTGCTGGATTACAAAGAAGAGTTGGTAAACTTCATTGCGATTTGCCAAGTAAATAGTAATCTGGAGATTCAGGAAATAGGCGATGATTTTTATCGTGCGCAGGATTAAAAAAATCGCTCAATACTAAGCCGGATGCTAGTATTGAGCGAGTACTTTTTTATAAATCGATTTGTCTAGGCCTACCGCACCCCCAACCGATTCCGCCGCCAGCCTGAAACCTCCGCGCCCGTTGTTTCGCCAGTTGCGGCAGCCGTTTTGGGTTTCTTCTCGCTGAGGAGCATGGCGCCTAGCGCGGCGCCTACTTTGGCCGTGGCCTCGTCTGGCGCGGTGGGAGCGAGGTCGGCGGGGGAGAAGTGGTTTTTGATGAAGTTGGTATCAAAATCGCCGCTCACAAAGGCGGGGTGCGTCAGCACGTAGCGGCCGAAGCCCAGCGTGGTTTCGATGCCCGTGATTTGATACTCCTCGATGGCGCGCAGCATGCGGGCAATGGCCTCGGCGCGGTCGGCCCCGAAGGTGACAAGCTTGGCAATCATCGGGTCGTAGTAAATCGGAATGTCCATGCCCTGCTCGAAGCCGTCATCAACGCGCACGCCGGGGCCCTGGGGGCGCACGTAGGTAGTGAGGGTGCCGATGTCGGGGAGGAAGTTATTTTGCGGGTCTTCGGCGTACACGCGCAGCTCTAGGGCGTGGCCGGTGATGGTAAGGTCGGCCTGCGAGAAGGCGAGGGGCTCGCCCTGGGCCACTTTGATTTGCTCCTTCACCAGGTCGAGGCCCGTGATTTGCTCCGTCACGGGGTGCTCCACCTGCAGGCGGGTGTTCATCTCCAGGAAGTAGAAGTTGTGCTGGTCGTCGAGCAGAAACTCCACGGTGCCGGCCCCGGTGTAGTCGCAGGCGCGGGCCACGTCCACGGCGCACTGGCCCATGCGGGCGCGCAGCTCCGGCGTGAGCACCGAGGAGGGCGCTTCCTCAATCACCTTCTGGTGGCGGCGCTGGATGCTGCACTCGCGCTCGAACAGGTGCACGATGTGGCCGTGCTCGTCGCCCAGCACCTGAATCTCGATGTGGCGCGGTCCGGTCACGAACTTCTCAATAAACACCGCCCCGTCGCCAAACGCCGACACAGCCTCGTTGATGGCCAGCTGCATCTGCTCCTCAAACTCGTCGGCATTATTCACAATCCGCATGCCCTTGCCGCCACCGCCGGCCGAAGCTTTAATCAGAATCGGAAAACCCACTTCCTGCGCAATCTGCTTGGCCGCTGCTACGTCGGAAATAGCTTCCGCCGTGCCCGGCACCAGCGGGATATTGTAGGCCTGCACGGCCTGCTTGGCCGAGAGCTTGTCGCCCATAATTTCCATGGCCTCGGGCGAGGGGCCCACGAAAATCAGCCCCGCCTCGCGCACCATGCGCGCAAAGCCGGCATTCTCCGAGAGGAAGCCATAGCCGGGGTGAATGGCATCGACCCCCAGCTCTTTGCAGACTGCCAGAATCTTGTCGCCGCGCAGGTAGCTGTCTTTCGAGGCGGGCGGGCCTACGCACACGGCTTCGTCGGCGTAGCGCACGTGCAGGGCGTTGCGGTCGGCCTCGGAGTAGATGGCCACGGTGGCAATGCCCATTTCCTTGGCCGAGCGCAGCACGCGCAGGGCAATTTCGCCCCGGTTGGCGACGAGCAGCTTGGTGATTTTTTTCATGGGGGTGGGATTTTCAGCACATCATGCCGCAACTACGCTCAGCACGACGGTCATTGTTAGTTCAGCTATTAGAAAGCGCCCACAAAGAAACTGCGAAACGGCAGCCCGGCCGCAAACCCTCGGGCCATTATCCGGTTGTTAAGCCCAAATTATGTACAACCGCAACGTGGGGGTTACCTTTGTGATTAGGCAGGTGTTGGCTACCCGCAAAGTAGCCGTTTGCGCCTGTTTACCACCCTTTTTATCACCTCATTCCCGTTTTTTCAGTGGATATATTCGACCGCATTTCGGCCAACCGGGGCCCGCTGGGCTCGCACTCGCACTACGCGCACGGCTATTTCACGTTTCCCAAGCTCGAAGGCGAAGCCGGACCGCACATGAGTTTTCGCGGTCGGAAAATGCTGAACTGGAGTCTGAATAACTACCTCGGCCTAGCCAACCACCCCGAAGTGCGCAAGGTGGACGCCGACGCGGCCGCCGAATACGGCATGGCCCTGCCGATGGGGGCCCGCATGATGAGCGGCAACTCCAACCTGCACGAGCAGCTGGAAAACGAGCTGTCGGAATTCGTGCAGAAGCCGGCGACCTGCCTGCTCAACTTCGGCTACCAGGGCGTGGTGTCCATCATCGACTCGCTGGCCAGCCGCCACGACGTGATTGTGTACGACGCCGAGTCGCACGCCTGCATCATCGACGGGGTGCGCCTGCACGCCGGCAAGCGCTTCGTGTACCGCCACAACGACATGGCCAGCCTCGAGAAGCAGCTCACGGCGGCCAAGCGCATCACCGACGAAACCGGCGGCGGCATCCTCGTCATTACGGAGGGGGTGTTTGGCATGTCGGGCAACCAGGGCGACCTGCGCGGCGTGGTGGCGCTGAAGGAAAAGTTCGACTTCCGCCTGTTCGTCGACGATGCTCATGGTTTTGGCACGATGGGGCCCACCGGGGCCGGAACGGGCGAAGAACAGGGCATTCAGGACGGCATCGACCTATATTTTTCGACCTTTGCTAAAAGCATGGCCAGCATCGGGGCCTTCGTTTCGGGGCCGGAAAGCGTGATTGAATATTTGCGTTACAACATGCGCAGCCAGATTTTCGCCAAATCGTTGCCAATGCCATTAGTGGTGGGCGCTATCAAGCGGCTGGAGCTGCTGCGCACGAAGCCGGAGCTGCGCGAAAATCTGTGGACCATTGTGCGGGCGGTGCAGAGCGGCCTGCGCGAAAAAGGCTTCAACATCGGCACCACTACCTCGCCCGTAACGCCGGTGCTGCTGGAGGGCGAAATCCCCGATGCAACCCAGATTACGCTGGATTTGCGTGAGAATCACGCTATTTTCTGCTCTATTGTTGTGTATCCGGTGGTGCCCAAGGGCGTCATTATGCTCCGCATCATTCCCACGGCAGTGCACACGCTGGAAGACGTACAAGAAACGATTGCGGCGTTTGAGGTGGTGGCCGACAAGCTCAAAAACGGCCTTTACAGCCGGACGACGGCCGTTCCGCAAGCCGTGTAAAACGGCGCTTCGGTGCCGGAGCGCGGGTTGCCTTCGCCGGTGGCCCGCGCTTTTGTTTTTGAACTATTCTAATAGGAAGGCCCTTGGCGCACTTTGCGCAAAGGGCCTTTTTTTTGGTGAAATCTGCCTCTGAAAGCCGGGGAGGGGGTTTTTAAAAAAAAGTGAAAAACTTGCTTGCATTTGAAATCCCTGTATATTAGGGCCGGCTTAACACCCCCACAAACTCATTTTTCACCCCCAACCCCAATTCCCAATGAACAATTTCAGCAAACTGAAAGACCTCGTGATGTCGCTCGAAGACGATTTCTCGAAATTCTACGACAAGAACAACGCCGCTGCTGGTACCCGTGTGCGCAAAGGCATGCAGGAGCTGAAAACGATGGCGCAGGCATTCCGCACCGAGGTGCAGAACACCAAAAACGCTGGTGCTGCCAGCGCCGCCCCGGCTGCCAAGAAAGCTGCTCCGGCTGCTGCCAAGAAAGCTCCGGCTGCCAAAGCGGCTCCGGCTACCAAGAAGCCCGCTGCCAAGAAGTAATTTCAGCCCACCGTTTTTGTGGACGAATAAAAAGGCCCCGCCAACTGGCGGGGCCTTTTTTGTGCACGGCCGTCAGGCTTGTGCTTTACACCAGCTCCACCAAGAAGTAGTTCTTCTTGCCTTTCTGCACCACCAGGTACTTGCCGGCCAGGTGCTGCAGGGCGGCAATGGGCGCATCGGGCGAGGCTACTTTTTCGCGGTTGATGCTTACGCCGCCGGACTGAATCATTTTGCGGGCTTCCCCCTTCGACGGGAATATTTTGTGCAGGGTGAAGTCGCTGAGGAAGGTGGCGGCGTTGAGCTCCGGCAGCTCGGCGCGGAGCACGCGCAGGTGCGGCACCCCGGCAAAAACGTCGAGCAGCGTCGCCTCATCCAGCGAAGCCAGGTCGCCGCCGCCGAAGAGAACCTGCGAGGCCGCAATGGCCGCTTCGGTGGCTTGGGCCGAGTGTACGCGGGTGGTCACGTCAGCGGCCAGGGCCTTCTGCAGGATGCGCAGGTGCGGGGCGGCGTTGTGCTCGGCTTCGATGGCTTCAATTTCCTCCTTGCTCAGCAGCGTGAACACGCGGATGAGGCGCGGGGCGTCGGCATCGGCCGAGTTCAGGAAGAACTGGTAGAACTGGTAGGGCGAGGTCAGGTTGGGGTCGAGCCAGACGGTGCCGGTTTCGGATTTGCCGTACTTGGTGCCGTCGGCCTTGGTGATGAGCTGGCCGGTGAGGGCGTAGGCCTTGGCCTCGGTACCTTCGGCATTGGCGAGGCGACGGATGAGCTCGGTGCCGGTGGTGATGTTGCCCCACTGGTCGCTGGCGCCCATTTGCAGGGTGCAGCCCAGGGTTTTGTTGAGGTGCACGAAGTCGTAGCCCTGCAGCAGCTGGTAGCTGAACTCGGTGTAGCTGATGCCGTCGGTGCCGCTGTCCTCGTTGCCGCTGATGCGGCGCTTCACCGAGTCCTTGGCCATCATGTAGTTCACGGTGAGGTGCTTGCCTACCTCACGCAGGAAGCCCAGGAAGCCGATTTCCTTGAACCAGTCGTAGTTGTTGACCACCAGCGCGCCGGTGGGGCCTTCGCTGAAGTCCAGAAACTTCTCCAGCTGGGCCTGAATGCCGGCCTGGTTGTGGCGCAGGGTAGCTTCGTCGAGCAGGTTGCGCTCGGCCGATTTGCCGCTGGGGTCGCCAATCATGCCGGTGGCGCCGCCCACCAGGGCCACGGGGCGGTGGCCGGCGCGTTGCAGGTGCACCAGCAGCATGATGGTGGCCAGGTTGCCGATGTGCAGCGAGGCCGCCGTGGGGTCGAAGCCGATGTAGCCGGTGATGGGCGCGTTGGCGGCGAGGTGTTCGGCGGTGCCGGGCATGGCGTCGTGAAACATGCCGCGCCAGGTCAGTTCTTCAATTAGATTCAATGGGTGAATGGCTGAATGAGTGAATGGGCGAATGAGAATGGGGTCGCCCGCAAAACGTGGCCCCAAAGGTACTAGGCGGCTTTACCTTTGCCAGCCCGAAAGAATGGCGCACCGAAACCATTCACCCATCCACCCATTCAGCCATTCACCCATTGATACTCGAAGCCGACGCGATACTTAAGCAGCTGCAGCAGCGCCAGTTTCAGCCCGTGTATTTTTTGCAGGGCGAGGAGCCGTACTACATCGATGTGGTGGCCGATTTGATTGAAAACACGGCTCTGGCCGAACACGAGCGCAGCTTCAACCAGGTGGTGGTGTACGGCAAGGACGTGGACGTGACGGCCATCCTGGGCCAGGCCAAGCGGTTTCCGATGATGGCCGAGCGCTCGGTTGTCATCGTAAAAGAAGCCCAGGCCGTGGCCGATTTGGAGCAGGAGCGGAGCTGGCCTTTCCTGGAGGCCTACCTCAAAAACCCGCTGCCCAGCACCGTGCTGGTGTTTTGCTACAAGCACAAGACGCTGGACTCGCGCAAGAAGCTGGGCAAGCTGCTCGCTGGCAAAGACTCGCCGGCCGTGCTCATGACCAGCAAAAAGCTCTACGACAACCAGGTGCCGCAGTGGCTCACGGCCAACGTGCGCGGACGGGGCCAGCAGATTACGGGGCAGGCCACGGCCATGCTGGCCGAATACATCGGGGCCGATTTGGGCCGGCTGGCGAATGAGGTCGACAAGCTGGTGCTGAACCTCAAGCCCGGCCAGCCCATTGATGAGGAGCTGGTGCAGCGGCTGGTGGGCATCAGCAAGGACTACAACATTTTCGAGCTGCAAAAGGCGCTGGTGCAGCGCGACGTGCTCAAAGCCAACCGCATTCTGGCCTACTTCGCCGCCAATCCCAAGGCCAATCCCCTTATTCCGAACCTGACGCTGCTGTTCAACTTTTTCAGCAAGCTGCTGGTGCTGCACCAGGCCGGCCCCAACCCGCCCGATGGCGTGTTTAAGAGCCTGGGCATCGTGAACAGCTTCGCTCAGAAGGAGTACCAGCAGGCCCTGCGCGTGTTCCCGCCCGAGCGGGTGGTGGGCCTCATCCACAACATCCGGCGGGCCGATGCGCAGAGCAAGGGCATCGAAAGCGGGTCGATGGACGAGGCCGAGATTCTGCGCGAGCTGGTCTGGCTGATTCTGCACAACGTGCCGGCCGGGGTGCTGGAGTAACGCTCCCGGCGCGGCTGCCGTAGAAGTCAGACATTCACCCTAAAGCTGATTTCACTCATGAGCAATACCCTTGGTGGCTTGATTTCCGGCCTGTTTGGCGGCCGTAAGAACGAAGACGGTACCCGCGCGGGCGGTTCTACGTCGGGTAGTCTGGTAAAAGGCGCTTTGCTGGCGGCCGGCGCAGCTTATTTGTATAAGCGCTATAAAAATGGCAGCCTCAACGTGCCCGGCATCACACCCAAGCAATAGGCAGGCGACTTCCTGTTTCGAAGAGGGAGCCCCGTTGGCAGACGCCAGCGGGGCTTTCCTTTTTTGCAGTCATCCATCTGGCGATGGATGGCTCCTCCCAGCAAATGGGCCGGGAAATGGTGCCCCACACCGATGAGGAACCCGTACGTGACCGTGCCCCCGATAAGGTGGCAGTGAGCCACATGGCGGCCGTGCGGGCCAGGGTAGCCTGGAACCCTCCGAACCGTCGTGAATGGCCGGGATTCGGTCATTACTATTTGCGTGCCCTACACCATTCGTGCGAGCGCTGCGAAGCCGGCTTATGGCGGCTTTCGCGGGCAATGAACCCGTGATTTCCGCGTTGCCTGGGCAACCTACGGGCATTTATCGCTACTTTTGGCGAGTTCCCGGGCCCGGTGCGGCCCCTCCACGACAGGTATTTACATGAAGCTATTTCCCCGGCTGGCGCTGGCCGCCACGCTGAGCGCCGCCGCCCCCATGGCAGCCCAGGCCCAGCAAACCCAGGTTTTTGCCTCCGATGAGCGGCACTTTCAGGAAGGGTTGGAATTGTTTGACCGCGCGCAGTACGGCGCGGCGCAGGAAGCGTTTCGGCAGTACCTGGCCATCGAGCCGGTGCACAGCAGCCAGGGCGGCCCCGCCGCCGGCGACCGCACCGCCGATGCCGAGTACTACTACGCCGTGAGCGGCCTCTACCTCTCGCACCCCGATGCCGAAGGCCTGATTCTGGATTTCGCCGCCAAACACCCGGCCCACCCGCAGGCCGCGGCCGCCTACTTCGAGCTGGGCAAGTTCTACTTCGACCAGAAGGACTATGAAGGCGCCATTCGCTATTTCACCAAAGTAGCGCCCGACAACCTAAGCAACGACCAGCGCGCCGAAGCCGATTTCAAGCTGGGCTACAGCTATTTCGAGCAGAAGGACTACGAAAAGTCCCGCCTGCTCTTCGACCGCAACAAGCAGGTGCAGAGCCAGTACAAGTACGCCAGTTCGTACTACGCCGGCTACCTCGGCTACCGCGCCGGCGACTACGCCGCCGCCCGCGCTGACCTCGGCGTGGCCGAGCAGAACGATGCCTACAAGCCGGTGGTGCCCGCCATCATCACCCAGATATATTACAAGGAAGGCAACTACGACGGGCTGATTGGCTACGCCACCAAGGCGCTGCAAAACACCCCACCGCCCCAGAATTCCGATGAAATTCAGCTGCTGGTGGGCGACGCCTACTACCAGAAGCAGCAGTACAAAGAAGCGGCTGAATACTTTGATAAGTACGCCGCCGTGCACAAGAACAAGATTGAGCCGGCGCTGCAATACAAGATTGGCTTTGCCAATTACAAGATGGGCGACTTCCCGGGCGCCATCGCCAGCCTGCGCAACGTGGCCGTGCGCCGCGACTCGCTGGGCCAGAACGCCGCCTACCACCTCGGCCTGAGCTACATTCAGGCCAACCAGAAGCCCCAGGCCGTGACGGCCTTCGAGGCCGCCCGCCAAAGCACCTTCGACAAGGCCATTGCCGAAAACGCCACGCTCAAGCTGGGCCAGGTGCAGTACGAGCTGGGCAACCTGCCCGAGGTGATTAACGTGCTGAAGGATTTCCGGAAGAAATTCCCGCGCTCGAAAAACCAGCCCGTGGTGGATGAGCTGCTGGGCAACAGCTTCCTGGCCTCCACCGACTACAATCAGGCCATTACCTACCTCGAAGGCATCGACGACCGCAGCGCCAGGCTGGACGCCACCTACCAGCGCGTGGCCTACTCGCAGGCCGCCACGCTGTATAACAACGGTAACTACTCGGAGGCGCTGCCGCTGCTGGACAAGTCGCTGAAGTACCCGTCGGACGATGCCTTGCGGGCCGCCGCCCAGGTGTTGCGCGGCGAGATTTACAGCGTGGGCCAGCAATACCCCGATGCCATCAATGCCTACGTGGCGGCGGCCCGCTCGGCCCGGCAGGGCGGCGTGAGCCCCGAGGAAAAGGACTTCGAGCAGAAGGCCCGCTACGGCCTGGGCTACGCCTACTACAACACCAAGCAGTACGACCGCGCCCGGCCGCAGTTCACGGCCTTCCTGAACGACGAAGCGGCCAAGCCCTCGGACCCCAACTACTACGACGCCACCCTGCGCCTGGCCGACACCTATTATGTGGCCAAAAGCTACAACCAGGCCCTGCCGCTCTACGACAAAGTCATCACGGCCAACGCGGCCGACAAGGACTACGCCTACTACCAGAAAGGCCGCACCCTGGGCCTGATGGGCCGCCGCGAGGAAGCCAACAGCACCCTGGCCGCCCTGCTCAAAACCAGCCCCAACTCGCGCTACGCCGAGGAGGCCGTGTTTCAGCAGGCGCAGCTCTCGTTTGAGGCCGGCGAGTACCAGCCGGCCGTGGCGGGCTTTACCAAGCTGATTGACAACCGGCCCAACAGCCCGCTCATCCCGCAGGCCTTGCAGAAGCGCGGCGTGGCCTACGCCAACCTGGAGCAGCAGGACAAGGCCGTGGCCGACTTCCAGAAAGTGCTGACCGACTACCCGCGCAGCGACGCCGCTTCGCAGGCCATCTACAGCTTGCAGGAGAGCCTTTCGGCCCTGGGCCGGACGGAGGAGTTTGATGCCGCGCTGTCGGCGTTCAAGATTCAGAACCCCGACAGCAAGGCCACGGAAAGCGTCGAGTTCGAAGCGGCCAAGTCGCTGTATCTGGCTGAGAAATACCAGCCGGCCATTCTGCGGCTGGAGTCTTACTTGAAGCAATACCCGGAGTCGGCACTGGGGCCGGATGCCCGGTTCTTCCTGGCCGACTCGTACCTGAAAACCGGCGACCGGCAGCAGGGCCTGACCCGCCTGCGCGCCGTGCTCACCGAAGGCAAAACCGAGTTCCTGAACCGCGCCGTGGGCCGCCTCGCCGACCTCGAATTCGAGAACCGGAACTACGCCGAAGCCGCCAAGCTCTACGAGCGCCTGCGCGGGGCCAGCACCAACAAGCGCGAAGTGGCCAATGCCACTCTGGGCCAGTTGCGCAGCCTTTACGAATCCGGCGACTTTGCCGGCGCCCGGCGCGTGGCCGAAGAGCTGCGCGCCATGGCCGGAGCCACCGCCAACGCCACCAACGCCGCGCTGCTCTACCTGGGCAAAACCAGCCTGCGCACCGAGAGCTACGAGCAGGCCGCCACCGAGCTGGCCGCCGCCGTAGCCGCCGCGCCCAACGACGTGAACGGGGCGGAAGCGCAGTATTACCTGGCCGAAACCCTGTTCAAGCAGAAAAAGAATCAGGAAGCCATTGCGGCGGCCCTGAAGGTGAATTCGGACTTCAGCAGCTACCAGCTGTGGCAGGGCCGGGCCTTTCTGCTGGTGGCCGAGATTTACGCGGCCGAGGGCGACAACTTCCAGGCGCGGGGCACGCTGAACTCGCTTATCGACAATAACTTCCCGGTGTCCGAAGTGCTGGAGGCGGCCAGGCAGCGCGTGAAAACGCTCGGGGCCGACCAGCCCGAGGAAACGGAGCCCGCGCCCACCAAAGCCGCGCCCACCAAGGCGCCGGCCAAAACCCCGGCCACCGCGCCTGCCAAAGCCCCGGCAACTACGCCGGCCAAAGCGCCCACCAAAACCACGCCCGCCCCGACTCCCAAGCCGGCACCCAAGCGCTAGCCTGGCGTAATCTCTCATTTGAATAATAAATTGCTGATGAAGCGTTTGCCGATTAACAATTCTAACGAGCACCAGCGCCAGGGCCCAGGGCTGGTGGCCGGTGTGGCGCTGGCTGCGGTGCTGGCCGGGGCTGTCATGCCTGCCGCTGCGCAGGCCCAGCCCACGAAGAAAAAGACGGGTAAAATCGAGGAAGCCGAGATTGAAATCGTGAAGGAGCGGGTAAACCAGCTGCCCGAATCCACGCGCAACTTCGATAAAATCAAGCTGCCGGCCGCGCCCAGGCTTGACCGCAAGGTGGCCTACACTTTTCCCGATTTCCGCCTGCCCGCCGACCGCCTCAACCCCTCGGTGAAGGTGCTTACCATCCGGGCCGAGGAGCCCGCGCCGCTCACCGGCAACTTCGTGAAGGCCGCCATCGGCAACTACGGCACGTTCTACGGCCGGGGCTATTTCCACAGCACCCGCAATACCGACCATGCTTACGGCCTGGACATCAAGCACGTCAACTCGCTGAACGGGCCGGTGGATGGCAAAAACTCCGGCGTATCCGAAACCAGTGCCCACCTCATGGGCGAGCTGTACCGGGGCACGGCTGCCTTCGGGGCCAACATCGACCTGGGCCGGGAGCGCTACAACTTCTACGGCTACGAAAAGGCGGCCAACGGCACGTCCGTGGCCACGCCCGAGGCCGGCGACATCAAGCAGGTATTCAACCGCTTCGCCATCAAAGCCTACGCCCACAACCGCGCCCCCGACCAGCAGCTGACCTACGACGCGGGCATCGGGTTCCGACACTGGGGCGACAACTTTGCCGCCAGTGAAAACGATGTGCGCCTGAATGCCAAAGTGGGCTACGCGCTGGGCGAAACCAGCCGCATCACGGTGCTGGCCGATGCCTCGTTCATCTCGGATAAGGACCAGGCGGCACCCTCGCTCGCCCAGCCCGACCCCGCGCAGCTTACGCGCAGCCGCACCTTTGTGCAGGCCACCCCGGCGTATGAGTTTCTGAATAAGAACATTGCCTTCTCAATCGGGGCTACGGTGGGCTATTCTTCCGACACGGCCACCAGCGTGAGTAAGGGTGTAATTTACCCGGCCGTGCGCCTCGGCTACACCGTAGAGCCCGAGAAGTTTATGGTGTACGCCGGCCTGGGCGGGGCCCTGCAGCGTGTGACGCGCTACGACCTCAGCACCGAAAACCCCTGGCTGAACCGCGGCCTGAACGTGGCCGACACCCACCGTGGACCGACGGTGTACGCCGGCTTCACGTCGACGCCCGCCCGGGGCCTGGAGTTCAACGTGAAAGCCACGTATGCCCGCGACCGCAACCTTTACTTTTACCTCAACAACGCCATCGACCCCACCAAGTTCGACCTCGTGTATGACCAGAACGCCACCGGCGTGCTCAACATCCACGGCGAAGTGCTGTATAACGCGGCCGAGAAGTTCCGCCTCGGCACCCGGCTCGACTACAATAAGTACGCCCTCAAAAACCTGCCGCAGCCCTTCCATCGCCCCGAGTTCCAGGGCTCGGTCTTCGGTACCTACAACGTTTTCGATAAGCTGATGCTGGGCGTGGAAGGGTATTTCTATTCGGCGAGCTACGGCATCAGCTACCTGCCCGGTTCCCGGGTTGGGGTGCCGCGTCTTGCCGATTTCTACCGCGCCACCGACCCGGTTATCGACCTGAATTTGCGCGCCGACTACCGCATTACGCCAAAAATATCCATCTTTGCAATGGGTAACAACCTCGTCAACCGCCAGTACCAGCGCTTCTACGGCTATCCGGTGAAGGGCATCAACGTGCTGGGCGGGGCCACGTACTCGTTTTGAGTAATTATGAGTTTTGAATGATGCGTTATGCATTTTGTTCATAACGCCTGGCTTCCAGCTGCTTTCAAACTCATACCTCATCATTCAAAACTCATAACTACAGCAGAATGCATCTAGCCGACCACATCCGTCCCTTGCTCCGTGACCACGACTGCGTGATTATTCCGGATTTTGGGGGCCTTGTGGCCGACGTGTCGCCCGCCCGCGCCCAGCCAGGCCGGCAGGCCCTGAGCCCGCCCACCAAATTAGTGGCCTTCAATCAGGCCCTGACCCGCAACGACGGCCTGCTGGTAGACGCTCTGAGCCAACATACCGGCATGTCCATTGCCCAGGCCCGCGAAGCCGTGCGCACTGCCGTGGCCAATCTGCAACAGGAACTCAACGAAAACAACCGCACCGAGCTGCCTGGCATCGGCATTTTCCGGCGTGCGGCTGGTCGGGGCTTAGCCTTTGAGTATACGGGCACCGACAACCTACTGGCTTCGGCCTTTGGCTTGCCCGAGCTGGTAGCCCGGCCTGTGCGGGCCAACGACAGCCGGCCCACGCGCCCGCAGCCGGTGTTGCGCGGGGCCGCTGCCAAGCGGGGCCGTCTGGCCCGCCTGGTGCCCGGCAGCGTCATTGCGTTTGCCGTGGGCTTGCTGCTGCTGGCCAACTACCAGGTGGCGCGCAACGTGGGCTACCTGCCCACCAGCTGGCAGGTGCCGAAGTGGGAGTGGCCGTCGCGCAACGCTACGCCCGCCAACCCTGTTACGGAGCCCCAGCAAGCCACGCTTGCCCAGCACGATTTCACCCCCCGGCCTCTGACCACCGAAGGCATGACGCCGGTAGAGAATGCCGCTTCGACTCCCACCGTCGCGAGCCTGGAGACGCAACCTGCTGCCACGCCTGAAGTCATTGCTTCGGCGGCACCCGCGCCAGCTCTCACCAAGCCTGCGCCTGTAGTTGAAAAAACGACTCCAACAGTTGCTACCCCCCCCAAACCAGCCGAACCCACTGCCACTGAGCCTGCTACTCCCGTAGCCAAAGCTGCGCTGGCTGCCGCTGCCAAGGCCCCGGCCGGTGCCAACTCGGTTACAATTAAAAACCACACCGGCCGTTTCTATGTCGTTGATGGGTCATATACTACCATGCTTAGTGCCGAAGTCGGCTGTCGGAAGCTTACGCAGAAAGGCTTCCGCGCGCATATTATTCCACGGTTTTATGGCACTCGCTACTTCCGCGTTACGGCTGCCGATTACCCTGACCAAGCCTCGGCCCAGCGCGAAGCCCAGCGCCTGCGCGTAAAAAATCCGGGCGTTTATACGTTGAAATTTTAACCCCCCGCATGTCCGTTTTCCTTTTGCAGGCCCCCGTTGCCGCTGTAGATACCGTAAACACCGCCGTTTCATCGGCTCCCGTTGCTGATACCAGCGTCCCCGTTATCGACCTGCTGCTGCGCGGCGGCTTCATCATGATACCGCTGGTGCTGCTTTCGCTCGTCTCGGTTTACATCATCCTCGAACGTTATTTCACTATCCGCAAAGCCGCCGGCAATCCCGATGCTTTCATGGCCAGCATCCGCTCGCTCATGGTGAAAGGCGATTTGGCCGGAGCCAAGCTGCTGTGCGCCCAAACCGCCTCGCCGCTGGCCCGCATGGTGGAGAAAGGCCTGCGCCGCATCGGCCTGCCGCTGAAGGAAATCGAAACCAGCGTGGAAAACGTGGGCAAGATTGAAATTGCCCGCCTCGAAAAGAACATCAGCATCCTGGGCATCATCGCCGGCGTGGCGCCCATGATTGGCTTCGTGGGTACCATCATCGGGGTAATCAAGATTTTCTACTCCATTGCCGCCACCAAGGAATTCGGCATTCCGCAGGTGGCCGACGGCCTGTATGTGAAGCTGGTGACTTCGGCCACGGGCCTCATCGTCGGCATCATCGCCCACATCGGCTACCACTGGCTCAGCATCCTCGTCGAGCGCATGGTGTTCCGGATGGAAAACTCGGCCATCGAGTTCATGGATATTCTGCAGGACAACTGATTGAATTATGAATTATGAATTATGAGTTGTGAATTAGGGGCAGCTTTCACTTGGTCAGGCTGTCCGTAGTTCAATTCATAATGCATAATTTATAATTCATAACTCAACTAGTTATGAATCTTTCCCGCCGGCATCGCCTCACGTCGCACGTTGAAACCGGGGCCATGAACGACATCATGTTCTTCCTGATGTTGTTCTTCCTGATTGCCTCGACCCTGGTTAACCCCAACGTTATTAAGCTGTTGCTGCCGAATGCTAAATCAAGCAAGCAGGTGATGAAGCAGCCCATCACCATTTCGGTGGATGCGGCCGGACAGTATTTTGTGAACAAAAAGCAGGTCAATCCGGCCGATGTGGAATCGGCGCTGGTGGCGCTGGTGGGCACGGCACCTACGGCCGAGCAGCCCACCGTGGTGCTGCGCGTCGACGCCTCGTTGAACGTTCAGAAGCTGGTTGACATTCTGGAAATCGGCAACCGCCTGAAATTGAAAATGGTGATGGCCACCCAGGCCCAGCAGGCCGCCGGGAAATAGTGAGGAATGAAGAATGAGCCGTGAAGAACCATCTTCTTCGCGGCTCATGCGTAGTTCTTCCTTGCTCATTCTTCATTCCTCATCGAAAAAATGGCTATTGACTATCCCGAACCGCACCGCCGCGAGGCCCTGATTGGCACCCTGGTTGTTCACGGGGTGCTATTGCTGCTGTTTATCTTCATGGTGTTCAAGGGCCCGAATCCGCCGCTGGCCCCGCTGGGGGGCGGCGATGGCGTGGAGCTGAACTACGGCCTCGACCCGGCCGGCTCGGGCGACATCCAGAGCATGGCCCCTGCCAACGCCTCGCAAAACCGCGAAGACAGCCGTCCGCCCAAAGCCAGCACCGAGCCGGCTCCCCGGCCCGTAGCCGAGGCCACACCCACGCCCACGCCGCCCTCGCAGGAGAAAATCATTACCAGCGACGCCGAGGAAAGCCCCGTGTCGGAAGCTAAAGTCGAAACGCCCGCCCCGGCCCGCGAAGAAGTGAAAGTGGCCCCCAAGCCCAAGCGTCAGGTAGCCGTGGCCTTCTCGCCCAACGGCAGCGCCAATGGCGGCGGCAACGGCGTGAATGGCACCAGCAATACCCCCACCGGCAACAACAACGGCGACCGGCCCGGTACCGTGGGCGACCAGGGCGACCCCAACGGCTCGCTCGATGCCAAGGCGCTGTATGGCAGCCCCGGCCGCGGCGGTTCCGGCAGCAGCCCCGGCAGCGGTGGGCTGGAAATGGCCGGCTGGGCACCTGATTCAAAACCAAGCGTTCCTGCCATCGACGATAATCCGGGGATAGTTCGTTTCAAAATAAAGATTGATGAGCAAGGTGAAATCCTGGGTATTTCAAAGGTATCGGGTAATGTGTCAGCTGCTCAGGAAAAGCTTTGTCGAGATGCACTGAACGACATGAGTTTCCGCCGAACCAATAGTGGGACGGGCGGTGCGACGGGTTTTTACACGTTTAAAATTACTGTTCGCTAATCGGTATAAAAACAGTTGTATCCCGCTGTCTGCTGAGCAGGCAGCGGGGTTTTTCTTTATTAAAGACTCGAACGCCGTTAATTTGTGGCCCGCTAACCCAAATCTACACCAACCCGTGACCTATCAAGAAACGCTGACTTACCTCTACGAGCAGCTGCCCATGTTTCAGCGGGTGGGTGCGGCGGGCTTCAAAAAGGGCCTCGGCAACACGCTGGCGCTGGCCGAAGCGCTGGGCAACCCCGAACGGAAGTTTCGGAGCGTGCACGTGGCCGGCACCAATGGCAAGGGCAGCAGCTCGCACCTGCTGGCGGCTGTGCTGCAGGCGGCGGGCTACAAGGTGGGTCTTTACACCTCGCCGCACCTGCGTGAGTTCACGGAGCGCATTCGGGTGAATGGGCAGGAGCTGCCGGCCGACTACCTGGTGGAGTGGGTGGCCCGCTGGCGGCCGTTGTTTGAGCAGGTGCAGCCGTCGTTTTTTGAGATGTGCGTGGCGCTGGCCTTTGCCTACTTCGCCGAGCAGCGCGTGGACGTGGCCATCATCGAAGTAGGGCTGGGCGGCCGGTTCGATTCCACGAACATCATTACGCCGCTGGTGTCGCTCATCACCAACATCAGCTTCGACCACCAGGCGCTGCTGGGCAACACGCTGCCCGAAATTGCGGGTGAAAAAGCCGGCATCATCAAGCCCGGCGTGCCGGTAGTGGTGAGCCAGACCCAGCCCGAGGTGGCCGACGTGTTCCGACGCGAAGCCGCCGCCAAACTGGCCCACCTGGTTTTTGCCGATGATGTTTACAAGGCCACATTCGCGGCCGAAGCCTCGCCCGAAACCGGCCTGCGCCCGCTGACCATCACCCAGCACGGCCGGCCCTACCTGGCCAATGCCGAGCTGGGGCTGCCCGGCGACTACCAGCAGTTCAACATTCCGGGCGTGCTGGCTACTCTGGACGAGTTGCGGGCCTTGGGTTTCCGGAGCACCGAGGCGGCCGTGCGCACCGGCCTGCGGCAGGTAACCCAGCTCACCGGCCTGCGCGGGCGCTGGAGCATCATCGGCCGCCGCCCCTTTGTAGTGTGCGATACCGGGCACAATGCCGCCGGGCTGGAAATGGCGATGGCGCAGCTGCGCCGCGTGCCGCACCGGCGTTTACATTTGGTTATCGGCACGGTCAACGACAAGGACGTGGCTTCCATGCTGGGCCTGCTGCCCGCGGAAGGCCGGTTTTACTTTTGTGCCGCCAATATTCCTCGGGCTTTGCCAGCTGTAGAGCTGGCGCAAAAGGCCGCAGAGCTGGGCCTGACCGGGCAGGCTTACCCCTCGGTGGCCGCCGCCGTAGCTGCCGCCCGGGCCGCTGCCAGTCCGGATGATGCCGTGTTCATCGGCGGCAGCACCTTCGTGGTTGCTGAAGTGGAAGAACTATACGCTTAACTCAAGGAGGAATGAAGAATGAGGGATGCAGAATTGCCTTTCAGGTCAGTTTGATTCCTCGTTCCTCATTCTTTACTCTTCACTCTTCATTAACTAAATGTCCCGCGTCAAGCTCCAGCGTTTCAACGATAACGCCACCCGTCCCGATATCATTGAGCCCGGCAAGCCGCAATACGAGCAGCTGGGCGGACGGTGGCGCACCGATTTTTTCAAGCAGCCGTTTCCGCTGACGCTGGAAGTGGGCTGTGGCAAAGGCGAATACACCGTGGGCCTGGCCCAGCGCCACCCCACGCGCAATTTTCTGGGCCTCGACATCAAAGGGGAGCGGATTTGGCGGGGGAGCACGCGGGCCGAGGCCATGGGCCTCACGAATGTAGGCTTCGTGCGCATGCGGGCCGAGGCGCTGGCCGCGCAGTTTGGCCCCGGCGAGCTGGCCGAAATCTGGATTACGTTTCCCGACCCGCGTCCGCGTGACCGCGACATCAAGCGCCGGCTGACTTCGCCGCGCTTTCTGGCGCTGTACGAACAATTGTTAACGCCCGGCGGCCTGCTGCACCTCAAAACCGACAACGAGGGCCTGTTCGACTACACGCTGGAAACGCTGGCGGCCCGTCCGGGTGCCGCAATTGAGCGGTTTACGCGGGATTTGTACGCCGAAACCGACCCGGCTTTTACCGAAGCGCAGGCCATTCAAACCAACTTCGAGGGCAAGTACCGGGCCGTGGGCGTGCCCATCAAATACGTGCAGTTCCGACTGACCTGAGCCGGAACGGACGCCACAGGCCACGGCCCCGATGGACATGACCCGCTGAGCGTCATGCCCATCGGGGCCGTGGCTTGTGGGAAATGCTACTCCGTTTCCAGCGCCTCGAAAACCGCTTCCAGCTGGTCGAAATCGCGCAGACCGGGCTTGACCTCATCACCGGAAGGAAAGGCCAGTCCGGCCAGGCGCAGGTGCGTGGCCAGGTAGTGGGCGCGTTCGGGGTCCAGCCCCGGACCTGCCCAAATTGGGTTGTGGCCGGTGATGTGGCGCAGGGTGACGAACCCTTCCGTCGGCAACAGGTCAGGTAGCTCGATGACGAAGCCCGCCGGCAAGGCGGGGAAGTCGGGCAGTGCCGCCGCCGCCTCGATGGAGAGCTCCAGGTACACCGGCGGGGCAATTTCGGCCAGCTCATCGGCGGTGCGGAAGGAGCGAAGCAGCACGGCGTCGAGGCTGCAGTCGGCCGCTATGGCGTTGATTTCATGAGCGCTGAGCTGGTCGAACTCACCTATCAGTTCAACTCCGGCAATCCAGCCGGCCAGCTCCTTCATGGTCTTGGCGTCGAGGTGGCCGGGCAGAGCCGGGTCGAGCACGAAGGTCAGTTTGTCGGCGCCCATGCCGGCGCAGTAGCGGGCATCGGAGAGGTTGTTGATGCCGCGGATGAGAAGGGGAACGAGGTGGGGCACTGGTTCGATGAGGAATGAAAAATTAAGAATGAGCAATTGGGGAGTGATGCTCAGCTTTCTGGTAGGCGGCGCGCCAACTTCCGGCGCCGGCCGGGCACAAAAGTAGAGCCGAAGCTTCGGCTGGGCGGCATTTGGGGAGGGCGCGGCGGCCGTATCTTCGTCGCCATGAATTCAACCCGCCGCGCCCCCTTGCTGGCCCCGTCGTTTCTGGCCGCCGATTTGGCCAACCTGCAAGCCGAAACCGAACGCCTCGCCACCAGCGCCGCCGACTGGCTGCACTTCGACGTGATGGACGGCCGCTTCGTGCCCAATATCTCCTTTGGCCTGCCCGTGCTGCAGGCCGTGGCCCGCTACGCCAGGCAGCCCATCGACGTGCACCTGATGATTGAGGAGCCCCAGAACTACCTCGCGCAGTTCCGCGATGCCGGGGCCAGCAGCATCACGGTGCACTACGAGGCCTGCCCGCACCTGCACCGCGTGGTGCAGCAAATCAAGCAGCTGGGCTGCCGCGCCGGCGTGGCCCTGAACCCCGCCACGCCGGTAGCTTTGCTCGAAGACATTGCCGCCGACCTCGACGTGGTGCTGGTGATGTCGGTGAACCCCGGCTTCGGCGGCCAGGCCTTCATTCCGAATACCCTGAAAAAAGTGGCCATGCTGAAAGAGCTGCTGCTCGACACCGGCTCGGAAGCCCTGATTGAAGTGGATGGCGGCGTAAACATGAGCAACGCCGGCCCGCTGGTGGAAGCCGGGGCCGACGTGCTGGTGGCCGGCAATTTCGTGTTCAGCGCACCGGATGGCCCGGTGGCCACGCTGGCCAGCCTGCGCGACCACCTGGCCGGCCTGGAGCTGAGCCCTTTGCCGAGCCGCGAGCAATAACTGCCCGGACCATCCGTTTTTGAGCACTGTGAGAAAACCTGCTACCCCGCGCCGTCGGTTACTGAGAGCGGCAAACAATGGCTGTTCAACTCCTGCCACGGTCTGGCGCCTGGCGGCGCTGCTGCTGATACCGGCCGCTGCCCGGGCGCAACTGCCGGCCCCCGCGCCGGTGCAGGCCCCGGCGGCAACCACTGTAACCATCAGGGGCACCTTGCGCGATGCCAGCGGGCAGCCCCTGGAGTTGGCGGCCGTAGCAGTTGAAGGCCAGCCGGGCGGCACCAATACCGCCGCCGATGGCACATTCTCCTTTTCGGTGCGCGTGCCGGCTGGGGGCCAGCCGGCCGTGCTGGTGGTGCGGCGGCTGGGCTACCTCACGCTGCGCCAGCCGTTGAGGCTGCCGGCCGATGCCAACCGGCCCTTGCGCCTGAGCATGCGCCTGGATACCAAGGCGCTGAGCGGCGTGCGCGTTACCGGCCGCTCCGACCAGGCCGATACCCGCGAGCAGGTCAGCATCACGCACATCGACCCGCGCTCGGCCAAGGAAATTCCCTCGCCGTTTGGCGATTTCAACGCCATTCTGAAGACGCTGCCCGGTGTGGTTTCCAACAACGAGCTGAGCAGCACCTACAACGTGCGCGGCGGCAACTACGACGAAAACCTGGTGTATGTCAACGGCTTCGAGATTTACCGGCCGTTTCTGGTGAGCTCGGCGCAGCAGGAGGGCCTGAGCTTCATCAACCCCGATTTGGTGAAGCAGGTGGAGTTCAGCAGCGGCGGCTGGCAGCCCAAGTATGGCGACAAGCTGGCCTCGGTGCTGAGCGTGGACTACAAAACGCCCGACAAATTTGCCGCCTCGCTCACGGCCAGCCTGGTGGGCGGCGCGGCCCATGCCGAAGCCCGCTCGGCCAACGGACGGGTGAGCTACCTGGCCGGCGTGCGCTACAAGAACGCGCAGTACGTGCTCAGCTCGCTGAAGCAGCAGCAGGGCGGCTACAACCCGACTTTCTACGACGGACAGGCGTTCGTCAACATCGGGCTGGGCAGGAAAGACGACATGCAGCGCACCACGCTGGGCCTGCTGGGCGTGGTGGCGCACAACGACTACCGCTTCTCGCCCGAAACCGGGCAATCCACGTTTTCGACCGGCACCAACCAGCTCACCCGCGTTTTCATCGCCTACGATGGCCGCGAGCGGATGCAGTACGACACCTACCAGGCCGGCCTGAACCTGAAGCACGACTTCTCCGCCAGGCTGCAGATGGAGCTGCTGGGCTCGGCGCTGGTGTCGCGGGAATTTGAGTTGCGCGACGTGGAAGCCGCTTATACCTTCGCCGAAATCAACCGCGACCCGACCTCTCCCGATTTCAACCAGGCCGTGCGGCAGCGCGACATTGGCTCGCAGTTCAAGCACTCGCGCAACTTTCTCACGGCGCGCATTTTCACCGCCGAAACCCGGGGGCGCTGGTCGCCCGGCGCCGGCCATACCGTGCGCTGGGGCGCAAAAACCGGCCGCGAAAAAATCACCGATACCCTCAACGAATACAGCTTCGCTGACTCGGCCGATTTCGTGCCCGATGCCCGCCGCACCCGGCTGGTGTCGGATTTGAGCCTGGAAAGCACCCGCACCCAAGGCTTCGTGCAGGATACCTGGAGCCTCGACTCGCTGCGCACACTCACTTACGGAGCGCGCGCGCACTACTGGAGCACCAACGGCCAGCTGGCCATCAGCCCGCGCATTCAGTATTCGCAAATCAGCCGCGCGCACCCCAACCGCTCGTTCAGGGCGGCGGTGGGCGTGTACTACCAGCCGCCGTTCTACCGCGAGCTGCGCAACCAGGCCGGCGACCGCACCGACCCCACGCAGCCCCTCATTCAGACGGCCAACCTGAACCTGGACCTGCGGGCCCAGAAGTCCTACCACTTCATCGTGGGCAAGGAAATCAACTTCCAGAAGTACGGCCGACCCTTTAAGTTTTCGGCCGAGGCCTACTACAAATACCTCACCGATGTGGTGCCCTACGACATCGACAACGTGCGCCTGCGCTACTTCGCCAAGAACGATGCCCGCGCCTACGCCGCCGGTTTCGATGCCCGCCTGAGCGGGGAGTTTGTGAAAGGGGCCGAGTCGTGGTTCAGCCTGGGCGTGCTCACCACGCGCGAAAACATTGCCGACGATTCCATGAACGTGGTGGATGCCACCGGCAAAGTCACCGGCCGCGAAGCCAAGGGCTTCATTC
The DNA here is from genome assembly GCF_054780555.1 of Hymenobacter daeguensis. NCBI lineage: Bacteria > Pseudomonadati > Bacteroidota > Cytophagia > Cytophagales > Hymenobacteraceae > Hymenobacter > Hymenobacter daeguensis. The sequence goes on from NZ_BAAGWC010000013.1 coordinate 110,417, forward strand.
GTCGCCCGCAGGACCAGCGCCTGAACATCGGCGTTTTCTTTCAGGACCACCTGCCCAACAATCCTTCGGTGCGCGGCTACGTGAACCTGGTGTTCGGCACCGGCCTGCCGTTCAGCCCCCCCAACCAGCCCGACCTGCGCGGCACCGACGCGCTGACCGTGAGCTATAAGCGCGTCGATTTGGGCTTTTCGAAAGTGGTAGGGCTGAAAAACAACAACGCGCCCAAAGCCCATTTCTACAGCTTCGACAGCCTGTGGATGGGCTTGGAGATACTCAACGTGCTGGCTGCCAACAACGTGGCCGGCTACAGCTACCTGCAGGACGTGAACGGCGTGACCTATTCCGTGCCCAGCTACCTCTCGCAGCGCGTGGTCAACCTGCGGCTGATAGCGCGGTTCTGAGTAGTTAGCTACCTGCTTTCAGCCAGGTCTCAGCCGGTGCTTTGTGTACCGGGCACCAGCATTGCCTTGCCCGTTGAGTCAGAGTGTGGGGCCAGGCGCTGCCCCTGGTACTTGGGTATCAGTTGAGGCTCGCCAAGCCTGGTGGCGCTGCGAAAGAAAATAAAGTAGTGCGTCGTGCGAGTGCATTCTTCCACTCAGCAGTCGGAGAATTCGGGTCGGTAAGCCTTGTTTTGCAGCGTGCCACTATGGCCCGGTAAACCTTTTAGCGCGTTTGCCGGTATGAGCACGGAAACAAAATGAGGTAGGCTCAGGTCGCCGCGTTCGGTTTCTGCTTTACCTTTGTGCCCGATGACCATTTTCCCCGCCGTCGTTTGTGCTGTTGCCGAGGCCCCGCTGGCGGGTCGTCGGGCAGCTGCGGGCGTGCATCACCACCACCATCTGTGGGGGGCCGGGCTGCGCGCCGGGTGCTAAGCTAGCACCGGCCGCCCGCGCCTCCACCGCCGCGTTCGGGGCTGCCGTGGTGCCGGACTTTTCATCTCTTCCAATTATACTCCGGGAAATTCGACCGCCGGGCACCGCGCCCGCGCCGGATTTATTCGCGCCTTCCATCCGAGCGCGGCCCGCCTGTTACCCCGTTTCATGCTACGATTAGCCATTCAAAAGTCCGGCCGCCTGAGCGAGGATTCCCTCGCCCTCATCCGCGAATGCGGCATCAACTTCCTGAGCACGTCCTACAAGCTCAAAACGGAAGCCACCAATTTCCCGCTCGAAATCCTGTTTCTGCGCGACGATGACATTCCCGGCTACGTGAAGGACGGCGTGGCCGACCTCGGCATCGTGGGCCAGAACGTGCTGGTGGAAGCCGGCTACCCCAACCTCGAAGTCGAAACCCTCGGCTTCAGCAAGTGCCGCCTCAGCCTGGCCGTGCCCCGGGCCGATGCCTATCCGTCGATTGAGGCCCTGCAGGGCAAGAGCATTGCCACCTCGTACCCCAACATCCTGGGCCGCTACCTGGCCGGGCACGGCGTGCAGGCCACGCTGCACACCATCAGCGGCTCGGTCGAAATCGCGCCCAGCATCGGCCTGGCCGACGCCATCTGCGACATCGTGAGCAGCGGCTCCACGCTGCTTGGCAACGGCCTGCGCGAAGTCGAAACCGTGTTTCGCTCCGAAGCCGTGCTCATCGCCCAGCCCAACCTCACCGCGGAGCAAACCGACCTGCTCGCGCAGCTACGCTTCCGCATGCAGGCCGTGCGCCGCGCCCGGCGCAGCAAGTACATCCTGCTCAATGCGCCCATCGCGGCCCTCGACGAAGTGCGCCGCCTGCTGCCGGGCATCAAGTCGCCCACCGTCACCCCGCTGGCCGAGCCCGGCTGGGTATCGGTGCAGTCGGTGGTGCAGGAAGACGAGTTCTGGCACATCACCAGCCAGCTCAAGGCCGTTGGGGCCGAGGGCATTCTGGTGCTGCCCATTGAAAAGATGATTTCCTAGCCATGCAGCGCTATTCCAACCCCGAACCCGGCACCTGGCCCGCGCTGCTCCAGCGCCCGGCCGCTGCCGAAGCGCCCCAGGTAGCCACCCGCGTCCGCGCCATTTTCGACCAGGTGCGCAGCGGCGGCGATGCCGCCCTGCTGTCGTTGGCGGCAGCGCTCGATAAAGCCACGCTCAGCAGCCTGTCGGTTTCCGAAGCCGAGTTTAGCGCTGCAGCCGCGCAAGTTCCGGCTGCCTTGCAAGCCGCCATTCGCCAGGCTAAAGCCAATATTGAAGCCTTTCACGCCGCCCAGCGCGAGCCGGAGCTGCGCCTCGAAACCATGCCCGGCGTGGCGTGTGCGCGGCGGGCAGTGCCCGTGCAGCGGGTGGGGCTGTATGTGCCGGGCGGCTCCGCGCCGCTTTTCAGCACCTTGCTGATGCTGGGCGTGCCCGCCCGCCTGGCCGGCTGCCCCGACGTGGTGGTGTGCACGCCGCCGCAGCCCGACGGCTCGGTAAGCCCGGTCATCCTGTTCGTGGCGCAGCTGCTCGGAATTGAGAAGGTCCTGAAAGCTGGGGGCGCGCAAGCCATTGCCGCGCTGGCACTGGGCACCGAAACCGTGCCGGCGGTTGATAAAATCTTCGGCCCGGGCAACCGCTACGTGACGGCTGCCAAGCAGCTCGCTAGCGCTGAGTTCGGCGTGGCCATCGACATGCCGGCGGGGCCGTCGGAAGTGCTGGTCATTGCCGACGCCAGTGCCAACCCCGCCTTTGTGGCGGCCGATTTGCTTTCGCAGGCCGAGCACGGGCCCGACTCGCAGGTGATGCTGCTGAGTAATTCCGGCGCAGTGCTGGACCAGGTACAGGCAGAGGTTACCCGTCAGCTGGCGGCATTGCCGCGCCGGGATGTCGCCGCCCAGGCTTTGGAAAGCAGCCGGGCCATTCTGCTGCCCGACGCGGCCGCCATGCTGGCCTTTGCTAACCGATATGCGCCCGAACACCTCATTCTGGCTACCGACAATGCCGAGGCCCTGGCCGCCGGCGTCACCAATGCCGGCTCCGTATTCCTGGGCCACCTCACGCCCGAAGCCGTGGGCGACTACGCCTCGGGTACCAACCACACGCTGCCCACCGGCGGCTATGCCCGCCAGTACAGCGGCGTATCGCTCGATTCGTTCGTCAAGAAAATTACCTTCCAGCGCCTCACCGCCGCCGGATTGCGCCGCATTGGCCCGGTCGTGGAAACCATGGCCGATGCCGAAGGCCTGGCCGCGCACGCCCGCGCCGTCTCGGTGCGCCTGGCCGCGCTGGCCAAGGAACCTGCCGCAAAGCCCGCAACCACCGAAGCCGCCAGCCCCTACGCGGGCCTCATCCGGCCCAGCGTGGAGCGCATGCAGCCGTATTCCTCCGCCCGCGATGAGTTTGAAGGCATGGCCCCGGTCATGCTCGATGCCAATGAAAACAGCCTCGGCTCCGTGGGCCCCGATGATTTCAGCCGCTACCCCGACCCGCACCAGCGCGCCATTAAAACCGCACTGGCGAAGTTGAAAGGGGTGGCGCCGAATCAGATTTTCCTGGGCAACGGCTCCGACGAAGCCATCGACCTGCTCGTGCGCCTCACCTGCACCCCCGGCCAAGACAGCATCGTTATCTGCCCGCCTACCTACGGCATGTACGAGGTGGCCGCTAACCTGAACGATGTGCGCGTGGAGCGCCTGCCGCTGACGGCGGACTTCCAGCTGCCGGCCGATGCGCCGCAAAAACTGGCGGTTTCTACCGCCAAACTGGTTTTCCTGTGCTCGCCCAATAACCCTACCGGCAACCTGCTGGCCGTCGAGGCCATGGAAACCATTCTCCGCAGCTTCAACGGCCTGGTGGTGGTCGATGAAGCCTACGCCGACTTTGCCGATGCCCCCAGCTGGACCACGCGCCTTGCCGAGTTTCCGCGGCTGGTGGTGCTCCAGACCTTTTCCAAAGCCTGGGGGCTGGCCGGCTTACGCCTCGGCGTGGCCTACGCCGCGCCGGCGCTTATTGCCTATCTCGATAAAATCAAGCCGCCTTATAATATTTCGGCCGCTACCCAGCAGCAGGCGCTCAAGGCCCTGGCCGCCGCGCCCAGCCTACCCGAGCTGCGGGCCGAGCTATTGCGGGGCCGCCGCTGGCTAATCGAAGCACTGCCCGCAATCAGCATCGTGGAGCATATTTTTCCTTCCGATGCCAATTTTCTGCTCGTCCGTTTCGCCGTTGATGCTACTGCGGTGTACGACCAGCTGCGGGCCCGGGGCATAGTGGTGCGCAACCGCACTACCCAGCCCGGGTGCGCCGGCTGCCTGCGCCTGACGGTGGGAACGGCTGCCGAAAACGAGCGGCTGGTCGAAGCACTCCGCGAAATCAGCCAGGCGGCGGGAGCAGAGCGGGAGACTCCTGCTGCCAATCACGCCTAACTCCCGCCTTTGCGCCGCTCAATCCTTAACCAATACCTGATTTGAAAAAAGCCCTTTTCATCGACCGCGACGGCACCATTCTCATCGAGCCGCAGCCCAGCCAGCAAATCGACGGCCTCACGCCCGACAAGTTTCAGTTCCTGCCGGGGGCTATCAGTGCCCTGGCCCGCATTGCCCGCGACCTGCCCGAATACGAGCTGGTGCTGGTGAGCAACCAGGACGGTCTGGGCACCGATAGTTTTCCGGAGGACACGTTCTGGCCGGCGCATCAGCTCATGCGCGACATCCTGGCCGGCGAAGGCGTGCGCTTTGCGGCCGAGCACATCGACCGCAGCTTCCCGCAGGAAAACCTGCCAACCCGCAAGCCGGGGCTGGGCCTGCTGGGCCGTTACCTCGACCCGGCCAATGGATATGACCTGCCGAATTCCTTCGTCATCGGCGACCGGCTCACCGATGTGCAGCTGGCCGCCAACCTCGGCAGTCAGGCCATTCTGATAGGAGCGGAGCCCACTGCCGGAGCTGCCCTCACCACCACGGACTGGCACGCCATCTATCGGTTCCTGCGTTATCCGGCCCGCGTGGCCGTCATCGAGCGCAACACCAACGAAACCCAGATTGCCATTCGCCTGAACCTCGACGGCACCGGCCAGACGGCCATTCACACCGGGCTGGGATTCTTCGACCACATGCTGGAGCAATTGGGGCGTCATAGTGGTGTGGATTTACACATAAGTGTAAAAGGCGATTTGCACATCGATGAGCACCACACGGTGGAGGATACCGCCCTGGCGTTGGGTACCGCTTTTGCGCAGGCCCTGGGCGACAAGCGCGGCCTGGCCCGCTACGGCTTCCTGCTGCCCATGGACGAAGCCCTGGCGCAGGCGGCCATCGACTTTTCGGGACGGCCGTGGCTGGTGTGGGAGGCCGAGTTTAAGCGTGAGCGGGTAGGGGACCTGCCCACCGAGCTGTTCTTTCACTTCTTTAAGTCATTCACCGACAATGCCCGTGCTACGCTCAACATCTCCTGCACCGGGGATAATGAGCACCACAAGATTGAAGCAATTTTCAAAGCCGTGGCGAAGGCCATAAAAATGGCTTTGCAGCGGGATGACTCCACGGGCATCCCAAGCACCAAAGGAATTTTGTAGAAATTAATTGCGCAAATGAGTATGTTTTATTACTCAATTGTGTAATGACTTGCCAGGTATTATGGAAATCGCAGTGGTCGATTACAAAGGAGGAAACGTTCAATCCGTGCTTTTTGCGCTGGAGCGACTGGGGGCCCGTGCCGTGTTAACGGCCGACCCTGACACCTTGCGCGCAGCCGATAAAATCCTCTTTCCCGGCGAAGGAGAAGCTTCGTCTGCCATGGCCGCCTTGCGGGCGGCCGGCCTCGATGCCGTGCTGCCCACGCTTAAGCAGCCATTTCTGGGCATCTGTCTGGGCATGCAGCTGCTGGGCGAGCATAGTGAAGAGAACGACACGCCCATGCTTGGGCTGTTGCCTTTCCGAGTGCAGCGCTTCGTGCCCGATGTGCTGCACAAAGTGCCGCACATGGGTTGGAACAATTTGCAGGCCCTCCAGGGACCCCTGTTTGCGGGGCTTAACGAAGCCGACCACGTGTATTTTGTGCACAGCTATTATGCCCCGGTGGGTGACTACACCACGGCGCAGGCTGCGCACCCGGCCCCGTTTAGCGCGGCCGTGCAGCACGGCAATTTTCACGGAGTTCAGTTTCACACCGAAAAAAGCGGGGCGGTAGGCACCCGGATTCTGGCCAACTTTCTGGCTTTGTAACGCCATTCGTTTTCGCAATCAAGCTTTCCCGTGGAAATTATTCCTGCTATCGACCTGATTAATGGCCAGTGTGTCCGCCTGAGTGCCGGCGACTTCGGCCGCCAGACCACTTATGATGCCGACCCCGTAGCGGTGGCCCGGCGCTTTGCCGATGCCGGCCTGCGCCGGCTGCACTTGGTTGACCTGGATGGTGCGCGTGCCGGACAGCCCGTCAACCTGGCCGTGCTCGAGGCCATTGCCCGCCAGACCGCGCTGGATATCGACGCCGGGGGCGGAATTCAAACCGCCGAGGCGCTGGCGCAGGTACTGGCGGCCGGCGCAGCTCATGCTACGGCCGGTAGCCTGGCCGTGCGTGCGCCCGCCACCGTGGCTGCCTGGCTGGCAGCGCACGGAGCCGAAACGATTTTTATCGGCGCCGATTTTCGTGGTGCACACATTCTCATCAATGCCTGGCTCGATGAGAGTCCGCTGACCCTCACGGGTTTCATTGCCGATTACCTGGCCGCCGGAGCCAGTACCTTCATTTGCACCGACGTGAGCAAAGATGGCTTGCTGCAAGGCCCCTCGCTGGCAACCTACCGGACGCTGGTCAGCCAGTTTCCCGCCGCGCGCTTCGTGGCCAGCGGTGGCGTAACGACGATTGCTGATTTGGAAGCGCTGGCCGAAGCCGGAATGCACGGGGCCATCATTGGAAAGGCCCTCTACGAAGGCACCATCGCCCTGGCCGATTTACGCGCTTTTCTGTAGCCGCACAATTATTCACGAGTTATCAAGCAGCGAAGTGGTCAAAAAACGTCTTATTCCCTGTCTCGATGTGCGCGATGGGCGCACCGTAAAAGGCATTCAGTTTGAAGGCCTGCGCGACGCCGGCGACCCGGTAGCGTTGGCCGAGCGCTACGCCCGCGAGGGGGCCGATGAGTTGGTTTTTCTCGATATCACGGCCACCAACCAGCGCCGGCAGCCCCTTACGGAACTGGTTCGCAACGTGGCGCGGGTGTTGGATATTCCCTTCACCGTTGGGGGCGGCATCAGCACCGTGGTCGATGTGGAAGCGCTGCTGCTGAGCGGGGCCGACAAAGTTTCCATCAACTCGGCCGCGCTGGCGCGGCCGCAACTGATTACCGATTTGGCCCGACGCTTTGGCTCGCAGTGCATCGTGGTTGCTGTTGATGCCCGGCTCGTGGCCAACGAGTGGCAGGTAATGACGCGCGCCGGCACCGTGGCTACCGGCCGGGAGGCCGTGGCCTGGTGCCGCGAAGCTGCCGACTCAGGTGCCGGCGAGCTCTTGCTCACCTCCATGAGCCACGATGGCACCAAAGCCGGCTTTGCTCTCGACCTCACCCGGGCCGTCAGTGATGCCGTGGCGGTGCCCGTCATAGCTTCCGGAGGAGCTGGCCAGCCTGCAGATTTTACCGCCGTTTTCCAAGCCGGCGGCGCCGATGCTGCGCTGGCTGCCAGCATCTTTCATTTCAACGAAACGGCATTGCCGACGCTTAAGGCTTATCTCCGTGAAGCCGGCATTGCCATTCGGCTATAAGCATATGGCGGTCAATCAGACGATTGGGTGTTTTTTTATCTTTTTTTATATCAACTTCTGGCCATGATTTCTCATTTCTCATCACTTTCCGCCCTTCGTTTCGATGAGCATACCGGTCTGGCACCTGCTATCGTGCAGGATGCCTCAACCGGCCAGGTGCTTATGCTGGGGTATTTAAATGCTGAAGCGTGGGCCCGGACGCAGCAGGAAGGCCAGGTGACGTTCTTTTCGCGCTCGAAAAACCGTCTTTGGACGAAGGGCGAGTCCAGCGGTAATTTCCTAACCGTCGTGAGTCTGCACGTCGACTGCGATGCCGATACTGTTCTAATCCGAGCCATTCCAGCCGGGCCAACCTGTCATCGGGGCTTGGTGAGCTGTTTCGAGCAGCCAGACCAAACCGAACTGCCAGCCGTCCCGATTGGCTTCCTGGCCGAATTGGAGCGGTTAATTGCGGAGCGCCAGCGTTTCCCGGAGCGCGCGCCACTTTCCTATACCGTGTCGCTGTTCAAAAAAGGCCTGCCGAAAATTGCTCAGAAAGTAGGAGAGGAGGCCGTAGAAACCGTAATTGACGCGGTGGCTGGTCACCGCGACTTACTTCCTGGCGAAATTGCGGACCTGCTGTACCACCTGCTCGTTTTGATGGCTGCCACCGAACTGCCCATGAGCGAGGTTATGGAAGTGCTGCGTGAGCGCCATCAGCATCCCAGCACCCGCCATCTTACGGAATAGCTGGAGGACGTCTCACAAAAGCGCGGACTGGCCAAGCTACTTGCTTGGCCAGTCCGCGCTTTTATGGTTCACAAGAAAATTATTGAGCTGTACGTAGCTGCCTTCTTATTTTTTCCATTAGCGCAATGGCAATTGTTATGTCCTCCTCGTGAGTGATATCAAGGACTGTATTTATCCCCGGACCACTTATTTGAATCTGGAAACTGGCAGGACTTTTTTCAGCTTTTCCCTGTACCATTGTTTCCAGGGCTGGTGTGTGATGAATCTCATTATCCTCCTGTTGCTTTCTTCCAGGGTGCTCTTTTAGTATAAAATCCTCTGTTGTTGAATCGTTTAGATTCACGTTTTTTGAAAGACCAAATAAGTCAGCAATGGCATCATTTTCTCTAACTCCTCTTATATATTGAGCACTTTGTTGTATAGGTCGGTGTAGGTTTTCTTGTTTATCTTCTGGTATAGGTATATCGATTTGTAAATTATCTGTTGTTTGGCTACCTGCATCTGATTTATAGATTTCGGATGCTGGTTGACTTGCAAGTGTGGGTACTATTTGTCCTTGCACAAATGTGTTTGTAGCAGGAGTGATGCTGGCTATTTCACGGCGTAACGGGCGCTGGGCGTTTAACGCATCAATGTCGGCCATCATGTTTCGCTCATCTAGTATGTTGCACATTCTAGCGCCTTCCACAAAGGCTTTAGCAACACCTTGAGCGTTTATCTCTTCCACTGCGAACTCGCGTATGAGAATAACGTCGAGCATTTGGACGGGAAGCTCACGGCCGCGAAATTTTCGGCAGACTTGTGTAAACAGAGGCGGCGTCAGGAAAGCTTCCCGGTGGAACTGTAGTTCCTCCTGTTTGTCGTAGGCATGTTTTATTCGCTTAAATAGGGTGGTAGTGCTTAGCAGTTCTCTCTTACTGGTCATTAATCCGAATTTGACTGCTGAGCCAATTATGGCTTTAAAGGAACCACTGACCTTTCGGTCAAGTTTACGGGCCGCGGTTTCAATTGCGCATTTTCCGCCGGTATCATCTACAATCTCCGCGAGTTCCCAGGCACCAGAATAGGTTGTCCTAGGATAGTCTATTAGCTTAGGCATTTTTCAAGGTAAAAAAAAGTACAAGAAATTAGATAATTATGTACTTTTATGTGCTTCACTCAATTATACTATGGGTTTATTGCCGGAAAGTTCTATACGTCAGCAAGTATTAATAAGGTTTCTGTTGTTGCTAAGTATAACCTAAGAAACTGCAGTTAAAAGCTACATTCTGGCGACAGCATTTAGTAATCTAACCAGGGTTACTGGTATAAATATAATGCACACTTTCACTCTTACAATTTAGCCTATAAAAGTACAAAAAATTCTCCGAAATTAAACTTTTTTGTACTTTGAGATATTACTGGCCAGTAGCTAAGCCACATGCATGACTAGGAGTAGAGCTCAAAAGTACGGATGTACTCTTAACAAATCCTGCAAGAAGACGCGTAAAGTCAGCGTTGAAGCAACAGAAATCAAGACAACCTAAATCAGTATTGAAAGCAAAAAGAGCCAATGATTTGCTGTGAACTGCTATCCAACAACATGAAATCAATAATGGTATTTTAAACGTACACAAAGCCATTAAGAGCATTGCTGTCAAACGTTAGAAGTGTAAAGAAATTCTCAATGAGCTGTGGCGTACTCAGAGCGCTCTAACAAATCAGAAAGACTGTCTCAACCCATTTCAACGCACGAGGGTGCAAAACATGTCAGGCAGACGTGAGAACCCCTGAATATCGAAACTCCTTTTGTCTTATAATTTATATTATGTTAAATCAAACTTACAACGAACCGCATTGAACCCAAAAAAGCCCACCCGCTATAAGCAGATGGGCTCTCCTATTTGCTTATTTATAGCCAAAGTTTGGCTACTTTTTATTGAGCGACTGCAGCTTAGCATTCAGGCGCTCTGAGTCAGCAGTACGTCCTAGTCGGAAATAAACTTTCTGGAGTGAAGTAAGCGTGTTCCGGTCATCCGGCTGCAATTGCAATGCCTTCTCAAAATATGGAACTGAAGCCTCAAAATATTTTTTGCCCTCAGCTTCCAGTTTCTTACCGGATACCTGATACGTCTTCAAATCCATTTTGCTGGACTTCGTGTAGGCATCGGCGGCCTTATTGTAATTGTAAACGCCCAGGTTAAACTGTGCATCAAAGTTGTTGGGGTCTAGCTCAACGGCTTTGCGGTAATCTGCCAACGCTAGGTCGGACTTCTTTTGCTGGTCATACATCGACCCACGCACGGCGTAGAGATTTGAATTTGTGGGGTCGGCCGCAATGGTTTTGCTGATTTTAGCAAGCGCTTCCTCGCCCCGACCCGATGCCAACGACAGGTTCAGGTCTTCGAGCATGAACGTTTTGTTGTTCGGGTACGCAACCAGCGCCTGCTGCAGCACTTTGGCCGCTTCGGCATTATCGTTCTGCTGCTTGGCCATCTGGAACAGCCGCGAGTACAAAGTCACCGACTTATAGTTCATGCCCAGAAGTTGATTGTAGCTGGCTTTAGCACCAGCATAATCCTGCTTGGCTTCCGAGGCATACGCCGAATACAGCACGGCCGTGGTGTCCTGGGGCTTAATCTTCGAAGCCAGCTTATAGCTCTCAATCGCCTTGTCATAGTCCTTGGCATTGTAGCTATTCACAGCCGCATTAAAAGCATTGCCATAAAGCGCATCCATTCGCGTCACAGCCTGCTTGCCATACTCGCCGTCTTTGGTATCAAGCTCAATGGTCTTGGCAAACGATTCGTAGGCTTTCTCCACGCCCTCGCCCGGCTGCAGCTGCTTGCTGTAAATCGGGCTTTCGAGCATCAGTTGGTAGATATCGCCACGCGTGTACCAGGTTTTTGCCTTGCCACTCGTTTTTTCGTTCAGAATGGCTTTGTCGATATCGATTCGCGCCTTATCCAGCAAGCCACTGCGCTGGTTCAAAATGGCATTGGTAACGGCTGAAGTCTGCGCGCTAACCACCGAAGGCAAACCTGCAGTCAACGTCAGCGCCGCAGCAATCGTCAGAAATGTCTTCTTCATGAGTTCGGGAATTTACCTGTACCTCAGGTGATTCTGCTCAATAACAGCCACCCGGATACCGGCGAAAAAGTAAAAAAAGTGAGCTTAAAGAAACTTGTACCAGCTACTCAGAACGGTCCCTACAGGGCTTGAGTTCGCCAAAAATAAACGGGGCGGCCCAAATGGACCGCCCCGCTCCTATTCATGAATTATGCCAGGTCAGCTTCCTCGGCTTCGTCTTCGTCTTCTTCTGCCTCATCGGCGTCGTCAGAAAAGTCATCTTCGTCGTCAAGAAGTTCTTCGTCCTCAGCTACTTCGCCTACGTGAGAAACCGATGCAAGCGATTCATCGGCCGGACTGGCCACGGCTCCGGTTTCTGCTTCGTCTTCTTTCTCTTCGGCCTCAACTTTTGCAACCGACGAAATTTCGTCATTGCCGCTGATTTTTATCAGTCGCACCCCTTGCGTAGCACGACCAATGGTACGCAAGTCGCTCATGCGCAGGCGAATGGTGATGCCCGATTTGTTGATAATCATCAGGTCATCACCGTCGTTTACGTCTTTGATGGCCACCAGTTTGCCGGTTTTGTCGGTTAGTTTCATGGCCCGCACGCCTTTGCCACCCCGTTTGGTCACGCGGTATTCTTCGAGCTGACTGCGCTTACCAAAGCCATTTTCGCTCACTACCAGCAGCTCCTGCGTGGGGTCGGCCACGCAAACCATACCCACCACACGGTTGCCCGGCACGTCTTCCAGACGAATGCCCCGCACCCCGGCAGCGGCGCGGCCCATCGAACGGGCTTCGCTTTCGTTGAAGCGAACTGCGCGGCCGGTACGCGAAGCCAGAATCACCTCCGCATTCGGCACGAGCAGCTGCACGTCCAGAATGCGGTCGCCCTCATTGATGGTGATGGCATTGATGCCAGCCGTGCGGGGCCGCGAGTAGGCTTCGAGTGGGGTTTTCTTCACCGTGCCCTGCTCGGTGCAGAACATCAGATAGGTGTTCTCGAGGTAGTCCGGGTCTTTCAGGCCGCGCACGTTGAGCACGGAGCGCACCTTGTCTTCGCGCGGAATTTCGATAAGGTTTTGAATGGGCAGGCCTTTGGTGGCCTTCCCTCCTTCCGGCACTTCGTACACCTTCAGCCAGAACACCCGGCCCAGTTCGGTGAAGAACAGCAGGTACTCGTGCGTAGTGGCCACGAATAAGTGCTCGGTAAAGTCGTCCTTCTTGGAGATAGCCCCGCGTGAGCCTGCGCCGCCCCGGCCCTGGGCACGGTATTCGTCCAGATTGGTGCGTTTGATGTAGCCTTCGCGCGAGATGGTGATGACCATCGACTCGTCGGCAATCATGTCCTCGGTCGAGAAGTCGCCGCCAACGTAGTTGATTTCCGTACGACGGGCATCGCCGTAGCGCTCCCGGATGTCCTGCAGCTCGGTTTTGATAATGCCCCGCTGCAATTCTTCCGAAGCCAGCACCGAGTTCAGGTAATCGATAAGCTTCATCAGCTCATCGTATTCGGCCACGATTTTATCGCGCTCCAGGCCCGTGAGGCGCTGCAGACGCATGTCGAGAATAGCCCGCGCCTGCACCTCGCTCAGCGCAAAGCGCGAGATAAGCTGGCCGCGCGCCACCTCGGGGTCGCGCGAGCCACGGATGAGGGCAATTACTTCGTCCAGGTGGTCGAGGGCGATGAGCAAGCCTTCCAGAATGTGGGCCCGCTTCTGGGCTTCGGCCAGCTCGTACCTGGTGCGACGCACGATAACCTCGCCGCGATGCTCCACGAAATAGTGGATGAGCTGCTGCAGGTTCAGCGTCATGGGGCGGCCCTTTACCAGGCACACGTTGTTGACCCCGAACGAGCTTTGCAACTGCGTGTATTTGAACAGATTATTGAGCACCACGCTGGCCATAGCGTCGCGCTTGAGGTCATAGACAATGCGCATGCCGTCGCGGTCCGACTCGTCGCGCATATCCGAAATGCCCTCAATTTTCTTTTCGTTGATGAGAGCGGCCGTTTTCTCAATCATCGACGCCTTGTTCACCATATAGGGAATTTCGGTGACGATGATTTGCTCCTTGCCGGTTTTGGTGGTTTCGATGGTGGCTTTGGCCCGCATCACCACGCGGCCACGGCCGGTATGGAAAGCCTGCTTCACGCCCTCGTAGCCGTAGATGATGCCGCCGGTAGGAAAATCCGGCGCCGTGACGTACTGCATCAGCTCGTCCACGGTGATGTCGGGGTTGTCGAGGTAGGCGATGATGCCGTTCACGACCTCCGTCATGTTGTGGGGGGCCATGTTGGTGGCCATGCCCACGGCAATGCCCGACGTGCCGTTTACCAGCAGGTTGGGGAATTTGGCGGGCAGCACGCTGGGCTCTTCCAGCGAGTCGTCAAAGTTGGGCTGAAAGTCAACCGTGTCTTTGTCAAGGTCGTTGAGCATCTCATCGGCAATGCGCTTGAGGCGGGCCTCGGTGTAGCGCATGGCGGCCGGCGAGTCGCCGTCGACGGAGCCGAAGTTGCCCTGGCCATCCACCAGCGGGTAGCGCAGGCTCCAGTCCTGGGCCATGCGCACCATGGTGTCGTACACGGAGCTGTCGCCGTGCGGGTGGTACTTGCCCAGCACCTCGCCCACGATACGGGCCGATTTCTTGTAGGATTTGTTGTAGCCCACGCCCAGCTCGCTCATGCCGTAGAGCACGCGGCGGTGCACGGGCTTCAGGCCGTCGCGCACGTCGGGCAGGGCCCGGGAGATGATAACCGACATCGAGTAATCGATGTAGGCGCCCCGCATCTCGTCTTCGATATTAATCGGAATGATTTTTTCGCCTTCCGCCATTGAGGGGGTTGATAGGCAGCTTTAAAAAACCCAAAAAAGGTGGTTTTCAGCCGCAGGGTGAATGGTTCTTTATATGCGTGCGAAGATACAACAAAAAGGCCGCAACGGCAAGCGCTGCGGCCTTTTTCAAGGGTATTAGCGGATACGCTCCAAGGCGTCTGGCAGGCTGGGGCTACCGGGCTAAATTCAACAAGTGCCGTGCTGCCGCTGGGGTCGCCGCTGCTACTTCAGGGGCTTGCTCTTGTCGTTGGCGTGCGGCCCCTGCTTGTCGCTGGTAATCTTGATTTTTTCGCCAATGGCAGGGTTCTGTTTTTTCCAGAGCGGCTGGCCACGGTATTTCACGCCACTGTGCAGGTGCACCTTGCGCACGTGGCAGCTCTCGATGGGGCAGGTGCGGCAACCAGCCACCGCCAACAGCGGCAGCAGCAGAAAAGCCAGGCGGCGAAACAGTTTCATGGCGCAAAGGTAGCGGGCCGGGCGACGGAAACCCCAAAACCCGGGCAGTAGTAATGTATTCAGGTCCTCCCCTGCCGGTCAGTCCACGCCGTCCCACTCGGCCAGGAAGCGGGCCACGTAGGTTTCCATAAAGGCGTGTCGCTCCTGCGCCACGGCCCGGCCGGCGTCGGTATTGAGCCGGTCCTTGAGGTGCAGCAGCTTTTCGTAGAAGTGATTGAGCGTGGGCGCGACGTTTTTCTGGTAGCTGGCAAAGCTCTCGTGCACCACCGGAGCAATGGCAGGGTCGTGTAGCGGCCGGCCGGCGTGGCCGCCGTAGGCAAAAGCCCGCGCAATCCCAATGGCCCCGATGGCATCGAGCCGGTCGGCATCCTGCACCACGGCCGCTTCAGGAGAGGTGACGGGGGTGGCAACGCCCAGGCCTTTGAAAGAGACTTCGCGGATAATGGTTTCGATGCGCGCAATCAGCGGCTCGGGCAGGTCCTGGCTTTGCAGCCAGGCGCGGGCGGCACGCGGACCCGCTTCGTAGTCGCCGCCGTGAAATTTCCAGTCGGCAATGTCGTGCAGCAGCGCAGCCAGCTCGGTCACCGTCGGGTCGGCTCCGGGCTGGGCGGCGGCCAGCCGGCGGGCCATGAGCCACACCCGCCGAATGTGCGCCCAATCGTGCCCACTGCCTTCGCCGGCAAATTTCTGTTCGATATAGCGGGCGGTGGCTTCGATGACGTGGTTGTACATGCAACAGACTTTGATTAGGTAAAAAACGTGGAACTGGCGCAAAAGTACAGTCCCCGGACCGGGCCCGGCGCGCACAAACCGGACCCGCGCCTCCAAAAACCCAAAAGAAACCAGAATGCCGTGGCACCTTCGGACAGCAAAACAATGCGCCGAAACCCTCAACAACACCAGCACTTCACGCTGGCCGCTGTTTCTTCGCAGCCCTATCAGTCGATTACTCCCATGATGCGCTCCCGCTCTTTCGTGACCACTGCGCTGCTGGCTGCGCTGGCCGCCGCTCCGCAGCTGGCCCACGCCCAGATACCCGCCGCCCCAGCCGATACCACACACAAGTATGAAGACCCCGGCGGACAGCCCGCAGCCGTGAAAAAGCCGTTTTTTAAGAGCAAGGGCTTTCGGGCCAGCATCGTGCCGGCCCTGCTCATTGGCTACGGAGCCAGCACCATCAACGGCAACGGTTTCTACAGCTCGTACGATGCCAAGCGGGACATTCGCCGGGCGTTCGGCGACTACCGCAACCACATCGACGATTTCCTGCAATGGTCGCCCTACCTGGAAATTCCGGTGGTGCTGCTGGCCGGCGTCGAGTCGCACAACGACCGCCTGAACCTGGGACTGGTGATTGTGAAAAGTGAGCTGATAATGCTCTCGTCGGTGTACGTAGTGAAGACACTCGCCGGCGTGGAGCGGCCCGACGGCTCCGATAACCTCTCGTTTCCATCGGGCCACACGGCGCAGGCGTTTCTGGCCGCCAGCATTGTGCACACCGAGTTTCGGGACAAAAGCCAGTGGTACGGCATCGGGGCCTACACGCTGGCCACCAGCGTGGCCGCGTTTCGCATGATAAACAACAAGCACTGGGAATCCGACGTGGTGGCCGGCGCGGGCTTTGGCATCATGTCGGCGCACCTGGCCTACCTCACCCACCGCAACCGCTGGGGCCACAAGCCCACCGGCCGGGGCGTGGGCGACACCAGCTTTCTGCCCACGTGGAGCCCGGCGGGAGGTGCGGGCCTGTGCTTCACCTGGCGGCCGAAGTAAAGGCTTCACCATTTGGTAATGCGGATTCGGCAACGGCCAACCGCCGCCACGCGTTGCAGGCATTTGCCAACCGCCATCACCCATGAAGCAGAATGAGATTCAACCCCGCCAAAACCGCGTGGTGTATGTGCTGATGACCATCGTTGCGGCACTGGGCCTGGTCTGGGGCCTGTGGCAGCACATGCACCGCTAACGTTCACGCAAATGCAGCAAAAAGCCCCGTGTAAACTCCTGGCTTACACGGGGCTCGACTACCTGGAGCCGCCTGTCGGACTCGAACCAACGACCCTCTGATTACAAGTCAGAAGCTCTACCAACTGAGCTAAGGCGGCGGGTTGGTGCTGCAAAAGTACGCAGACGGGCGACTTTCGCCAGCTTTCGCAGGCTTTTTTTAGCAAGAAAAAAGGTCCGCCATCGTGGATGGCGGGCCTTTTTAGCGGATTATCAAGCTGATGCGCCTTAGCTGCGAATCGTTTTGAGCTGTTTTTTCAGCGCATCGATGCGCTTCTGGCCTTCGGCGATGCGGCCCTGATACTCCTCGCGAAGCTGGGCGGCATTCTTGGAGCGGGCGAAGAAATCGAGGTTGGTTTGCAGCGTGGCCGCGTCGTTTTCCAGCTCGTTGATTTCCTTACGCAGCGTCATTTCCTTGCGGGCCAGCTGCTGCTGGGCGTGCGGACGCGCCTTGAGGCGGGCCACTTCGGTCTGGAACAGCAGCTCGGCGCGGTCGGCGTAGCCAAGGCCGGGCACGTGGTCGAGGTACTTGCCCAGCAACGCCAGCAACTGCTCTTCGCTGCGGTCGGAAGTGCCACGGCCGGGCTCCGCATCGGTAGCATCGAACTCGGTGGCCCAGCCGGCCAGAATTTCGCGGAAGCCTTCCAGCGAGCCGGGGGCATCGGCCGAAAGGGCGTTCACCTGCTCGGCCACTTTGTCGAGGTGGGCGACCTGCTCGGTTGAGGCCTGCTGCACTTTTTCCTCGCGCTGGCGGAATTCCTGCTTCGGACGCTCAAACACGGCGTCGCAGGCGGCGCGGAAGCGGTGCCAGAGCTTGTCGGCCAGCTTATCGGGCACGCGGCCCACTTCCTTCCATTCCTTCTGCACCCGAATGATGACCTGACGGGCGGCGTCGTGGTCGGGGTTGTTCTGGGCTTCCTCGGCCTGGTCGATGAGCGCCTGCTTGGCTTTCACGTTGGCCGACTTCTCGTTGTCGAGCGACTTGAAGAAATCGTTCTTGCGGTTGAAGAACGCCTTGTAGGCCGCCCAGTATTGCTTGTTGAGAGCATCGGCCTGGGCGCGGGGCACGAGGCCGGCCGCTTCCCATTCGGCTTTGATTTCCTGCAGCTCGTCGGTTTTCGAGCGCCACAGGTTCACGCGGTCGGTATCGAAGGTGGCGAAAGGCAGCACGCGCTCCAGCAGGGCCTGCTTCACCACAAGGTTGGCCTTTTCCACCGTCGAGCGCTGGTCCACGAACTCCTTGCGGCGCTGGTGCAGCACGTCGGAAGCCGCGATGAACCGCTGCCACAGGGGCTCACGCTGGTCGTTGGGCACGGGGCCGATGTTCTTCCAGTCCTCGTGCAGCTTGGTCAGCTCATCGAGGGCCTTGTTGATGCCCGGGGCATCGGCCAGGCCTTCGGCGCGCTTGATGAGGGCTTCTTTGGCCTCCAGGTTGCGCCGGCGGTCCAGGTCCTTCATCTGCAGGAACTGGCCCTGCTTGCTGTAATAGATGTCGAGCAGGCCGTGGTAAGTATCCCAGATGCTCTGGCTGTCGGACTGCGGTACGGCCCCGGTGGCCTTCCACTCGGCCTGCAGCGCCTTGAGCCTGGCCGAACTGTCTTTGGTTTCGGCCGCCTCCACAAGGCTGCGGAGCTGGTCGAGCAGGGCTTTTTTCTTCGTGAGGTTATCGGCACGGCTGGCATCTTCGGCCCTGGCATCCTTCACGCGGCTTTCGCGGAATTCCTGCAGGGCTTTGTTCAGCTCCTGCTGGCCTTCGGGCTGCTGGAAGGCGAAGGCTTCGGCACCTTCGCCACCAGCGGCAAATTTCTCGCGGGCGGCCGTGCGGGCCAGGCCCACGTTGGCTTCGTACTGGCGGGTGAGGTCCTGAATCTGCTTGCGGTTCTGGCGAGCGTTGGGGCTGCGCAGCAGGCCTACCAGGTAGCTTGCCTGGGCGGGCAAGTCGAGCGAAGTAAAATCGGGGGCCGGGGCTTCCGAAATGTGCGCAACGCCGGTTTCCTCGACACCGGTTGGCTCCTCGCCGGCTGCAATGGCCGCCGCATCGGCGGGCGCGGCATTGAGGGGCGTATCGGAGGAAGTGGGCAGCGAGGCAACTTCCTCCGAGGCCGTTTCCAGCTCGCTGGCGCTGTGCAGGGCCACTTCGGGCAGGGCCACCTGGTCTTCCACGGTGGCAGCCGCGTTGGCGTCGCGCTGGGTTTCGGGGTCGGCAATGGGCGCGGGCGTGGCGCTGTCGATGTGCTCGGCGGCGGGCAGCGCATCGGGGTTGGGCGCTACGGCATCGCTACCGTAGTGGGCAATGGCGCGGGCGGCCGGGGCCGAAACATCGGTGCCGTCCACCGTCACGGAATCGGGCACGTGCTGGGCGGTTTGGGCGGCGGCGGCGGCTTCGGGCGTGCCGGCATCGGGCGCGGTGCTGCCCAGGTCGGTGGCAATAACGGCTTCGGCCGGGGCCTCGGCGGTGCCGGCCCCTTCGGGCTGGCCGGTGGGCAGGGCGGGCGTGCCCTGCGCGGGCAGCTCAACCTGGCTTTCGCCGGCCGCGTTCGGCGTGGGCGTGGTAGCGGGAGCCACGGGCTCGGCCGCCGCAGGGGCAGGCTGCCCCGACCGGCTTTGAATCTCGGCGAGGCGGCGTTGCAAAATGGTCATCCGGTCTTCGGCAGACGGGTCGGTGCCGCCGGCGAGCGGGGCGGTGGGGTTTTCTTCAGCAGCCATAAATCTTCGTAAAAGCCGACCGTTTGGGTAAGGTCAGAGGAGCGCGCAAAAAAGTGTGTAAAGAAACGAAAAACCCGGCCCGGAGGCCACATTAATTCAGGCTGGGGTCCACCGGATAATTGGCCAGCACCTTAAAACGGCCGCCTTTTTCCCGCAGAATGTCCCGCCAGAAAGCATCAGATGCCAAAGTAAACACTTTCCCGGCGCTTGCGGGGTGTCGTATCCAACTCTGCCCCTGCATTTCGCCCGCCAGCTGGCCCTGCGACCACCCCGAATACCCGGCAAACAAGCGCACGTCGGCGGGCGGAACGGCCCCGCTGCCGATGAGGCCGAGCAGCACCTCAAAGTCGCCGCCCCAGTACACGTCCTGGCCCAGGTCGGTGGCCCCGGGCAGGTCGGCGCGGCGGTGCAGGAAATGCAGGGTATCGGGCTCGACGGGGCCGCCCACGTAGATGGGCAGCTGGGCGGCGGCCCCGGCCTGGGGCGGCAGGTCGAGCACGTCGTCGAGCACCAGGTTGGTAAGGCGGTTGAGCACGAGGCCGAAAGAGCCGTCGGCAGGTTCGTCGCGGCAGAGCAGCACCACGCTGCGCTCGAAGTTGGGGTCGCCGAGAAAGGGCTTGGAGATGAGCAGGGTACCAGGACGCATGGGCAGGGTTGAGGGTTGAAGGTTGAGGTTTGGTCGGAACACTCCCGCGCGGGTGCGGAGCCGAGGAAGCCTGACCGCCGTTTCAAGGTGTATTACCTTGCGGCGCGAATGCGGCATTACCCGCAAAACCGGATTATAAAGACTAATGCCCGCGCAAAATTGTTCCGGTGGCCTGCCGGCTAAGGCTGCCCGCGTCCGGAGCCGGCCACCCCATCACGCAACCCTCAACTATTCCTCCTGATGACCGACCCGCACCTCGCCGACCTGCGCCAGACCTATGCCCAGCGCACGCTATCCGAAGCCGATGTGCTGCCCGATGCGGTGGCCCAGTTTCGGGTGTGGCTGGACGAGGCCCTGGCAGCCAAAGTAGAAGAACCCACTGCCCTGACTCTGAGCACGGTGGCGGCCAGCGGCCAGCCCTCGTCGCGCGTGGTGCTGCTGAAAGGCCTGCCCGATGATGCCGGCTTTCTGTTCTATACCAACTACGACTCGCAGAAGGGCCGGGAGCTGGCCCGGCAGCCGTTGGCGGCGCTCAACTTTTTCTGGCCCGCGCTGGAGCGGCAGGTGCGCGTGGAAGGCCGCGTGGAAAAAGCTCCGGAAGCGCTTTCCACCGAATATTTCCAGAGCCGGCCGCGTAGCAGTCAGCTGGGGGCCTGGGCCTCGCCGCAGAGCCAGCGCATCGACAGCCGGGAGGAGCTCGAAGCCCGCGAACAGGCCGTGGAAGCCGAATTCGAAGGCCAGGACCCGCTGCCCCGCCCGGCCCACTGGGGCGGCTACATTCTGCGGCCCACGCGGGTAGAGTTCTGGCAGGGCCGCCCCAGCCGCCTCCACGACCGCATTGTCTATGAACACGATGGCAGCACCTGGCAGCGCAGCCGCCTGGCACCCTAATGTATTTAATGAGGAATGAGGAATGAAGAATTGCTTCGCCTGATTCATACGCTATAATTCTTCATTCCTCATTCAGCGAAGCGTTTCATTCTTCATTCAAAAAAAGGTTTTGGCTGAGATTCAACCCGTGCGCGGCTGGCGCTACAACCCGGCCCTGAGCGCCAACATCGACGCGTATGTGTCGCCGCTGTTCGACGTGGTGTCGGCCCGGCAGCGGGAGGCGCTGTATCGCAATCCGCTCAACTCCATTCACCTGTCGGTGCCCCGGGCCGACGACCCGGCCGCCGCCGCTCTGGAGCGCCTGCGCCAATGGGAGGCCGATGGCGTGCTGCGCCAGGACGAGCTGCCGGGCATCTACGCGTACTACCAGTATTTCCGGCTGCCGGGCAGCGCCCGCGAGTATTGCCGCAAGGGCTTTATGTGCCACATCCGGGCCTACGACTGGGACGAGGACGTGGTGCTGCGCCACGAGAACACGCTGCCCGCGTCGGTGAACGACCGGGCCGAGCTGCTGGCCCGCACCCAGTTTCAGACCAGCGCCACGCACGGGCTGTACCGCGACGAGGACTTCGAGCTGGAACGCTACCTGGACGAGGCCATGCGCTCGCCGCTGGTCGAAACGGAGGAGGACTACCAGGGCGCGCGCGACGTGCTGGCCGTGATTCAGGATGCCGGCCTTATCCGGCGGTTTCAGCAGGTGCTGGCGGCCCGGCAGGTGATTCTGGCCGACGGCCACCACCGCTACGAAGGCTCGCTGGCCTACCGCCAGGCGCGCGAAGTGGCCGCCGAAGGCCGCGCCACCGGCCGCGAGCCCTGGAACTACCACCTCATGTACCTCACCAACGCGGCGGCCGACGACCTGCGCATTCTGCCCACCCACCGCCTGCTGCTGGAGCTGCCGGCGGGCCTGAGCGAAACCGAGCTGCTGGCCCGCCTGGAGCCTTATTTTACGGTGTTGCCCCGGGAGGATGCCAGCGACCTGCCCGAAATCATCGCGGGCAAGCAGTGGGCCTTCGGGCTTTACCTCAACGGGCTGGCCTACAAAATCCGGCTGCGGACGGAAGTGCACGCGCAACTTGACTGGGCAACCACAGCG
The DNA here is from genome assembly GCF_054780555.1 of Hymenobacter daeguensis. NCBI lineage: Bacteria > Pseudomonadati > Bacteroidota > Cytophagia > Cytophagales > Hymenobacteraceae > Hymenobacter > Hymenobacter daeguensis. The sequence continues at coordinate 132,476 of NZ_BAAGWC010000013.1, forward strand.
GAAGTGAAGGCGCTGGACCTGACGGTGCTGCACTACTTCGTTTTCGAAAAAGTGCTGGGCATTGTGGGGGCCGACGCGCAGCGCTCGTGGCCGGGCGTGGCCTACGTGCGCAACTTCACCGAGTGCCTGCAGCGCGTGGACCGGGGCGAGGCCCGGGCCGCCTTCATCGTGAACGAGGTGAGCATGGCCGAGGTGGAGGCCGTGTGCCATTCCGGGGCCGTAATGCCGCCGAAATCGACGTTTTTTTACCCCAAAACCATTGGCGGCTTTCTCTTCACCAGCATTGCCGATGAAGAAGCCGGCAATGCCTTTGCCGACTTTTTCCTGAATACCCCGCCCGCGTGAAACTGATTTTAGCATCCAACTCGCCCCGCCGCCGCCAGCTCCTGACCGAGCTGGGCCTGCCCTACGAAATCCGGCTGCTGGAAGTGGAGGAAGACTTTCCGGACCACCTGCGCCGGGCCGAAGTGGCCGAATACCTGGCCGCCCACAAAGCCGCTGCCTACGCCCCCGGCCTGGCTCCCGATGAGCTGGTGCTCACGGCCGATACCATTGTGTGCCTCGACGACGACGTGCTGAACAAGCCCGCCGACGTGGCCGAAGCCACCGCCATGCTCACGCGCTTGCAGGGCCGCGCCCACGACGTGTTCACGGCCGTGTGCCTGCGCGCCGGCGATGGCCGTCAGGTAGTGTTTTCAGACCAGACCACGGTGTACTTCCGCGCCCTGAGCCCCGCCGAAATAAGCCACTACATCGCCACCGCTAGGCCCTTCGACAAGGCCGGCTCCTATGGGGCGCAGGACTGGCTGGGCATGGTGGGCATTGAGCGGCTCGAAGGCTCCTACTTCACGGTGATGGGCCTGCCCACGCACCGTGTGTGGGCCGAGCTGGAAAAGCTGGGAGCCCTGCCCCCACAAGCCACTTCCTGATGCCCGGCGCTGCGGCCCCGGCGCGCATCGTGCCTTTGCTGCTGTGGCTGGGCGCAGCCGGCCTGGTAGCCGGAGCCCTGGGACTGGGCGTGGTGGTGGGCACGGCCAGCTATGGGCAGGTTCAGGCGTTGGGACGGCTGGTGTACCACGAATTTCAGTTCAAAACCCTGCCGCTGGCCCTGACCCCGGCGGGGCTTGCCGGGCTGCGGATGCTGCTGGCCGGGGCCGGCGCGGTCGGGCTGGTTGGGCTGGGGCTGCTGCACCGGCGGCATCCCTTGAGGGCGCTTTGCCGGGAAGCGCGGCTGGGACTCAATCGCGGCCGCCGCTGGTGGCGGCGGCTGCCGCCGGGCGAGCGCATCTGCGCACTGGCGCTGCTGAGCGGCTTGGCAGCGGCCCGGCTTTGGTACCTGTGGAGCTACCCACTCAGCACCGACGAGATGGGCTCCTACGACTTTTTTGCCAGCCGGGGTGCCCTGGTCACCACTACCTTCTACCCTATTCCGAACAATCATATTCTCTACAACCTGCTGGCCTGGCCCCTGGCGGCGGCCGGGCTGCCGGCCACGCTGGCCATGCGCCTGCCGGGCTTGGTGCTGGGCCTGGGCGGCACGGCGGTGGCGTATGTGCTGCTGGCGCGGCTGGCCGGAGCCCGGCTGGCCCTGGCCGTGACCGGACTGGCGGGCCTGGCGCCGCTGTGGGTGTTTTATGCCATGGCGGGCCGGGGCTATTTTCTGCAGATGTGCCTGGGGCAAATCGGCTTTTTCGCGGCGGTGGAGCTGCTGCGACGCAGGGCGCGCTACCCGCTGCTGAGCTGCGCGGCATTGGTAGCGGGCAGCGTGGCCGGGCTCTACCTGGTACCCAGCTACGCTTATCCGCTGGTGGCGCTGGGATTGGGGCTGGGGGCGGGCTTGCTGTGGCAACGGCGGTGGGCTGCGCTGGCACAGCTGGCGCTGGCCGCGACGATTGTTGGGGTACTCACGGCCCTGCTCTATGCGCCGGTGGGGCTGGTTTCGGGCTGGAGCCGGCTGCTGAGCAACCCCTACATCGCGGCCAAAACGCCCGCCCAGTTCTGGCCCACCTACCGGGCGTTTCTCTACGAAAGCGGCGCGGCGCTGTTTGGCCCCGGCCTGCGGCTGAGCGGGCCGGCCTGGCTGGCGCTGGCGGGCGCGGGCGGCATCGTCAGCTACTTTTTGCTGGGCAGGCGGCGAACCGCACCGCAACACGCGGCTGCCCAGCTGGCCGCGCTGCTGCTGCTGCTGCCGCTCTTGCTCATGATGCTGCAACGCGTGTATGCGCCCCTGCGGGTGCTGCTCTACCTCACTTATTTTGGCTATCTGCTGCCAGCGCTGTGGCTGCAGCGACTACCGTTCGGGAGGCTGATTCGAGCCCGCTGGCAGAGCCCGCTGCTGCTGCTGGCCGTGCTCGGCCTCAGCGGCTGGCGGCTGTATGACAACCGGGCGCAGGCCCGCATCCTGCGTCATGAAACCCATCAGATTGCAGCGGCCTACCGCTGGCTGCGGGCGCAGCCAATGCCAGCGGGGCAGCCCCGCCGCGTGTGGCTGCACGCCATCTTTCACGAGCTTTTCTTTGCGCACTACGAGCAGCAGGAACCCGCCGCCCGCCGCGACCAGCTGCTGAGCCGCCCAGCACCCATGGCGGGCGGCTTCGATTACCTCGTCATCGGCCGCCGGCCCGAAGACCTGAAGTTGCCGCCCCCGCCGCCGGGCTACCAGGCCCGCTACCACGACGACCTGGTGACCATCTACCAGCTCACTGAGCAGCCCCGCTAGCGCGCCGAACCCCAAACCCACCGGCTCACTTCCGGGCAAACCATGCCAATACCCGCAAAATCCGCTTTTCCCCGGTTATCTTTTTTTGCCCTGCTGGGCTGTGCCGTGCTGGCGCTCAGCGGTGGCTATGCGGCCGTAGTGCTGCACAGCGCCACCTGGGACGAAACCCAGCAACTCAACACTATTTTCCCATTTTACCACTGGAAAATCAGGGTCTTCACACCCGCTGAGCTCCTGCTGGCGAAGCAAGGTCTTGCCTTGGTGGCGGCGGCTGGCGGAATCGGATGGATTATTCTGGCCAGAATGCAGACCAATTCCGCTGAACGTGCCACACACGGGGCGGGAACCGGCCGCTGGGCCACCTTGCCGGCTACTCTTGGCACGCTGGCCCCAGTGCAGCAACGTGTGGCAGTGGCGGCGTTGGCCGCGCTTACCGCAACCCGCCTGCTGTTGAGCCTGCCAAGCATCACCCCCCTCTACGATGATGCCGCTTCGTACGCGCTGTTTGCGAGCAAGGGATTGCTGCAGCCAGTGCGTATTACCCGCTGCCCAACAACCACGCGTTGAGCAACACCCTTAGTTGGCTGTTTTTTCAGGTAAACCCCGGTTTTTGGTGGACCATGCGCCTGCCGGTGGTGCTCACGGCCACGGTGGGCACGGGGCTGCTGTTTGTGGGGCTGCTGCGCGAAAACGTGACTTTTCGGCCTGCACTGCTGGCTACCGGGCTGTTTAGCCTGAGTCAACTCAGCCTCTACCACGCGGCGGTGGGCCGGGGCTACTGGCTGCTGACCACGTTGGCGGGGGTGGTGTTTTTCAGTTGCCTGGCGCTCCAGCGGCCCCATGAAAATACGCGGCGGAGCTGGTGGGGACTCGTGCTGGGCAGCATATTGGGCGCATACGCGGTGCCCACGTTCGCGCTGGTGCTGGGCTCGGCATTCTCATGGCTGGGCTTGGCCTACCTGCGCCGCCGCGATACCGGGGGCCTGGTCCGGCTGGTGCTGGCGGGCGGCATCATCGGCGCGGGCACGTTGCTGCTGTATGCGCCCCTGCTCTTCATTTCGGGCCCTGCCAAGCTGTTTGCGAACGGCTTTGTGGCGGCCCTGCCGCTACGGGATTTTCTCGCGAGCCTTCCCCGCTACGTCTGGCAGACTGAAGGGGCCATCGCCGGGCAGGTAGCCTATGGCGGCCTGCTGGTGCTGGCCGGGCTGGGCGCGGCCGTGGGGCTGCTCTGGTACGCCAGATGGCCGCCCGCGCCATTGGCGCAGGTGGCCATCTGGCGGCGGCTGGGCCTGCCCGCTTTGTGGTTTCTGGCCACGCCCTACGCCCTACTGATGGCCCAACGGGTGCTGGCCCCCAACCGGACCATGTTCTACAAGGGATTTTTCTTTTTTACGCTGTTGGCACTGGCCATCGAATGGCTGCTGCAAACCCCCTGGACCGGCTTGCAACGCCTGGTTCGGCCCCTGCTGCTTGTGGCAGCCTTTGGGTGGTCGGCTTATCAGGTCATCAGCCTACGGCGCGACGGCCGGGTTCCCCTTGCGCACAATGCAGCCTACCACGAGGCATTTGCCTGGCTCACCCGCCAGAAGCATGGCATGGTGCTGGCCCCGGAGCCGACCCATTACATTTATTTTGACCTGTATTTCCACTCCGAGCGGCCAGCCTGGCCCTGGCAGGCCGATGCCGAGCCTCGGCCCGGCATCCCCTACGCCTACGCCGTGGCCTTTCCCAACAAGCGCGGCTACTTCCAGCCGCGCTTCGCCTACCCGCCCGCCTTCCACAACCAGGAAGTGGACATTTACCGCATCACCGCTCCTGCCGACTCCTCCGCAGCCCCTGCCTACTGGTACCTGGCCGGAAAGTGAGTTCAGTGCCCCCGCGCCAGCAGCGCAATGCCGGCCACAATCAGCACCAGCCCGCCCACTTGCGGCAGGGTCAGGGCCTCGCGCAGCAGCACCAGCCCCAGCACCGCCGTGAGCAGCACCGAGCCGCCCACAATCACGGGCGTGCCCACCGAGCTATTCACTCCGCGCTGAAACACCACAAACGTCAGAATCTCGGCCAGCCCTACGCCCACCCCGGCCAGCGCCGCCAGCCCCACGCCCTTGCCGGATACGGGCAGCGGCTGGCCATCGAGCTTCAGTTTCAGCAGCCACACGGCCCCCAGGGCAGCGGCCACCAGCTGCAATATCACCGCGCCCACGGCGGGCGGCACATGGTCAGAAGCCAGCTTGATGAAGAAGTTATAGAGCGCCAGACACAAGGCGGTGAGCAAGGCGAGCGGGAGCCAGTTAATTAATATCATCAGGACTGGATAATAATTGCTGAAACTTATAGAAAGACAAAGCTAGGTTTGCCTGAATCACAACATGTTAATAACACGGAACGACTTTCTGCCCCCCTTCGCTGACTAAAATCAATTTATTTGCCTTTATGGATACCGAATTTATTGTTGTTGGCATTTGCGTGGCAGCTCTCTTTGCATGGGCGATATACCAGGATTCAAAACGAAAAAATAAGCTGGCCGCCAGCGGCATTCGCACGTATGGAACTGTAATTCGGAATAAGATATGTTGGGGTAGAATTATTGTTGTACGCCCTATAATCGAATTTCAAACAGCGGACGCACAAACCATTGTAGCACTGGACAAGCACGGTACGGCCTTTGCCTTTCCACGCTTTTCAAAAGGGCAGAAAGTTTTATTGGTTTATGACCCAGTAAACCCTACCGATTTTGATATTCTTTCCAGTGGGAGTTTCGGTTAAGGTTGCTCACCGCAGCTTCTCCTTCAGCAGTTCCATTTCGGTAGTCGGCAGCACCTGCTCGTAGAGAATGTTGTAGGTCGCTTCCGTAATCGGCATGTTCACTTTCAGCTTCTTGTTGAGCTCGTGAATGGACTTCACGGCGTAGTAGCCTTCGGCAATCATGTTCATTTCGAGCTGGGCCGATTTCACCGAATACCCGCGCCCCACCATGCCGCCGAACGTGCGGTTGCGCGAGAACTGCGAGTAAGCCGTCACCAGCAAATCGCCGAGGTAGGCCGAGGCCGACAAGTCGCGCGGCTGCGGGTTGATGGCCTGCAGGAAGCGCCGGATTTCCTGCACCGCGTTGCTCACCAGCACAGCCAGGAAGTTGTCACCGTAGCCCACGCCGTGGGCAATGCCGCCGGCCAGGGCAATGATGTTTTTCATCACCGCACAGTATTCGATGCCATCCAAATCCTGGGCCGGATGGGCGCGCACGTAGCGGTTGCGCAGCATTTCGCAGAAGTCCAGGGCCAGCGCCGCATCGGGCGAGCCGATGGTGAGGTAGCTCTGTTTTTCGAGGGCCACTTCCTCGGCGTGGCAGGGCCCGGCAATCACGCCCAGCCGCGTGCGCGGCAGCCGGAACCGCTCGGCCACGTAGTCGGTCACGAGCTGGTTTTTGCTCGGAATCATGCCCTTGATGGCCGAAATCACCTTTTTGTGCTTCAACGCATCGCGGCCCAGCTTATCGAGCACGGGCTGCACGAAGGCAGCGGGCACGGCCAGCACCAGCCAGTCGGCTTCCTCAATGGCTTCTTCCAGGTCGGTGGTGGGGAATACCTGGTTCAGGTCGAACTGCACGGCCGAGAGGTAGCGCGGGTTGTGGCGGGTGCGCAGCAGGTGCTGCACGTCGTCTTTCGAGCGCTGCCACCAGTCGATGCGGGCCCCGTTTTCGCTGAGAATCTTGGTGAGGGCGGTGGCCCAGGAGCCGCCGCCGAGCATGGCTATTTTTTCCAAAGGAAGTGGGAATTTGGGAGCAGAATATGATTGCCGGGAGCGCCGAAAAGCCGAACGTCATGCCGGGCGTAGTCGGAGCATCCCGGCCGCAATACTAACCCCAATCCATGGGATTACTTACGTGTCAGAGCTGCTTCGGCCGCGCTCAGCATGACGTCCAATTGCTGTCAGCTGGTGGCAACGAGCTTATTTGCCCGCTTCGGGGTCGTCTTTCAGGGCTTCTTTATTCAGCGATTTCGCGTCCTTGATATCGACCAGCGAGCCATCTTTCAGGGTTTTGGCCACGGCCCGGAACGGCCCGCTCACCACCTGCTGCCCGGCCTGCACGCCGCTCAGAATCTCAATATTCTGGAAGTCGCTGATGCCGGTTTTTACGGGCGTCATCACCGCTTTGCCCTCCTTTATCACGAACACCACTTCCTGAATCTCGGCCTTGGGCGCGGCGCCGGGCTCCACGGCCGTGGCCGTGCCGTTGCCCCGGTTCGAGCGCACCTGCGGGCCGCCCTTGCCCTCCTCCTTGGTGCTGGCCGAGTCGGAGCGGGTGGTCACGGAGGCCAGCGGCACGCTCAGCACGCCCGATTTGCGGTCCGTAATGATGTCCACCGAGGCCGTCATGCCCGGCCGGAAGGGCACAATGGTCTGGCCGCGCACGGTGCGCAGCAGGTGCCGGTAGCTTTCAGGCTGCAGCCGGATGCGGACTTCGAACTCGGTCACGGCCTCGGCCGTGAGGGCATCCTTGGCCGTGTTGGCAATGTTGGTCACGATGCCCTTGAACTTCTCGTTGCGGGTGCTGTAGGCGTCCACGTCCACGTCCACCGAGTCGCCGATGTTCACGTTGTTCACGTCGTTCTCGTTCACGTTCACGCGCACCTCCATGTTGTTGAGGTTGGCAATGCGCATGATTTCGGTGCCGGCCATCTGGGTGGTGCCCACCACGCGCTCGCCCTTCTTCACGTTGAGCTTGCTCACGGTGCCGCTCACCGGCGCGTAGATGGTGGTTTTGTTGAGGTTTTTGCGGGCTTCTTCCAGCGAAGCCGAGGCAGCATTCACCGTGCTTTGCGAGGCCCGGATTTGCTGGCGGGCGCTGTTGATTTCCTCCTGCGAGGCGTTGTAAGCCGCCTGGCTGGCTTCGTAATCGGCCTGCGAAATCACCTTTTGCTTATACAGCGAGGCGTTGCGGCGGTAGGTCAGCTCCGTTTGCCGGGCCGAGGCCAGCAGCTGCTGGAGGCGGGCCTGGGCCTGGCCTACGTTGGCGCGCTGGGTGCCCACCTGGGCGCTCTGCATGTTCACCTGGGCCTGGTAGTTGTCGGGCCGGATGCGCAGCAGCAGCTGGCCTTTGCGCACCGAGTCGCCTTCCTGCACATAGAGCTCGATGATTTCGCCGGACACGTCGGGCGAGATTTTTACCTCCGTTTCGGGCTGCACCTTGCCCGAGGCGCTCACTTTTTCCACGATGTTGGCCGGGCCGGCCTTGGCCGCCAGCACTTCCACGCCCGGCGCTTTGCCTACCCAGCCTTTTTTCTTCGCCACGGTGTAGCCCACGATGAGCACCAGCACCACGCCAATCAGAATGTACAGTAAACGGTTGTTTTTCATTTAATCAATGGATGAATGAGCGTATGAGGGAATGGGTGAAGGAGAACCAGTGCCTGAGCATTCACCCATTCACTCATTCCCTCATTCACCCATTGATTACAGCGTGAGCGGCTTGCCCTGGTAGAATTCCAGCACTTTGCGGCGGAAAATAAAGCTGTACTTGGCCTGGATGCGGTTCGACTCGGCGAAGGCGAGGTTGTTTTTGGCAATGTTGAACTCGGTGCCGTTGAGCAGGCCGTTGTTGAAGCGGATTTCCGAGTTGCGCTGCGTGAGGGTGAGGGCGGCCACCTGCCGCTTGCTGGCAATGTATTGCAGCTGGGCGGCCCGGGCATCGGCGGAGGCCTGCTCGATGCTCTGGCGCAGCGTGAGGCGGGTTTGCTCGGCACGCAGGCTGGCCGCCTGCTCGTTGATGATGGCCCGTTGCACGCCCGTGCGTACCTGCAGGCCATTGAGAATGGGCACCGACAGGCTGAACTGCACCGACTTGCCCAGGTTGTTATTCAGCTGGCTGAAGAAGCCCACCGGCAGCACGTCGTAGGTGGGCTGGCCGGGCAGCACCACGGTGTAGCCCGTGGTACCCGGCACGGGGTTGCCCGACGCGTCCAGAATATTCAGCGGAAACGGCGTGCCGGCCGAGGTGCCCGTGAGCACCCGCGACACCGACGACGACGAGAAGCCCGTGAAAATCTGCCCGCCCAGAAACAGGCGCGGGTAGTACGCGCCCCGCGTCAGGTCGATGCTGCGGCGGGCGCTTTGCACGCGCAGCTCAGCGGCTTTGATTTCGGGCAGGTTGCCGGCGGCCGTCTGGTAAGTCTGGTCAAGGTCGAGGGCGTAGGGCGCTTCCTCGTCGGGGTCCGACAGCGGCGGCACCTCAATCTGGAAGCTTTTGGCCGTGGCCGGGTCAAGGTTCAGCAGCTGCATGAGGGCCAGCCGGGCCAGGTCCACCTGGTTCTGGGCGGTTATCACGTTCAGCTCATCGGTGGCCAGCTGCGACTGGCTGTCGAGCAGCGTGCTTTCCGGAATGCTGCCGGCCTTGAGCAGGATTTTGCTGCGGGTAATCTGCTCCTGGTCGCTGGCCACGCGGGTCTGGTTGGCGCGCACCAGCTCCTGGGCCAGCATCAGCTGCAGAAACTGCGAGGCCACGTTCAGGCTCAGGTCGTTTCGAGCCTTGGCAATGTCCTGCACGCTGGCCTCGTAGTCCAGGGCATTGCGCCGGATGGTATTGCGCAGCTGAAACCCCTGAAACAGCGTCACCTGCGACACCGCCGAGAAGTTATTGGCCCGCACCGTCTGGCTCTGGTACTCGTAGGTCAGCGGGTTCACGCTCGTGCCGTACTGCCAGGTCTGGGAGCCGTTGAGGTTGGCCGTGGGCAGCAGCGCGGCGCGGCTCTGGCGCAGCACCTGCTGGTTGCTCTGGGCCGTGAGCTGGTTCTGGCGCACGCCCAGGTTGTGTTCCAGGGCGTAGTCCACGGCGCGCTGCAGCGTCCAGGGGCCGGTGGCGGCCTGGGCCGGGCTGCCCAGCGCGGCGGCCGGCGGCGAGGCCGGCACGGCCGGGGCCTGCCCACGGGCCACCGGCACCAGCAGCAGGTTCAGGCCCAGCCCGGCCAGCGCCAGGGCCCGCGGCGAGGCGGCAGCAAGGGTATTGCGTGTTTTCATTTTGCAGAAGATGGGGGGCTTGGTAGGAGCATAATCGATTTCGGACCGCGTTTATTACACCCGCCGTTATTCCAGCGTCGGAATGTAGGTGATGCGCTGCACCCAGCTCAGCTGACGCAGATAGGCCAGTGTTATTTCCTTGATGGGGCTGTCCATCTCGATAAACTGCCGGGCGGCATCGTTGCGGCCCTTCCGGCTCACAAACATGGTGGCAATATTGCACTGGTCGTGGGCAATGACGGAAGCAATGAAGGCAATGGAGCCCGGCACGTCGTCGGCATCGATGATGAGCGTGTGCAGCGCGCCCGAAAAATCGGCCGGAAAGCCGTCCACCTCCACAATGCGAATCACGCCGCCGCCCCGGCTCTGGCCCACTACTTCCACGCGGTGGCCGGTGGCCCCGTCCAGCAGGTTCAGCTTGATGGTGTTGGGGTGCATGGTGGAGGCATTGCCCACGCTCTGGAACGTGTACCTGAGTCCGGCCGCTTCGGCGTGCTCAAACGCCGTGCGGATGCGGGTATCGTCGGGCGCGTAGCCCAGCAGGCCGGCCACAATGGCGCGGTCGGAGCCGTGGCCCTCGTAGGTACGGGCAAACGAGTTGTAGAACGTCACCACCGCCTCGGTGGGCAGCCCCCCCAGAATGCGGATGGCGGCCCGCGCAATGCGCACCACCCCGGCCGTGTGCGACGAGCTCGGCCCAATCATAACGGGCCCAATCATATCAAAAATGCTGGATTTTTCGGCCATTTAGTTGCACCACTCGGGTGGTTAAGAAGCTAAATGTAGGGGGCGCGGCGGGCCGGCTCATTTCTTTTAGCCCTGGATTTAGGGACAAAGATGCGGCGCAACCGCAATGGTTGCGAATTGTTCGGCAAGCCGCGTAAATAAGCCGTCTTGAAAACTCAGTATTTTGACGATATTTGTCCCGGCCCCACCCAGCCGATTTCCCCTCCCACCTTACCGCTTTTTACATGTCCGCCTCTCCCACCCCGGAGGAATTTTCTCCCGCCGTGCTGGCGCAGCTACGCCGGCTTCAGGAAAAATACGCCCCCGACGGCCAGGACCTCGCCGCCTACCTCGAAGGTCTGTACCACGCCAAATACATCAACTACTGGGACTATATCGAGTTAGATACGTTACTCTCCCTCCAGCGTCCGCTCACCAACATCCCCGATGAGCGGATTTTTATCATGTACCACCAGATTTCGGAGCTGTATTTCAAGCTCTGCCTCTGCGAGTACGAGCAGATTGGCAACCTTGCCCAGCCCACGCTGGGCGAAGTCGTGCTGCGCATCGGCCGCATCAACCGCTACTTCGACAACCTCATCGACTCGTTCGATGTGATGGTGGACGGCATGGACAAGCAGCAGTTTCTCGACTTCCGCATGGCCCTGATGCCGGCCTCGGGCTTTCAATCGGTGCAGTACCGCATGATTGAGATTGCCAGCACAGCCCTCGAAAACCTCACCGACCAGGCCAAGCGCCAGGCCCTGGGCCAGGCCGATGCCCATGATTTCGACCAGCTGCTGGGCTGCATCTATTGGAAAGCCGGCGCCACCGTGGAGGCCAGCGGGGCCAAGGCCCTCACCCTCATCGAGTTCGAGCGCAAGTACACCGACCACCTCGTGCGCCACGCCGAAGCCTACCACCAGCGCAACGTGTGGGCCGTGGTGCAGCGCCTGCCCGAAGCCGACCAGCACCACCCCCGCCTGCTGCGCGCCCTGCGCCAGCTCGACATCAGCGTGAACGTGAACTGGCCGCTGATGCACTTCAAATCGGCGGTGCGCTACCTGCAGCGCAACCCCGTGGACGTGGCCGCCACCGGCGGCACCAACTGGCGCAGCTACCTGCCGCCCAAGTTTCAGCGCCGCATTTTCTACCCCCAGCTCTGGAGCGCCCAGGAGCTCGAAGACTGGGGCAAGGGCTGGGTAGAAAGCGTGCTGGAAGAAGGCGTGGGTGTGTAAAAACGGCAAAACGTAGCTTATGAAATATTTGACCACTCCGTGCGTCATTGCTCATAAGCTACGTTTTTTACGCCATGCATACCCCAGCCCTGACCGGATTGATTGACCGCCGGATTCTCCTGAATTTTCGCGCTGCTCCCGACGTGGTAAACCGGCTATTGCCGCAGCCGTTCCGGGCGCAGCTGGTGCAGGGCGCAGCCCTGGTCGGCATCTGCCTGATTCGGCTGCGCCACGAGCGCATCAAGGGGATGCCGGCCGTTTTTGGCATGGCTTCGGAAAATGGCGCGCACCGCATGGCGGTGGAATGGGAGGCCGACGGCCAGCTGCGTAGCGGCGTTTACGTTCCTCGGCGCGATACGTCGTCGGCGATAAACACGCTTGTTGGCAACCGGCTGCTGGGCCTGCATTATCACAGCACGTTTTCGGTGAAGGAAGAAGCGGGGCGGTATGCCATTTCTCTGCAAAGCGCCGATGGCACCCAACTGGCCCTGGAAGCACAGGAAACCAGGGAATGGCCCACAACTAGCCTGTTCCGGACCCGGCAACAGGCCTCCGACTTCTTTCGGCGGGGAGCAGCCGGGTACTCGCCCCGCGCCAGCGGTCCCGGGTTCGATGGTGTGGAATTAAGCACCCGCCAGTGGAGCGTGTCGCCGCTGGCTGTGCAGCATGTTTTCTCCAGCTTTTTCTCCGATACTGCACGTTTTCCGGCGGGCTCAGTTGTGTTCGATAATGCGCTACTGATGCGCGATGTAGCGCACGAGTGGAAGCGGTTGCCCGCGCTGTAATGTAGCAGCAGTAGTGGGCTAGTCGGCCGCCATGGTGCCTTGTTCGGCCCGCGTTTCGCCCATGCGCCAGTACACCAGCAGCGAGAGAAACGTGCAGGCCGTCACGTACCAGTAGTACCACTCCTCCACGCCGTGCTCCTTGGCAAAGAGCGCCACGTATTCGGCCGTACCGCCGAAAATGGCAACCGTGAGGGCATACGGCAGCCCCACGCCCAGCGCCCGGATTTCGGTGGGAAATAATTCAGCCTTCACCACCGCGCTGATGGACGTGTAGGCGCTGACCACGAACAGTGCCGCAACGAGCAGGCCGGCGGCGGCCCGGGCATCGTGCGTGTGCGCCAGCAGGCGCAGCAGCGGCACCGTGCCCAGCGTGGCCCCCACCCCAAATAACAGCAGCACCGGCCGCCGGCCAACCCTATCAGAGACAGCGCCCAGCAGCGGCTGAAACAGCAGCGCCACCGCCATCACGCCAAACGAAATCAGGGTAGCCTGCTCCTTGCTGAACCCGACGGTGTTGACCAGAAATTTCTGCGCGTAGGTGGTAAAAGTGTAAAATGCCAGCGTGCCGCCCAGCGTGAGGCCCACCACCGTGAGCACGGCCCGGGGGTGTTGGAGCAGCACCCGGAGCTGGCCGGGCGACGCGTGCTGGCGGCGCGCCGGGGCAGCGGCTTCCTGCTGCGCAAAAGCGGCCGTTTCGGCCATGTGGGTGCGCAGGTAGAGCGCCGCCAGCGCCGCCACTGCCCCAATCACGAAGGGCACGCGCCAGCCCCATGCACTCATCTCGGCGGGCGCGAGGAGCTGCTGCAGGCCCAGCTGCACCAACAGCGCAAGCAGCTGCCCGCCCATGAGCGTGAGGTATTGGAAGCTGGACCAGAAGCCCCGGTGCCGGGCCCCGGCCATCTCGCTCAGGTAGGTGGCCGAGGTGCCATACTCGCCGCCCACGCTGATGCCCTGCACCAGCCGGGCCAGCAGCAGCAGCGCCGGAGCCACTACCCCAATGCGGGCGTAGCCCGGGGTAGCCGCAATCAGCAGCGAGCCGCCGGCCATGAGCTGCACCGATAGCAGCAGCGCCGCCCGGCGGCCGTACCGGTCGGCGTAGGCTCCGAGCAGCCATGCCCCGAGTGGCCGCATCAGAAAGCCCACCGCAAAGATGGCGGCCGTGTTCAGCAGCTGGGCCGTGGCGCTGCCTTTGGGAAAAAATACCGGGGCGAAATACAGGGCAAATGCCGAGTACGCGTACCAGTCGTACCACTCCACCAGGTTGCCAATGGAACCGCTGATGATGGAACGCAGCCGCGAAACAGGGGAGGAAACGGAAGTGCTTGTCATGCGACAAATAAAAGGAATGGTTTGCGCGGGCACGCTCCCGCCAGCGCTGCTCCCTCCTGAGGCAGCCGTAGCTTTGTGCGCCGGGAGGGAGCACCCAACCGCGTTACCTGAAGGATAGCCACCTTTCTTATTACACAAATGTTAAAACAAGAACTTGAAGTTCTCCTGCCGCCCGAAGTGGCTTTTGATGAACTGGCCCGCTACGAAGCCATTCTGAAAGCCGCCGGCGTTGAACCCGGCGAGGCCGATTTCGTGCATTTGAAGCGCCGCTCTATTGATGCCCGAGGTCGCCAGCCATTGGTAAGGCTGCGGGCCGAGATTTACCATGAAGCCCCGCCCAGGGAGCTGTTTGGCCCCTGGTTTATTTATCCAAATGTGAATATTTATTCGCAACGGGTAATTGTCGTTGGCGCCGGGCCGGCGGGGCTTTTTGCGGCATTGCGCTGCCTGGAGCTGGGCCTCAAACCAATTGTGCTGGAGCGCGGCCGCGACGTGCGGGCCCGGCGGCGCGACCTTGCGGCCATCAATAAAGAGCAGCAGGTAAATCCGGATTCGAACTACTGCTTTGGCGAAGGAGGCGCGGGCACTTACTCCGACGGCAAGCTTTACACCCGGGCCACCAAGCGCGGCGACGTGGGCCGGGTGCTGCGGCGGCTGGTGCAACATGGTGCCACGCCCGATATTCTGGTGGATGCCCACCCCCACATTGGCACCAACAAGCTGCCGGCCGTGGTGCAGGCCCTGCGCGAGGCCATCATCGAGGCCGGCGGCGAAGTGCGCTTCGATACCCGCGTGGCCGACCTGCTGCTGGAAAATAATGTGCTGCGCGGCGTGGTGACGGCCACCGGCGAAGCCATTGAAGCCAAAGCCACCATTCTGGCCACCGGCCACTCGGCCCGCGACATTTACGAGCTGCTGCATCGGCGCGGCGTGCTCATCGAGGCCAAGCCGTTTGCGCTGGGCGTGCGCGTCGAGCATCCGCAGGCGCTCATCGACCAGGCCCAGTACCGCCGGGCCGAGCGCGGGCTGCTGCCGGCCGCCTCTTACTCGCTGGTGCACCAAACCGAGGTGCGCGGGCAGCAGCGCGGCGTGTTTTCGTTTTGCATGTGCCCGGGCGGGTTCATTGTGCCGGCGGCCACGGCCCCGGGCGAAGTGGTGGTGAACGGCATGAGCCCGAGCCGCCGCGACTCGCGCTTTGCCAATTCCGGCATTGTGGCGGCCGTGGAGCTGGCCGACATGAACGTGGCGAAATACGGGCCGCTGGCCGGCCTGCACTTTCAGCAGCAGATTGAGCAGCTGGCCTGCCAGGCGGCCGGCGGCACGCAGCGCGCCCCGGCCCAGCTGCTGGGCGACTTCCTGAAAAACAAGCTGTCGGGCCAGCTGCTCGAAACGTCTTACCAGCCCGGCCTGGTGAGCGTGCGGATGGACGAGGTGCTGGGCCCCGTGCTGGCCGAGCGGCTGCGCCAGGGCTTCCGCGACTTCGGCCGCAAGATTCCCGGCTACGCCACCAACGCGGCCCAGATTGTGGGCGTGGAAAGCCGTACCTCCGCCCCCATTCGCATTCCGCGCGACAAGGACACGCTGCAGCACCCGGTGGTGGCGGGGCTGTTTCCGTGCGGCGAGGGCGCGGGCTACGCGGGCGGCATCGCATCGGCAGCGATGGATGGCGAGCGGTGCGCAGAGGCCGTGGCGGCGCTGGTGCGGCGCTGAGCCTGCCCGGCAGGTTCGGCCGGGGCCGGGCCTGAGGTGTGACTCTTTTTGCCGCTGGCTTGTTATACGAGGAGCAACTTATCCGGCTTGAATCTCGAACAACGGATTTCCTTCCCAACCATTAGCTCCCGACTATCATGAAAAAGACTGTTGTGCTCGGTGCCTCCGACAACCCTGCCCGCTACGCGTTTCGGGCCACGCACATGCTGAAAAACCACGGCCACGAAGTGGTGCCCGTGGGCATTCGCAAAGGCGAAGTGGCCGGCCTGCCCATTCACACCGACCGGCCAGAGGAAAAAGACGTGGACACGGTGACGCTCTACGTGGGCCCGCAAAACCAGCCCGGCTGGTACGACTACATTCTGGACCTCAAGCCAAAGCGCATCCTGTTCAACCCGGGCACCGAAAACCCGGAGCTGGAGCGCCTGGCCCACCAGCATGGCATTCAGACGGAAGAGGCCTGCACGCTGGTGCTGCTCTCGATTGGGCAGTATTAAGCAACGGGTAACCGGATAACCCGGCGCTGAATGCTCGTGATTGCTGAGGGGGGCGGGCTAAACAACCACGTTGGTTGTTTAGCCCGCCCCTTCTTCTGGGGCCAACAAATACGCCCGAAATCGCGGCTCTACCGTTTGCCTGATATGGCCGGATAGCCAAAAGCAGCCCAGCACAAACCCACCGAAGACCACCCCGGTTATCAGCGCCCGGCGGCCCGAAAACGCCCACGCCGGCCAGCGGCCAAACGCCACCAGCGCCAGCAGCAGCAGGTGCAGCGGCAGCAAAAACCGCACTTCCATGCTCAGGGGCACCACGGCCAGACAGGGCAGCAGCAGCGCCGCCAGCACCAGGGCTTCGCGTGGCGTGGGCCGCCGGCGCAAAGCCACCAGCGCCGCCCAGAACCACAGGCCATAGTTCAGAAACTGGCGCGGCGCGGACGGCTCCCAGCGTTTGAGGTAGGGCGTGGGGTGGCTGATGTCGAGGCCCGCGAACAGGTGGCGGGCATACGCCCCGGCCACGGTGGCGGGGTGGTGCAGCAGCACAAGCAGGTACTGCGCCGGCGACTCAAGCTTGGTGAGGTGCTCGGTCCGAAGCGCGGCAGCCCCGGCCGCATTCAGGAAAAGCAGCTGGCCGGTGGGCAGCTCCCGCCCCACGGACGACTCGTATTTCTCGTGCACCAGGCCCCATTTGAGCTTTTGCAGGTAGAGGTTGTGGATGTTGAGCGCCCGGGACTGCGAAAGCACCAGCGGCGTATTGGCCTGAAAATGTCGTTGGTTTATCAGCCATTGCGGGGCGAGCACCACGGCCGCGCCGGCCGCCAGCAGGGCCAGGCGCGGCACCCGGCGCGGGCGCGGCTGCTGCCAAAGCAGCAACCCCAGGGCCGGCCCCGCCGATGCCAAGTAGATGGGCCGGATGTTGACGGCCAGCGCCAGCGCTACGCCGGCGGCCAGCGCCGCGCCGGCCCCACGCCGCTGCCCCAGCCACAACGCAGTGCCCAGGGCGAGCAGGGCCGGAAAATCGGAGAGGGAAAAGTTGAAATAGCCGCGCCAGAACACGAAGCCCAGCGCCGCCCACGCCAGCCGCCGGCCCGGCGCCGGCGGGGCCGCCGCGCCCGTGGCCGCCTGCCACAGACGCGGGCCCACCACGCCAAACAGCAGCCCGGCCAGCCCGGCATTGAGCAGCTTCACCACTGTTACGGCGTCCCAGCTCAGGGCCTTGCGCACGGCCAGGCACAGGAAATTTACCAGCGGGTAGGCATAGCCACGCATGGCATCGTCGTAGGCCAGCAGCTGGAAATGGCCTTCGTGGTAGAAGCGGTGGCCGAGCTGCCAGTAGTCCTCGGCGTCGTAATACAGGTTGTGGTACTCGGAGGTGAAGAGGTAGAGGCCGAAGATGGCGGCAATGGCCGCGGCCAGCCCGGCTTCGTGCCGCCACGCCGCCAGCGCAGTCGTACGGGGCGGAGTAGATATTGCCATTGGTGAAAACTGCTGAGCGAAACCGCCAAAGCGCGGGACGGCGCAAAGGTCGCATCAAGCGGGCCGTTCATGCTGCATGGGCCGGTGCCGGGCCGGCGTGCGTGGGCCTGAAACTGACAGCTGGGTTAAATCCTGCATGTTTTGGGCCTGATTTCGTACCAACCCCGGCAGGCTTCGCCCGTTCATTTGCAGTGATGATAGCAAAAACCCTTACGCTCGTGTCGCTCAGCACTTTTGTGGGTGCAGGCGCATTTGGCCAGCACACCATGCCCGGCATGGACATGTCGGCTCCCAAAGCCAGGCCCGCCACCGCGCAGCCGAAACCGCCCAAAGCAGCCAGGCCCAAAACAGCCGCCACGCAACCCGCAGCGCCGGCCCGCCCGAATGCAGCGTCCCCCGCCGACACCACCCGCCGCCCAATGGCACCGGCAATGCCCGCGCCCGCCGCTCAACCGCACATGGGCATGCCCGGCCACGACATGGCCGGCATGCCCGCCGACAGCAGCCACGGCCCAATGATGACGATGCGCAACTCGTTTTCCCGAAACCTGCCGATGACGCGCCAGGGCTCCGGCACCAGCTGGCACCCCGACTCCTCGCCCATGTACATGCAGATGTACCAGCCCGGCCAGTGGGATGTGATGCTGATGTATTCGGTGTTTTTGCGCTACACGCGGCAGAACGCCAACCACGACGAGTTGCGCGGCGACGCCAGCCTGCGGGCCAACTCCTATATAAT
Organism: Hymenobacter daeguensis; assembly: GCF_054780555.1. Taxonomy (NCBI): domain Bacteria; kingdom Pseudomonadati; phylum Bacteroidota; class Cytophagia; order Cytophagales; family Hymenobacteraceae; genus Hymenobacter; species Hymenobacter daeguensis. The sequence continues at coordinate 150,709 of NZ_BAAGWC010000013.1, forward strand.
GGCCATGGCCAATCGCCTGGTGGGCCGGCGCGGGCTGTTCAGCATCCAGGCCATGCTCTCGGCCGACCCGCTCACGGTGGGCGGCGCGGGCTACCCGCTGCTGTTCCAGACCGGCGAGTCGTGGCAGGGCCAGAAGCTGCACGACCACCAGCACCCGCACGACCTGGTGAGCGCCCTGGCCGTGGGCTACACCTACGCCGCCAGCTCCGACGTCGACCTGACCGCTTACCTCGGCTACCCCGGCGAGCCGGCCATCGGCCCGCCCGTGTTCATGCACCGGCCCTCGGCCGCCAACCTGCCCTCGGCCCCGCTTGGGCACCACTGGCAGGATGCCACGCACATTCAGTTCGGCGTGGCCACGCTGGGTGTGCGCTACCGCAACGCCAAGCTGGAGGGCACCTTGTTCACGGGGCGCGAGCCCGACGAAAACCGCTACCGTTTCGACCGGCCGCGCTTCGACTCCTACAGCGCCCGGCTTTCGGTGAACCCGTCCGATAACCTGGCCCTGCAGGTATCGGCCGCCCACCTCAACAGCCCCGAGGAGCTGGAGCCCGATGACAAGGTGGACCGCACCACGGCTTCGGTGCTGCACAATGCGACCGTGGGCCAGGCGAGCGTGCTGTCGTCAACCTTCGTGTGGGGCATGAACCGCCACAGCGGCACCGGGGAGGTCACGTATTCGAATTCGTTCCTGCTCGAAAGCAACCTGCAGGCAAAGCAGTTCAACGTGTTCACCCGCCTCGAAACCCTGCAGCTGAACTACGACGAGCTGCTGCTGCCCGCCCTCTCCGACCACGACGCGCACGCCAACCGCCAGGTGGCGGCTTTCACGCTTGGCGCGTCGAAATACCTGGCCAAAACCAAAGCGGGCTGGCTCGACCTCGGCATTACGGGCACACTGAACACTTTCGACAGCCGCAACCTGACGCTGCTGCAAGCCTACGGCAAAAACCCGCTGTCCTTTGAGATGTATCTGCGCTTCATCGCGCCGCGCATGCGCATGCACCTGGGGGGCGGAAACCACGCCGGCCACATGATGTAAGCCCGTTTTTGCGCTTGGCGCTGGTGCCAGGTGGCCGGATGCGTTTATCCGACCCATTCCGGCAGCTTGTCATTGGCTGCCCCACCCCTGGAGCTTGCGACGTAGTCCTGCGGATGGCTACATCGTAAGCTCCGCTTTTTTTATGCCGCTAGAGGGCGGCAGTGGCCACGGCTTTGTCGGCCGGCTGGTTGTTGAGCTCACGCACCGAGATGGTCGAGTTCTGAGCTTTCACCTGCACAGCGTAGTGGTACCGCTCGCGGCCTACGCGCAGCATCACATCGTATTGGCCGGCGGGCAGCTTGGCAAAGCACAGCTTGGTGCCGTAGGAAGCCTGGTGGTTGACAACGTTCGAAAGGCAGGTGCTGCCGTTCAGCTGCACCACTTTCACCTGCACGCGCTGCAGCGTAGGATTGTTCACCGTGAGCAGCAGGCTTTCGGTGTCGGTTTTGGTTTGCACGGCCTGCGCTTGCTGCGCCTGAGCCGAGCTGCTGGCGGCCAGGCCCAGGCCGACTACCAGGCCCAGCGCAGCCAGGCGGAACGAGCGTTGCGAAACAGTGGCCGAAGCTTGGGCGGTGCGGAAGTTGGTGAACGATTTCATGGTGGTTGTGAAGAAAAAGGTGGTGAAATGAAAAGGTGAATGCTGGTGATTTGGGAGGGTTACCGGCGGGAGCAATCAATCATTACAGCCGGTAGAGATTTTTTTTTCGGGTGCCTGCCGGCTGCTCTTGGTGGGCTGCGGCTGGCGTGAAGGTGGAAGCGCGTTTTCATGGCAGTTAGTGAAGGAGGCAGGTTTGAAAGTCGGCTCCTACCCTTTCGGGTCGGATTTCCAGGCAGGTAGCGGGTGGTCTTTGGTACAGGTCGTCATCAGCTACCTTGCTAAGAACAGAACAAATGTAAAGCAGGTACTTTGTAACGCAAGGTACTATTTCAAAAATATTTTGATAAGCGCTGCTTCACTATTTGCTACCCGCTGATTTTGAGTTAGTAAACTGTTAAAAAAAATTTACAGCTTTTTCGACTGCGGCATATTATGCTGCCGCTTTACGAATACAAAGATGCAGGACCGTCGGACGGGGTTGCCCGGGCGGCCAGTTATTTCTCTGTTATTCCAGTGTAAAGTCCTACCTCAGCAAGCCGGGCCCGGCAAAAGCACCGGCCGCCGTCGGCAGCGCGCAGCGGCTTTTCGGCCCGGGCCGCTTTTTTCATTCGCGCAGGCAACCCTTGCGCCTACTTTCGCATCTGACGCGCTATCTCACCAACCTTTCTGCTCCCGTGGCCACTCTTACTGTGATGACCGAAGCCGACCTCATCGCGGCCTGTGTGCGGGGCGAGCACCGGGCCCAGCGCCAGCTCTACGACCAACTGGCCGGGCTGATGCTCACCGTGTGCCGCCGCTACCTCAAGCGCCGCGAAGACGCCGAAGAAGCCCTGATTCTGGGCTTTGCGAAGATGTTTCGGGCCCTGCCCAACTACCGTTTCGAGGGCAGCTTCGAGGGCTGGGTGCGCCGCATCATGGTGAACGAAGCCCTGATGCAGCTGCGCCAGCGCGAGATGATGACCGTGTCGTTTGAGGACTTTGCCCAGCCCGAAAACCTGGCCACCACCGCCGCCACCGCCGAGACCCAGCTCCAGGCCGAAGACCTGATGGCCCTGCTGGCCACCCTGCCCGTGGGCTACCGCACGGTGTTCAACCTCTACGCCCTGGAAGGCTACGGGCACCAGGAAATTGCCGAGCTGCTGGGCATCAGCGAAGGCACCAGCAAATCGCAGCTCAGCAAGGCCCGCGCCATGCTCCAGCGCCGCGTTCAGTTCTCGACGATTAATCCGAACTAATTATATGCATCCCGATAACATTGACGACTTATTCCGCGGCAAGCTCGACGGCCACGAAACGCCGCCCGGCGACGACCTGTGGGCGCGCCTGGCGGCCCAGCCCGCCGCCGGGCCGGCCGCCAGCAGACCCGC
>NZ_BAAGWC010000014.1:0-152513 GCF_054780555.1 Hymenobacter daeguensis
CCGCCGGGCCGGCCGCCGGCGCACCCGCGCCGGCCGAAGCGCCGAACGCCGAGCGGCTCGACCAGCTGTTTCAGGCACACCTGAACGCGCACATCAGTCCGCCCGCCCGCGAGCTGTGGGAGCGGCTGGAAGATGAGCACCTGCGCCCCCGCAAGCGCCGGGCCGCCGCGTGGTGGCCCCTGGCCCTGGCCGCCGCCATTGCGCTGCTGATTACGGCGGGCGGGGCCGGCCTGTGGCTGGGGTTCCCGGGCGGAAAAACCGGCGCCGATGCCGTAGCCGTGCAGGGTGGCCACGGGACCACTGCCACAATTGGCCAGGCGGCTACAAGGGCTGCTGCCGCGCAGGGCGCCGCTACAAACGCAGAGGCCACCGCCGCCACGAAAGCAGTGCAGGCAGCGGCAGCGGCAGCCCAATCGCGCGAGGCAGTTGCCGCAACTACGGCGGCCCGGGCCACTGAAAACGCCGTTTCGGCGCCTTCGCAAAAAAATGCGGCAGCCCAGGCAACCCACGCCGTGGCGCTGGCATCTACCGCACCAAAGGCCAGGAAGTTTGCCGAACGGCAGTCGCCCCGCCACCCGCTGGGAAGCACCCGGCAGCCAGACGTGGCCGCCCCTTCGCCCTCACTCGTGGCCAGCGCACTGCCCGCCCACACCCCCGCCCCGGCCGGGAACACCGCTGCTGACGAGCCGCGCCTGCATCCCGCCCCGGCCCCGGTAGTGGCCCAGACCTCCCCCCCCGCCGTTCCGGCTCCGGAAATCGTCCCGGCCGGCACCATCATCACGGTGGATGTGCGCAACGGGGCCACGCCGGCCGCCCGCAGCATCCGCACCGCGCTGGCAGAAGTGGCTGCGGCCGAAGAGCCGGCCGAGCGCCGGGGCCTGGGCGGGCGCCTGCTCCAGCAGGCCGGCCACCTGGTGCGGGGCGAGCGCCTCAGCCTGGCCGAAGCCACCGGCCTGCCTGAAAACGTGACGCTTCGGGCCAACATTGCCGGCCGCCGCGTCAGCAAGTCCATTCAACTCTAACCTCTCTTTTTCTTAGAAATCATGCAACGCGCTTTTCTCTCCTTCTTTCTGCTGCTGCTTGTGTTGATGGGCGGGCCTGCCGTGGCCCGCGCCACGGCCTTCAGCGCCTCCACGGCGGCTTTTAAGGACACCATTGTGGTGCGCCTGCCCAACCAGGCCATCCTGACCCTGGTGGTGCGCGACGCGGCGCAGCTGCGCCAGATGAAAACCTACCAGCTCGACTCCCTCACCTCGCGCCTGGCCAGCTACATCACGCAGGCTGAAAAAGCGGCCCAGAGCTCCAGCACCGACCAGGTGACGCTGCAGTTCTACCCCGATAAGGACCAGCCCGGCAAAAACCTGCCCGAGCAAATCCGCATCACCACCCGCAAAAAAGAGGCAAACACCAACCGCGTGGACGTGGTGCTGAACAAGGCCTTCGGGGTGACGGTGAGCACCGATGAGAAAGGCAACAAATCCTACAACACCGTGGATGTGAAAACCAAGGAGCAGCGCCAGGCCCACCGCGACTCGACCCGCATGAAGCAGCTTGAGAAGCGCAGTGCCAGCTCTCACCTCATTTTCGACCTGGGCCTGAACGCGCTGGTGAACCAGAAATCCGTGGCCGGACAATCGGACGTGGACCTGCGCACCGAAGGCTCGCGCTACGTTAACATTGGCATGGACTGGGACATCCGCCTCGGCGGCAAGCACAGCCCCATGAGCGTGACGGTGGGCCCCGAGTTTGCCTTCAACAACTACATGCTGAACGGCAACCACCAATGGGTGAACGAGAACGGCCGCACCAGCATCATCCTGAACCGCGAAGGCCGCCAGTACCAGAAAACGAAGCTGGCCACGTCAAGCATCAACCTGCCCCTGATGCTGCGCCTGCAGCTGCACGACTCGCACTACAAGCCTACGTTTACCATCGGCGCGGGCGGTTTCGTGGGCTACCGCATCAAGTCCTGGACCAAGGTGAAATACACCAGCGAAGGCACCACCTACAAAGACCACGAAGACGGCAGCTACAACATGGAGAACTTCCAGTATGGCCTGCAGGGCACCATCGGCTACCGCAGCCTTGAGTTTTTCGGCAAGTACAACATGAACCCTCTCTTCAAAGCCAACGCCGGCCCCGACACCCAGGTACTGAGCTTCGGCCTCCGCCTGATTGGCATCAACTAGCATCGGCCAACCGTGCGATGTAAAAAGCCCCGGCTCAAATTTGAGCCGGGGCTTTTTACATCGCACGGTTGGTTGCGCCCGGCGGAAGGATGGCTTCGCGGCGCTCGCAATGGCAAAGTGCCCTTATTGATTCCGGAAAAAATTATCCAGCAAAATGGCCGCCGAGATGGCCACGTTCAGGCTTTCGGCCTGGCCGCCCACGCCACGCGGAATGTGCAGCTTGCGCGTGAGGGCCGCCGCCACGCCCGGCGTGAGGCCGTGCGACTCGGAGCCCATCACCAGCACACCGGCGGGGCGCAGGGTGAGGCGGTGCACGTTGTCGCCCTGCAGGTCGGCCCCGAAGATGCCGGTGGCGGCGGGCAGCGTGGGCAGCCACTCGGCGAGGTCGCGCTCCCAGACGCGCACGCGGGCGAAGGCGCCCATGCTGGCGGCCACGGTTTTGGGGGCGTAGGCATCGGCGCAGCCGGGGCTGAGCACCACACCGGGCAGGCCGTACCAGTCGGCCAGGCGTAGCAGGGTGCCGAGGTTGCCGGGGTCGCGCACTTCGTCGAGGGCGAGCAACAAACCGGTTTCGGGCAGCGTTAGGGGCAGCGGCGGCGGCGCGGGCAGGCGGGCCACGGCCAGGGCCGTGGTGTTGGTGGCCAGCGTGCCAAGCTGGGTGAGCTCGGCTTCGGTGGCGGTGCCGAGCGGCAGGCGAGCGGGCAGCCGGGCACGGTTTTGGTCGATGAATTCGGCCGTGGCCAGCAGGTGTTCGGTTTCCAGGTCGGAACTTAGCAGCTCCAACACGCTTTTGCCTCCCTCTACCAGAAACGCCCCGTGGCGGTGCCGGTACTTCTTTTGGTGCAGCGACTGCACGTATTTGCCAAGTGCTTTTGAAACCATCGTTCGACTATTATTCGTCAAAACTACGGCCCGTGGGCCGGCTGGCCCCCTGGCTGCTGCTGGCGGCCGTGGCCGCCTGCTCGCCCTTCAAGCTGCTGCGCCCCAACCAGCGCCTGCTGAGCCGCGTCGAGATAAAAGGCGTGGAGCAGGCCGACAAGGAGCGCCTGACCACCCTGGCCCAGCAAAAGCCTAACACCCGCTTCCCGCTGCCCAAGCTGGCTATCTACCAGCTGGGATTTAATTTCTACGACTCGGTCCGCATCAAAAACAAGCTGCGCGACATTCAGAGCACCTACGCGGCCAAGATGAAGGCCGCCGGCACCGACTCGGCCGAGCTGGGCAAGCTGATTTCGCGCCGCGAGCGCAGGGTGAACCGCAAGCAGCTGGCCCTGGACAAGGGCAACGCCATCATGCGGCTGGGCGAGGCCCCGGCCATCTACGACTCGGCGCTCACCCGCAAGTCGGTGGAGCAGATGACGACCTACCTGCGCTCGCAGGGCTTCTTTCGGGCGCGGGTGTCGGCCACCGACACCACCCGGTACAAGCGCGGGATTGTGCTGCGGGCCCTGAAAAGCGTCGGGGCGATTTTCCCTGGCAAACCCGATTCGCTGGACGCGGCCAAGCAGTACCGGCGCGTGACGGTGACGTATAACATTGCCGAAGGCCGGCCCTTTCACTACCGCCTGCAAGCGCCCAGCATTGCCGACTCGGGCGTGGCTGCCGTGGTGCGCCAGGGCCGGGGCGCGACGCTGCTCAAGGAAAATGACCGCTACAACGAGGAGCTGATTGGCCAGGAGCGCACCCGCCTCGAAGCCCTGCTGAAAAACGCCGGCTATTTCGATTTCCGCCAGCAGTACATCACCCTCGAGGCCGATACCAGCTACGAGAAATTCACGGTGCGGCTGCGCACCTTCATCGCCAACCCCGCCCCCAACCAGGGCCACCGTGTGTACACGGTGAAGCAGGTGCGCTTCATCACCGATGCCGGCGTGGGCCGCACCCTGCGCAACGCCGCCGGCGACACCCTGCGCCGCGCCACCACCGCCGCCGCCCTGCGCGCCCGCCCCAGCCTGGGCCTGCGCACCGATACCGTGACCACGGACTCCATCCGCTTTGCGGCCTACGAGCAGAAATACAGCACCAGCCTGCTGGCGCGCAAGGTGCTGGTGCGCCCCGGCCAGCACTATAGCCTGGCCAATACCCTGCAAACCCAGCGCCTGCTGGCCGACCTCGACATGTTCCGGTTCAATACCGTGAACTACCGCAAGGTGCCCGACCCGCCCGCCGCCGACAGCGCCGGCCTCAGGCCCAGTACCGGCGAGCTGGTGGCGGTCATCAACGCCTCGCCCGCGCCCAAGTTTGGCGAAACCAGCGAGGCCGGGGTAACCTACGTGGCCTACCTGCCCGGCCCGTTCCTGAACCTGCGCCTGAAAACCCGCAACCCCTTTGGCGGGGCCGAGGTGCTGGAAGTGGGCGTACGCGCCGGCTTCGAGGGCCAGCTCACCCGCGTGGGCGTGGTGGAAGGCGATAACCCTCAGCAGGTATACACCACTCAGTTGGGCGCCACGGCGGCGCTGGTGCTGCCGCAGTTTCTGGTGCCGTTCCGCACCAATCATTTCCTGACGCGCTACAACCCCAAAACGCGCTTCTCACTCTCGGAAACTTATGTGAACCGGCCGGAATACACGCGCTCCAACTTCGAGTTTGCCTGGGATTATATCTGGCAACGGTCGCCGGTTCATCAGTACGTGTTTTCGCCGGTGGTGATGACGCTGGTGAATTCGAAGGTGACAGATGATTTCCAGAAACGCCTAGACACGCTGCGCATACGTGATGGTTCGTCGCTCTACCGCTCCTTTAATAAGCAGATTGAGCCCAGCTTCAGCTTCACCTCGCTCTACAATTCCAACGACTTCAACCAGACCCGCGACGCGCGCTACCTGCGCCTGTTTGCCGAAATTGGCGGCCTCACGCGTGGGCTCTACCGCAATGCGCTCTACGATGCGACAAGCCTGAATGTGTACGACTTTGCCCGCATCAGCGCCGACTACCGTCGCTACCACCACCTCACGCCCCAGACCTTTTTTGTGTGGCGCCTAAACGGTGGCGTGGTTCACGCCCTGAGCCGCACCTACGATGAGCAAACCGGCCTGAGTCCGTTCATCGTGCCCTACGACAAGTCGTTTTTTGCCGGCGGCTCTACCAGCCTGCGGGCCTGGCAGCCGCGCCGCCTGGGCCCGGGTGGCTACACCTCGAAGCTCTCGAACGGGGCCCGCGACTACATCACTGAGCAGCCCGGCGAGCTATTGCTTGAAGGCAGCGCCGAGTACCGGTTTCCCATCTACAGCTTCATCAAAGGAGCTTTGTTTACCGATTTTGGCAACGTGTGGGGCTTGCAGGAACGCAAGCAGGAAGACCCTACCAAATCCGACTTCGGCCAATACCTGCGTCCCGGCGCGCAGTTTCAACTCAACCAGTTCTACAAGCAGATTGCCGTGGGCTCGGGCTTCGGCATCCGCTTCGATTTTACGTTCCTGATTCTGCGCCTCGACGTTGCCACCAAGGTGTACGACCCCACCGCCGAACCCGGCCAGCGCTGGGCCCTGCGCAATTTCGACACCACGGCCAATCCCATTTCCTTCAACCTGGGCATCGGGTATCCATTTTAAACCGCCAACTCAGTCTGGCAAACTGGCAATTTAATCTAGTCTTCGAGGCATTCTGAAGACATTCCGTAGCAAATCTGAAGTAATTCTGTTTGTCATGCGTAATCCATTGTGCGGGTCCGGTTCGGACCCGCAGCACCTGACGCATGATGAACGATATTTACCCTTCCGGCACCCGCAGCCGGGTACGCACGGCGCTGGCGGCGGCCGCCAGCCTGGCGCTGTTTTCGGGCTGTGAGCTGATTGAATTCAGCCCCAATCAAACCTCCACTCCGGCAGCTTACAGCGACCTCACGGCCAAGAATCTGGCGGCGCTGGCCCGGCAGCCGCTCCCGCCCGGCGACACCCTGCGCTTCGTGTTCACCGGCGATTCGCAGCGGTTCTACGACCAGGCCGGGGACCTGGTGGCCAGCGTGAACCAGCAGCCCGGCATCTCTTTTCTGGTGGTGGCCGGCGACATTTCCGACTTCGGCCTGGGCCGGGAGATGTGGTGGATACACGACAAGCTCAGCAAGCTGCGCGTGCCCTACGTGACGGTGGTGGGCAACCACGACCACGCCGCCAACGGCCGGGAAGTGTACCAGCAGGTGTTTGGCCCGCTGGATTATGCCTTCCGCTACGCGGGCACGCAGTTCATTATGCTGAATACCAACGGCCGCGAATACCGCTTCGATGGCACCGTGCCCAACATCAACTGGCTGCAGCAGCAGCTGGCCGATACGGTGGGCGTGCAGCGGCAGGTGGTCATCAACCACGTCCCGCCAATGGATGAGGACTTCGACCGGCAGTTGGAGCAGCCCTACGTGCAGTCGCTGAAAGCTGCGCCCCGCGTGGCCCTGGCCCTCAACGGGCACCGCCACGATTTCAGCATCAGCCAGCCCTACGGCGAAGGGCTTACGCTCATCAATTCCTACAGCTTCGAGAAGCGCCGCTACGTGATTCTGACGCTGTGGGGCCGCAATCAGTTCAAGCTCAAAACCGTTGATTTCTGATGAGCTTCGCCACCCTGCTTCTGCTTCGCCTTGCGGGCCTGGGCTCGCCGGCCATGGCCCCGGCCGACACCGTTCCGGTCAAACCACTGAGCTGGTATGTGCCCGCGCGCCTGCTGGTGCACACGGCCGGCGGCCAGGGCGTGGCAGCCGTTGGGGCCGGCTGGACGTCTTACCGCAACCGGCTTGCCTTTGAAGTGCTGGCCGGCTACCTGCCCAAAAGCCTCAGCATTACGCCCATGGGCATTTTCACGGCGAAGCTCAGCTACACCCCGTGGCAGTTGCCCATTAAAGGAACCGGGTGGCGGGTGCAGCCTTTCACGGTGGGCGGCTTTGTCAACTACTCGGCCAGCCGCGGCCTCACCACTACCCGGGGCAGCAAGTACGACGAGGACTACTACTGGTGGTCGTCGCACACCCGCGAAGGCGCCTTCGTGGGCAGCAGCGTTGGCTACGCGCTTAAGCCCACCCGGCAGGGCCGCCCCCGGTCAGTCATGGCCTATTACGAGCTTGGCACCAACGACTTATACTTTATCAGCTGGACCAGTGCCAAAGGCAGCCTGCCGTTCAAGGACATTCTCACGCTCGGGTTTGGCCTGCGGGCGCAGCTGTGGTAAAGCGCCTGGCGGGTTGCCGCCGGCGTTTGCCTAACCCCAACGAAGCAGCGACCTGGCGGCAGCAGGCTTGTAGCAGTAAGTGGGAAAACGAAAAAGCCGCGCAGCAGCGGCAGATTCGGTTGAACGACTTCTGCCGCCGCTACGCGGCTGTTGAATCACGAGAACCATGCTTCGCTACACACCGGCCGCCGCAAAGCGGCGGCTCTGCTCCCCGGCTGGCTAGCCGTTTTGAAGCCGTAGGCGAGCTTGATTGCTACTAATAGCCCAGCAGCTCGCCCAGCGCGGCCGAAACTTTGGCGGCACTCGGCAGCATCTGCTTTTCCAGCTCCACGTTGAGGGCAATGGCGGGTAGGTTGGCCGCGCCGAGGGTGAACACCGGCGCATCGAGGGCCGTGAAGCAGTGGCGCTGAATGCGGCCGGCCAGGCTTTCGGCGAAGCTGTTGAGCAGCGGCTCCTCGGTGAGGACGAGCACCTTGCCGTGCCGTCGGGTGGCAGCCGTCACGGCCTCGAAGTCGATGGGATTGAGCGTGCGCAGGTCGAGGATTTCGACCTGACCGGGGAAGTCGCGGCTGGCGGTTTTGGCCCAGTGCACGCCCATGCCGTAGGTCACGACCAGGGCGGTTTCGCCCTGGCGCAGCTTCTCAGCATCGGCTTCCTGGGCAATGGCGGCGCGGCCCAGCGGGATGACGTAGCCAGCGGCCGGCTCCACGGTTTTGGCGTCTTCGGTGCCGGGCACCTTGCTCCAGTACAGGCCCTTGTGCTCCAGCATAATCACCGGGTTGGGGTCGAGGTAAGCGGCGCGCATCAGGCCCTTCATGTCGGCCGCGTTGCTGGGGTACACCACTTTGATGCCCCGAATGGTGAGCAGCGTGCTCTCGACGGAGCCCGAGTGGTAGGGCCCGCCCCCGCCATAGGCCCCAATGGGCACGCGCACGACGGCCGGAATCGGGAACTTGCCCATGGTGAGGTAGCAGGATTTCGACAGCTCCTCCACCAGCTGGTTCAGCGAAGGCCAGATGTAGTCGGCAAACTGAATTTCGACGATGGGCCGTGCGCCCACGGCTGCCATGCCCGCCGTGCTGCCCACAATGTACGCCTCTTGAATGGGCGTGTTGAACACCCGGCGGTCGCCGTATTTCTTGGCCAGCAGCGCGGCCTCGCGGAACACCCCGCCCAGCTCGCCGCCCACATCCTGGCCGTAGAACAGCGCCTCGGGAAATTCGCGCAGAATGTCGTCCACGGCGTGCAGGGCCGCGTCCACCATCAGGGCTTTATCGGCGCCGGCGGGGCTGCGCTCGCCGGCTTCTTCGGTGATGGCCGGCGGGGCAAACTCGTGGTCGGCGAAGGTGGCGGGGTCGGGATTGGGGGCGGCCAGGGCCTCGGCCCAGTCGGCGCGCACGGTGGCGCGGGCTTCGGCCTGCAGGGCGGCCAGGTCGGCTTCGCTCACGCCGGCGCGCAGCAGCTGCTGGTGCAGGCGGGGCAGCGGGTCCTGGGTCTGGTGGGCGGCCAGGTCGGAGCGGTACCACTCGCGGCGCACGCCGCTGGTGTGGTGGCCCAGCAGCGGGCACTTGGCGTGCACCAGCACCGGCCCGCGCCGCGCCCGCACGTGCGCAAACGCCTCGGTCAGGCCCTGGTACGAGGAGGCGAAGTCGGCCCCGTCCACCTGCAGCCGGCGCAGGCCGGGGAAGCCGGCCGCAAACTCGTAGGCGTTCATGGCGCGCATCTCGCGGCCGGTGGCCGAAATGCCCCAGTCGTTGTCCTGCACCAGGTAAACGATGGGCAGCTGGTGCAGAATGGCCATTTGCAGGGCCTCGGCCACTTCGCCCTCGGTCATGGCCCCGTCACCAATCGAGCACAGCGACAGCGCCCGATTCGTAGTCAGCTCCGCGTGCTTTGCCTGGAATGCTTCGTTGCCCGCTGCCAGCTGCTCACGGCTCACCGATTCAAAATACTTGATGGCGTGCGCCACGCCCGTGGCCGGAATGGCCTGCATGCCCGTGGCCGAGCTTTGGTGCGGAATCACCGGAATGCCCGCCCGGCGCAGCGAGGGGTGCGAGTAGTACGTGCGCCCGCCGCTGAACGGGTCGTCGGCCTTGGCCATGAGCTGAAGCATCAGCTCATACGGCCGCAAGCCCAGGCCCAGCAGCAGGGCATCGTCGCGGTAGTACGGCGCGGCGTAGTCGTGCCCGGTGAGCAGAAAGGCGGCGGCCAGCTGCACGGCTTCGTGGCCCCGGGCGGTGGCGTGCACGTAGCGGGCGGCAATGGCTTTCTCCTCTTCGTAGAGGCCGGCCATTTCGGCGGCGGTGTTCATCAGCAGGTAGGCCCGGCGCAGCAAGTCCGCGCTTGGGGCCGGGGCAGCCGGCGCATTGGGGGCGATGAAAGCCGCGGCGGCGGCGGCGGCGGCATTGGCTACGCGGGTATTGGAGAGGTCAGCGGTTTCGGGGGCGGCAAAATCGGACATTAGCGGATGGGGCGGGTGAGGCTGCAAAAGTACGCCCCGCGCCCCCTTCCTATCTTTGCGCCGTGCTCAACGAGCAATTGAGAAATGCAGAATGAGTAGTTATTGCCACGATGCAAACTGTTCATTCTTCATTCCTCATTCTTCACTGCTAATTGCCCTTAATGCCTTCGCCCACCACGCGCCCCGAAATCGAAACCTGGCTCGCTGATTTTCAGCTGCGCCTCTGCCAGCAGCTCGAAGCCGCCGATGCCGGCCCGGCCACCTTCCGCACCGATGCCTGGCAGCGCGAAGGCGGCGGCGGCGGGCGCTCCAAAGTGCTGGAAAACGGCCGCATCCTCGAAAAAGGCGGGGTGGGCTTCTCCACGGTGTGGGGCGAGATGAGCGAAGCCGCCGCCCGCCAGCTGCACATGCCCGACCCGCGCTTCTACGCCACCGGCGTGAGCGTGGTGCTGCACCCGCGCAGCCCCCGCGTGCCCATCATCCACATGAACGTGCGGTATTTCGAGGCCGGCAACGGCGAGGCGTGGTTCGGCGGCGGCATCGACCTCACCCCCATTTACGTGGACGAAGCCCAGGCCCGCCGCTTCCACCGGCAATTGCAGGCCGTGTGCGACCGTCACAATCCGGCTTATTATCCGAAGTTCACCCGCTGGGCCGACGACTATTTCTACCTGCCGCACCGGCAGGAGACGCGCGGCGTGGGCGGCATCTTCTACGACCGGCTGACGGTGGGCCCCGACGGCACGGCCGAAGAACTTTTCGCCTTCATGCGCAACGTAGCCGAGCTGTTCGGCCCCTTCTACACCGGGCTGATGGCCGAAAACCACGCCCTGCCCTTCACCGAGCGCGAAGAAGCCTGGCAAACCCAGCGCCGCGCCCGCTACGCCGAGTTCAACCTGGCCTTCGACCGGGGCACCCGCTTCGGCCTCGAAACCGGCGGCCGCACCGAGTCCATCCTCATGAGCCTGCCCCCGCGCACCGGCTGGGCCTACAACCCCGCCCCGCCCGCCCCCGGCACCCCGGAGGCCAACACCCTGGGCTGGCTCCGCAAAGGCGTAGACTGGCTGGCCGATGCTTGATGCCCTGCAGAACCTTGACCGGCACCTGGTGCTGGCCATCAACCACGCCCACACGCCCGCCCTGGATGCGGCGATGGTCTTCGCTTCGAACCGCTACGCCTGGATTCCCGGCTACGCCCTCCTCATCACGGTGCTGATTGACTTGTTCCGCCGCCGGGCGTTGCTGCTGCTGCCGCTGGTGGTGGCGGCCGTGGGCCTGGCCGACAGCATCACCAGCCGGCTGTTCAAACCCTTTTTCGGTCGCCTCCGTCCCTGCCACGACGGCAAGCTGGCCGGCCTGCTGCACCTGCCCGATGGCTGCGGCGGGCAGTTCGGCTTCCTGTCTTCGCACGCCGCCAACTCGATGGCGCTGGCCGTTTTTCTGCTGCTCGTACTGCCAGCGGGCCGCTTTCGGGCTACCAAAACCCTGGCATTCATTTGGGCGGTGCTGCTGTCCTACAGCCGCATGTACCTGGGGGCGCACTACCCTTCCGACGTGCTGGGCGGGGCAGCCATCGGGGCGCTGCTGGGCTGGGGCGCGGCGGGGCTCTACCACTGGCTGGTATTGCGCTGGATGCCTCAGCAAATGTAACTTTCTGCCGTATGCCTGAGCTTTCGCGTCAGTTTTTATTTCTGTTGTCCAGCACGCGGCGGCTGGGCAATAGCGAGCAATTGGCCTACTGTGCCGCGCACGGCCTGCTGCCCGGCATTCCGCAGCGCTGGCTGCACTTCCTCGATTACCCGCTGCCCAACTTCGTGGACCTGCGCCACAGCGGTGCCTATGCTGCGCCCACCGGCAATGCCCGGATATTGCTGGATGCCACGCTGGAAGCCACCGACATTGTGCTCACAACGCCGCTTTACTGGTACAGCCTGCCGGTTCAGGCCAAGCAGTACCTCGACCACTGGAGCGCCTGGCTGCGCACCCCCGCGCTGAATTTCCGCGAGCAGATGCGCGGCAAAACCCTGTGGCTGATAGTGGTAAGCAGCGGCGACACCTTCGAGGCCGAACCGCTGGAAGCATCCCTCAGGCTCACCGCCCAATACATGCACATGCAGTGGGGCGGCATGCTCTATGGCACCGGCTCCCGCCCCAACGACATCCAGGACGACACCCGCGCCCTGCAGCGCGCCCAAACATTCTTCCGCACGGCCCAGCCGGCTTAGTTTGAAAAAAAGTCATCAAAAAAGGCCGCCCGAGCATTCAGCCGGCCTTTTTTGATGGGTCATTCAGGCCGGCTAGCCCACCCTGCCAAGGAGCTTGGCCACGTACTTGCCCACGATATCGAATTCCAGGTTTACCGTTTCGCCGGCCTGCAGCTGCTGGAAGCTGGTGTGCTCGTAGGTGTAGGGAATGATGGCCACCGTGAAGCCCTCGTCGGTGCTGTCGAAGCAGGTGAGGCTGGTGCCGTTCACGCAGATGGAGCCTTTTTCCACCGTCAGGCGGCCGGGGCCGGGGGCGTGGCCGAACCGGAACAGCCAGGAGCCGTCTTGGTCCTCCACGCTCAGGCAGGTGGCCGTGGCATCGACGTGCCCCTGCACAATGTGGCCATCGAAGCGGCCATTCGCCGCCAGGCAACGCTCCAGGTTGACGTGCCGGCCGGGCTGCCACTGGCTCAGGTTGGTCACGCGCAGGGTTTCATCAATGGCCGTCACGACATGTGTTCCGGCCTCCGCGTCAACGGCTACCACGGTCAGGCATACGCCGTCGTGGGCCACGCTCTGGTCAATCTTCAGTTCGGCGGCGAAGGGCGAGGCCACGGTGAAATGGCGGTTGCTGCCCTGGTCTTCAACGTTGACAATGGTGCCCAGGGCTTCAATAATTCCGGTAAACATAGACCGCAGATTAAGCAGATTAGAAGAATTTCGCCGATAACGCCCGCGTTATCCGCGCATACAAAGAACGGCACCCTGAAACCAGAGTGCCGTGTGCCAGGGTGAAACAGGGCAAGGAGCAGAATGATTATTTCTCGGCTTTCTCCAGCGCCTTCCAGTCCAGCTCGCCGTTTTCGCGGCGGCGCAGGAAATAGCTCTGGTCGTCATCCTTGTTCTTGCCAAAAGTCAGGTCGGCGCGGCAGGCCAGGCACTTAACGGAAGTGTATTTGTACTTGCCCTGCGCCACGCGGCTGGTCAGGTCGAGGTTGTCGGAGCCGCAGATGCCGCAGGCGGCTACATCGGGGAAGCTGAGCCGGTCGTATTCGGCCACGGTTTCGTAAAAATTATTGCCCTGCACGGTGAAGTGAAACTGGCGGCGCCCAATGCGCTTGGTGGTCATCATCTGCAACATTCTGCCGATAGAGAAAAGGGTGGATTTATGCTTTAAAAATACGGAATATCTCCCTCAAAAACAAGGAGATATTCGCCCAAAAGACCATAAAAAAAGAGCACCGGAAGGTGCTCTTTTTCCGTCGGCTGATTCTCTGCCTATTGCTGCACAAACTTCACGTTTTGCCGAATATTTCCCGCGCTTACCTCGCAGGTATAAGCGCCTTTGGCCAGCGCCGGCAGCTGCAATTGGGTTTCGCTGAGATTGGTGGCCGGCAGCATTTTTTTGGCTACCACCGCGCCGCGCGCATCCAGCACGCGCACGCTCAGCGCCTGGCCGCGCAGGCTGGTGGGCAGCACCAGCGTAAGCGGCCCATTGCCGTTGGGATTGGGGTAAATGCCCAATGAGCCCGCAGCGGCGGCCACCGCGCTTTCGGCCGCCAGCGGCGCATTGGGGTGCAGCGCATTGTAGGCCGAAACAAAGTTGGGAATGCCGTAGCCCAGCGTATTGTCGGGATTGGTGGCCTGCGTGGCCGTGCTGCGCAGGGCCAGAATGACCTGCTGCGCCGTGAGCGTGGGATTAGCCTGCCAGAAGCCGGCCGCCATGCCCGCCAGAATGGGGCAGGCATACGAGGTGCCGCTGCCCCGGAAAGCCGTGCCATTGGCCGCCAGCACCGCCGAGGCAAAGCCCATGGCCGAGAGCGTGGGCTTGATGCGCCCGTCGGAAGTGGGCCCGTAGGAGCTGAAATACGCGTGGTTGCCCACCGAATCGACCGCCCCGACCGACATGATGGAGTCGGCATCGGCGGGGGCCGAGATGTAGTGCCAGGGGTTGCTGCCCTCGTTGCCGGCGGCGTTCACCACCAGCATGCCCACGCGGGCCGCCATGGTGGCCGCCCGCGAGCTGATGGCGGTGCGGCCGTTCATGTCGGCGTAGGTGTAGGACGGCGATGGAGCATCGAAATCGGTGTAGCCCAACGACGAGCTGATGATGTCAACCCCCGCCGAGTCGGCGTATTCGGCGGCCGCCAGCCAGTTGGCCTCCTCAATCGGATGCTCGGAATACACGTCCTCTGTGATGCACAGGTGGAACGTGGCCTTGGGCGCACTGCCAATGAAAAACCCGCTCTGGTTGCCGCCAATGGCCGCCAGGCAGTTGGTGCCGTGGCTGTTGCGCAGGTACACGCTGGTGCCGCCATCCACAAAGTTGCGGGTGCCCACCACGCGCTGCTCCTGAAAAGCCGATTGCAGGGCCGACATCTGATTCACGCCCGGAAAGCCCGCATCGAAGACGGCAATCTGCATGCCTTCGCCCCGGTAGCCGGCGTTGTGCATGGCAATGGCCGCAATCTGCTCGTTCTGCCGGTAGGCTTTGCCGTAGCGGGCGCGGGGTGTGCTTGCGCCCGATACCACGGGAGCCACCTGCGTGGGCGGCGTGAACGGGGCCGGGGCCTGGTAGCTCTGGTTGAGCGTGACGGCACTGCGCACGGCCGGCAGCGCCTTGATGCGAATGAGGGTGAGCGAGTCGCACGACACCACGGCGGCATTAAACCAGCGCGAGGTGTAGAGCACCTGCGGCCCGCCCGACACGGCCCGGACTTGGGCCACGTAGGCCGGCGTTACGGGCAGGTCGCGCGGGAGCACGGCAATGCCCTGACGGGTGCGCCGCGCCACGGCCCGGGCCGACAAAAAAGCCTGTGGCTGCGCCACCGAATAGGGCGTGCCCACTTTGTCGCGGAAATACACCAGGTGGCGGCGCACCGTGCCCTGGGCTGCGGCCGGAGCCGCTGCCAAGGCCGTGAGCGCCCCGGCAATCAGCCATTTCGTAAAAGAAGATGCCATTGTAAAGAGAAGGCAAGAAGTAAAATCAGCAGGTAAAGCGGCTTATTTCGGGCCGTAGTCAATCAGGGTTTCGCGGTGCGTGTAGGAGCCGATGTTGTAGGCATTGGCCGGAAAAACCTGGTTGCCATTGCCGGAGTCGGTGTAGTTGAAAAACGCCAGATTGCGCCGGTTGCGAAACACCGGGCCAATGTTCTTCGCAAAAACCTGCTGGTAGCTCACCCGGTTCAGCAGGTTGTCCTGCACCGCCGGGCCAATGTCGCTGGTCACAACGGTAGTGGGGTACGTGACGGCCGCCTGGCCAGCCGTGGCCGCCGTAGTAAACGGCTGCCCCAGTTGGCTGTATTGGCGGGTTTTCACGGTATCGTCAATATCCGCCATGCTGCTGTTGAGCGCGTTGACGTGCCATTTCCCGCCTTCCCGGATGGCAAACACCGCTTCGAGCGTCTGGCGGTTGCTGCGGCTGATGGCCACGAACTGCGGGTTGGCCGTCAGCACAAACACGCTGTCGTTGGTCCAGGCATCGGCGGCCGTGTTGCGCTTGGCGCGCACCATGCGGTAGGCCGTGTTGCCGGCGGCATCGACAAAGGTTTCGGTGATGAGGTCGCGCTTTTGGGTGTTGGTCACGGTGACGCTGCCCCGGGTCACCTGCCCGTTGTAGGCCGACTGTCCCCACACGGTATCCGTCACGGCGTAGGTCCAGAACCGCCCCACGGCCACCGGATAATAGTCGGCCCCGGTTTCGGGAATGGCCTCGGTTTCGTTTTTACAGCCGGTGGTAGCGGCGGCCAAAACCACCGCTACCACGGCCACAGAACGAATGCGGCGCGCCACGGTTACGCCCGGCCAGGTTGAAAATATCCGATGCATAGGTAGCGCAGCAGGAAAGGGGATTAAAACTAATTGCTGACCTCAGCAGCGGCAAAAGGTAAGGGAAATTCGCCAATTACGTGGCGCTCAATCCAGCCGCCGCCCAGCACGTCCTGCCCGTCGTAGAACACGGCGGCCTGCCCGGGCGTGATGGCGTGCACGGGCTCCTCAAAGTAAACGCGGATTTTGCCGTCCACTTCTTCCAGAAACGCCGGGGAGCCGTCGTGGTTGTAGCGCACTTTCACCACGGCCGGCACCAGGCCGCGGCCTTCGAGGCTGGCCAGCTTGCCCATGTTGAGCTTGCCCACCACGGTGGCCGTGCTGGCCAGCTCGTCGTAGTTGCCGAGCACCACTTCGTTGGTATCGGGCCGGATTTCGAGCACGAAGGCGGGGTAGCCCAGCGCCACGCCCAGCCCCTTGCGCTGCCCGATGGTGTAGAACGGGTAGCCCTCGTGCTTGCCGATGACGCGGCCGTTTTTGGTCACGAAGTTGCCGCCGGCCACGCGGGCCTCCAGGCCCGGCACGCGGCGGCGCAGGAAGCCCCGGTAGTCGTTGTCCGGAATAAAGCAGATTTCGTAGCTCTCGGGCTTGTTCACCAGCTCGGTGAAGCCGCGCCGGCGGGCTTCGTCATAAATCTCGGTTTTGCGCATGCCGCCCAGCGGAAACAGCGTGCGGCTCAGGCTCTCCTGGCTCACGCCCCACAGGGCATAGCTTTGGTCCTTGTTTTCGTCGAGGCCCTTGCTCACCACGAAGCGGCCGGTGTCGGCATCCTTGCGGATGTTGGCGTAGTGGCCCGTGGCAATGAAGTCGCAGCCCAGCTGGTCGGCGCGGCGCAGCAGCGCATCCCACTTGATGTGGGTGTTGCAGAGCACGCAGGGGTTGGGCGTGCGGCCGGCCAGGTACTCGTCGGTAAAATTGTCGATGACGAAGTCCCCAAACTCGTCCCGGATGTCGATGATGTAGTGCGGAAAGCCGAGCGTCACGGCAATGTCGCGGGCATCGTTGATGCTGTCGAGCGAGCAGCAGCCGGTTTCTTTTTTGGAGCCGCCCGCGCTGGCGTAGTCCCAGGTTTTCATGGTCATCCCGACCACTTCGTAGCCTTGCTCGTGCAGCAGCACGGCGGCCACGCTGCTGTCAATTCCGCCGCTCATGGCGACGAGGACTCTCCCTTTTACTTCAGTATTCATATCGGTGGTGCAATTCACCCGGAGCTTGAAAGGTTCCGGCCGGCAGCTGCAAAGGTAACGCTGCGCTTAATGAGGAATGAGGAATGAAGAATGGGGCCGCCTGCTAATTCCTCATTCCTCATTCCTCATTCCTCATTAATCCTTATTTCCCCCGTCCTTCCACGATAATCTTGAGGGTGTAGAGCAGCACCCGAAAGTCCATGGCCAGGCTCATGTTCTCGATGTAGAGAATGTCGAACTTGAGGCGTTCCACCATCTGAGCCACGGTTTCGGCGTAGCCGTACTTCACCTGGCCCAGCGAGGTGAGGCCCGGGCGCACCCGGTGCAGGTGGCGGTAGTGGGGCGCGATTTTCACAATCTGGTCGATGAAAAACTGGCGCTCCGGGCGCGGGCCCACAATGCTCATGTCGCCCTTCAGCACGTTCCAGAACTGCGGCAGCTCGTCCAGCCGCACCTTGCGCATGAAGCGGCCCCACTTGGTGATGCGCGGGTCGTGGTCGGAGCTCAGGGCCGGCCCCATCTTCTCGGCATCGATGTACATCGACCGGAACTTAATGATTTTGAACGGCTGGCCGTTGCGCCCGATGCGCTCCTGCCGGTAGAAAATGGGCCCCGGCGACGACAGCCGCACCATCACGGCCGTGAAGGCATACACCCACCAGGCCAGCACCAGAAACAGCGCCGAGCCCACCACGTCGAGCACCCGCTTGAGCACCACCTGCCACACGGGCAGCAGGTCCTGCTTGATTTCGATGAGCGGCGTGCCGAATAAGTGATTGACTTTCACCGAGCCCAGCAGCATCTGGTACAAGTCGGGCAGGATGCTCACGCGGGCGGGCGTGCCCTCCAGCAGCGTCAGAATATCCTGAATGAGCCGGTGCTCGCTGGGCTCGATGGCAATAACAATCTGCTCGATTTTGAGGGCCCGCACCAGGGCCGGCAGGCGCTGGTAGGAGCCGTGGGCGGGGAGCTCGGCGGCCAGTACGGGGTCCACGGTGTCGCCCACGGGGGCGAACCCCACCAGCCGCAGGCCCAGGTGGCGGCCGGTGCGGGCCAGCTCGCGGTAGGTGTTCAGGGCCAGCGCATTGGAGCCCACCAGCAGCGTGGGGAAGAAAATCCGGCCTTTGTAAATCAGGCCCTGCACGCTGCTCACGGCCCAGGTGCGCAGCACGGCCGAGATGAAGAAGTGCAGCAAGTAGTAGGCCGTGAAGGTTTTATAGTAGGCGCGGTAGTTCACCACACCCTGGTCGTCGAGCAGCAGGGTGAAGAAAATGACAATGGCCCCCAGCATGGAAACCTGGGCCAGGCGAATGATTTCGGCTAGGCGCGACTTGCGGAAAATGTCGCGGTATTCGCCCACCAGCGTGTAGAGCACCGTCCAGAACACGGCAATAAATACGGCCGAGCCGGTGAGGTCGAACAACGCCCCTTCGGTGAAGCGGTAGCCCGTCAGCTCGTTGAGCAAATATTTGCGCAACAGGTAGAAGCACATCCACGCAATGAGCGCCGCGCCGAAATCGGCGGCCACGAGCTTGAAATATTGGAAGCGGCGAATAAGCTGCAAAACGAAGGACTTGGTAGTATTTTAGCGGCCGGCAAAGCAAATACCGCACCGGACAAAGGTAGCGGCGCGCCGCTGCATGTTGGGCGGCGGCCCGGTTCCGGCCACCCGGCCGGGCCGCCCAGGGCTGTCGCATTTTTCCTCTCATTCCTTTTCCTCCCGCCATCTCACCGCTTCAGGACACCTACCGCCACCAGGGCCAGCGCCGGGCGCTGGCCCGCGAGCTGCGCCGCCGCGGCATTTCCGACGAGCGGGTGCTGGCCGCGCTGGAAGCCGTGCCGCGCCACCTGTTTTTCGAGCCGGCCTTTGAGGCCCACGCCTATCAGGACAAGGCTTTTCCCATTGGCGAGGGCCAGACCATTTCGCAGCCCTACACCGTGGCCTACCAGACCCAGCTGCTCCGGGTGCAGCCCACCGACCGGGTGCTGGAAGTGGGCACCGGCTCGGGTTACCAGTGCGCGGTGCTGCTGCGCCTCACGCCCCACGTCGAGAGCATCGAGTTCAACGAAGTGCTGTTTCGGCGCACCAAAGCGTTTTTGGCCGCCCTGGGGGCCACGGGCGCGGGCCTGCACTGCGGCGACGGCTCGGTGGGCCTGCCGGACAAAGCGCCCTTCGACGGCATTCTGGTGACGGCCGGCGCGCCGGGGCTGCCGCCGGCCCTGCTGCGCCAGCTGCGGGTGGGCGGCCGGCTGGTGATTCCGGTGGGCGACAGCCAGAACCAGCGCATGATTCGCGTGACCCGCGAAGGGCCCGAGAGCTACGTGCGGGAAGAGTTTGAAACTTTTCGCTTCGTGCCGTTGCTAGGAGCTAGCGGCTGGAAGAATTAGCACCTTCATACTTTCCCCATCTGCCTGAACCTAATTTGCTTGCCTGAAACTCATTGCTGAAGCCCCACCCCCAGGCTGGCACCTGCCAGCAGCTTCGCCCCCCTTTTCCAACGTTCTTTTTCTCCTGTTTTTCTTTTATGCTCAAACTGTTACGTAATTTACGGGGGAGGCTCCTGGGCCTGACCGCGGTTGGCTTGCTATGCGCCGGCCCGGCAGCCGCCCAAACGCCGGAAGGCGTCATCCGAAAGTATCCGGAGCATCAAACCGGCTTCCGCTGCGCCTTCGACAGCGTGCAGCAGGCGGCGTTTGCGCGGCAGCCCGGCGCGGCGGCGGCCTACCGGGATTTCCTGCAGGGCGTGGCCAGCATGCCGCCCGAAACCCGGGCCCGCCTGCTGGCCGCCCCCGACGTGACGGTGCCGGTGGTAGTGCACATCATTCACACGGGCGGCAGCAGCAACATTTCCGATGCGCAGGTGGAGGACGCCATTCGCGTCATCAACGAAGACTACAGCAAAACCAACCGCGACACCACCGCCATTCTGCCGGCCTTCCAGCCCATTGCGGCCAACATCGGCTTCCAGATGCGGCTGGCCAAGAAGGACCCCAACGGCAACTGCACCACCGGCATCACCCGCACCTACTCCACCGATGGCAACATCGGCGACGACCGGGTGAAGGACCTCATCAAGTGGGACCAGGACAAGTACCTCAACATCTGGGTGTGTACCAATGCCAACGGGGCCGGCGGCTATGCCTACCTGCCCTGCACAGGCGGCACCGTCGATGGCATTGTGATTCGCAACGCGCAGTTTGGCAGCATCGGCACCTCGTGCGGGGCCAACCTGTGCATCCGGTCGCTGACGCACGAAATCGGCCACTATTTTGGCCTGCCCCACACCTGGGGCGGCAGCAATACGCCGGGCCTGGCCAGCAATTGCGGCATCGACGACGGCATTGCCGACACGCCCAACACCACCGGGTCGCAGTCGAGCTGCTCGTCGCCGTACGGCACGGGCACGGTGCTCACCAGCTTCAACCCCTGCGGGCCGCTGGCCAACGTGCAGAACTACATGGATTACTCCTCGTGCACCAACATGTTTACGCTGGGCCAGCGCGCGGTGATGCGGGCCTCGCTGCAGCTTGGCTGCCGCTCGACCCTCACCAGCGCCGCAAATCTGCTGGCCACGGGCACCAACGACGGCTACGTGGCGCCGGGCTGCGCGCCGGTGGCGGCGTTCCAGGCCTCGGCCACCACGGTTTGCGCGGGCTCAACGGTCACGTTCACCGATTACTCCTACAACGCCGCCGTGGCCTCGCCCGGCGCCGTGTACGCCTGGCAGTTTCCGGGCGGGGTGCCCGCCACCTCCAGCCTGCGCGCGCCGGTGGTAACCTATCCGACCGGCGGCATTTACGACGTAACCCTGAGCATTACGCTGGCCGGGCAAACCGGCACCACCACCCGCAGCGGCCTGGTGCGCGTGCTGGGCGGCAATGCCGGCCTGGTGGGCCCGGTGGTGGAGTCGTTCGAAAACCCGACTTTCCCGGTTAACTACCCGGCTCCCGACCTGCGCAACTGGGCCAACTCCTCCACTTCGACGGCGAGCAGCGCGCGGTTTATTCGCCGGGTAAACGGGGCGAGCGGCCTGGTGGTGAGCGACGGCACGGCCTGCCTGCTGGTGCCCAGCACCACCCTCACCGGCGGCACCCAGACCACCCTTACCTCGCCCAACATTGACCTGAGCGGCCTCACCGCCGCCGACCAGCCCGCCATCACCTTCAGCCGGGCCTATGCGCTGCGGCCGGGCATGGCCAACGAGTTTCTGGTGGTGCAGGCCAGCACCGACTGCGGCGTGAGCTGGAACACCCTGCGGGGCTTCACCGCCGCCGCCCTCAACACGCGGGATACGCTGCGCGTCTACGGCTTTACGCCCACTGCGGCGTCGGACTGGCAGAGCCTGCGCGTGGACATTCCGGCCGCCTACCTGGGCAGCCGGTTTCAGTGCCGCTTTACGCTGCAGAGCAACGGGGGCAACTATTTCTACTTCGACAAGGTGGCCGTGGGGGCCGCGCCTCTGCTGGCTACCCGCAACGACGGAGCCGTAACGGCCGCGCGCATTTACCCCAACCCGCTGACCGCCGAAACCGTGGTGGAATTTGCCCTGCCCACCGCCGGGGCCGTGGAGCTGCGCCTCACCGACCTGCTGGGCCGCGCCGTGAGCGCCCCCGTGCTGACCACGGGCCGCGCCGGCCTGCAAACCCTGCCTTTGCTGCCGCGCGGAACCGGCCGCCCCGCCCCCGGTGTCTATCTGGTGCAGCTGCGCACGGCCAGCGGCCAGACTATCAGCAAAGTAATCATTCCTTAGCTGCTGCAACACGCTCAGCGACGTTCCGGCTTTTATCTGGTAAATTTGACTGCCCCCATTCAGGTGTTCTGGACCTGAATTGTTTTACCTCCCCTTTTGCCACTCCCACATTTTTTCCATTTTATTTTCTCATGTTGAAAAAACTGATACCCACGGTGCTGACCGCTGCCCTGGCCCTGACCGGCTTCGGAGCCAGTGCCCAAAGCGCGGCCGACCAACGCGGCCGCAACTGGTGCGGTGCAACCGATGAGCAGGAGCGATACTTTGCCGCCCACCCCGGCGCTCGCGAAGCCCAGCGGGCCTATTACCAGCAGCTGGAGGCCATGGCGCAAAACCAGCAGCGCGGCGCTGCCTACGTGACCGATGTGACCATTCCGGTGGTGGTGCACATCATTCACGCGGGGGGAGTTGACAACATCTCGGACCGGCAGATTAACAGCGCCATCGACCAGCTGAACATCGACTACCAGAAGCTGAACCCGGACACGGCCAACACCCTGCCGTATTTCCGGGCGCGGGCGGCGGCCGTGGGCTTCCGGTTCCGGCTGGCCAAGAAAGACCCCAACGGCAACTGCACCACCGGCATCACCCGCCACTACCTGCCCAACCTCATCAACGACGACCAGAGCGGCGCCGTGCAGGCGGCCGTCATCTGGGACCGGCTGCGCTACCTCAACATCTGGATTGTGAGCAGCATTGGCACGCCGACTGCGGGCGGTGGCATTGTGCTGGGCTACTCCAACCTGCCGCAGAACTCGACCGCCGCGCGCGACGGCTTCGTGGCGCGTCATGACTGGTTCGGCAACCAGGGCACCAGCACCCCGACCCGTGCCCAGAGCCGCACCGCCACCCACGAAATCGGCCACTACTTTGGCCTGAGCCACCCCTGGGGCCAGACCAACAACCCCGGTACCGGCGACTGCTCCGGCACCGACTTCGTGACCGACACGCCGCCCACCGACGGCACTTTCAACTGCAACCTGGCGTACTCGCCCTGCGGTGAGCTGGCCAACGTGCAGAACATCATGGACTATGCCTCCTGCCCCACCATGTTCACGGAAGGCCAGAAGCAGCTGATGCGCAACGTGCTGGCTACGTCCAGCGTGCGGACCAGCCTCACGACCGCGGCCAACCTGCTGGCCACGGGCACCAACGACGGGTACGTGGCGCCGGACTGCGCGCCGGTGGCCGCCTTTGCCGTGGCCCCCGGCACCAGCGCCAGCGTGTGCATCAACTCGCCCGTGACCCTGCGCGACTACTCCGCCAACTTCACCGCCTCGGGCGGCACGCTCACCTACTCCTGGTCCTTCCCCGGCGGCACCCCCGCCACGGCCACCGGCCAGACCGTGTCGGTGTCTTACCCCACTGCCGGCTTCTACTCCGTCACCGAAACTGTGACCAACTCCGTTGGTAGCAGCTCCAGCACTCAGACCAACCTCATTAAGGTGGAGGGCCCGACCGGGGGCGAGAACGCCCCGCTCCAGCAGTCCTTCGAAGACCCCGCCTTCCCCGCCCTCTTCGCCGCCCCCACCCTGCGCAACTACGACGTCTCCGGCACCACCAGCGCCGGCGTGGCCGCCGCCTACCGCTGGCAGCGCCTCACCGCCCTGCCCGCCGCCGACGGCACGGCCTACCTGCAGGTGCCAAACCGCACCATCCCCGCCGGCGGCATCACCACCCTCGTCACCCCCAACATCAACCTGGCCGCCGTCCCCGGCACCGCCGCCCTGCGCTTCGCCCGCGCCTACGCCCTGCGCTCCGGCAGCGACAACGCCCAGCTGCGCATCGCCTTCAGCGCCGACTGCGGCGTGACCTGGTCCTCGCCCACCACCCTGACCGTCACCGACCTCACCACCCAGGGCCTGACCCCCAACGACGGCTACGTGCCCATCGCCCCCGCCAGCTGGCAGGACCTGACCGTGGCCATCCCCGCCCAGTTCCAGCGCAGCGGCCTCTTCAAGGTCCGCTTCCAGATGGTCAACGGCTCCGCCCAGGGCAACACCTTCTTCTTCGACAACCTGCGCATCAGCGGCGCCCTGCCCACCCAGGCCCAGGCCCTGGCCCAGCGCGGCATCAGCGTCTTCCCCAACCCGCTCACCCGCGAAACCGCCGTGCACCTGACCCTGCCCGCCGCCACCCTGGTCCAGCTCAGCCTCTGCGACGTGCTCGGCCGCCCCGTGCTCGCCCTGCCCGCCAAGGCCTACCCCGCCGGCCCGCAGGCCATCGCCCTGCCCGCCGCCGCCGGCCAAGCCCTCAAGCCCGGCGTCTACCTCCTGCGAATCGCCCTCGACGGCCAAACTTTCTCCTCCAAGCTCAACGTCGAGTAATATTTCGCGCGCTTGATTCGTCAAAAAAGCTCCACTCTGCACAGGGTGGGGCTTTTTTATTGTAGATTCGCAAGAGCTAAACAGCTGCCCGGTGTGTGATTGGGCTTTATTCTCCTTTTCTTATTGCTCTTATGCTGAAAAAATTACTTCCCTTGGTGCTGACCGCCGCGACGGCGCTGACCGGCACCGGGGCTCATGCCCAAACCGTCAGCCGAAACTGGTGTGGCGTTTACGATGAGCAGGAGCGCTACTATGCGTCACACCCGGGGGCCCGCGAGGCCCAGAAAGCCCTGAACCAGCAGCTGGAGGTACTGGCCCAGAGCCAGCTGCGCGGCGCCTCCTACGTGACCGATGTGACCATTCCCATTGTGGTGCACATCATTCATGCCGGCGGGGTCGAGAACATCTCGGACCGGCAGATTAACAGCGCCATCGACCAGCTGAACATTACTTACCAGAAGCTCAACGCCGACACGGCTAACACCATCCCCCTCTTCCGCCCCATCGCGGCGTCGGTCGGGTTTCGGTTCCGGTTGGCCAAGAAAGACCCCAACGGCAACTGCACCACCGGCATTACCCGGCACTATCTGCCGGGCGTGTGCGATGACGACCGCACCGGTGCCGTGCAGCAGGTAGGCGTGTGGGACCAGTCGCGCTACCTCAACGTCTGGGTGGTAAGAACCATGGGGGGCGGCGCCGCTGGCTACGTTAGCCCGCCCAACACCCCGACCAATCCCCGCGACGGCTTCACCGTTCTTCACGACTACTTCGGTACGCAGGGCACCAGCAACGCCTATAAAAGCTTTGCCGCCACGCACGAAATTGGCCATTACTTCGGCCTGAGCCACCCCTGGGGCAGCACCAACAATGCCGGTACGGGTGATTGCAGCGGCACCGACAACGTGGCCGATACGCCTCCGACGGACGGCTCCCTCACCTGTAACCTGGCACAGGCAACCTGTGGCCCGATTGCCAACGTGCAGAACTACATGGACTATTCGTATTGCTCCACGATGTTCACCCAGGGCCAGCGGGCGTTTATGCGGGCCGTGCTTGCCAGCAACCGCAGCGTGCTCACCTCGCAGGCCAACCTGGTAGCCACGGGCACCAACGACGGGTACGTGGCGCCGGACTGCGCGCCGGTGGCCGCCTTCGCCGTGGCCCCCGGCACCAGCGCCAGCGTGTGCATCAACTCGCCCGTGACCCTGCGCGACTACTCCGCCAACTTCACCGCCTCGGGCGGCACGCTCACCTACTCCTGGTCCTTCCCCGGCGGCACCCCCGCCACGGCCACCGGCCAGACCGTGTCGGTGTCTTACCCCACCGCCGGCTTCTACTCCGTTACCGAAACCGTGAGCAACTCCGTTGGTAGCAGCTCCAGCACTCAGACCAACCTCATCAAGGTGGATGGTCCGACCGGGGGCGAAAACGCCCCGCTCCAGCAGTCCTTCGAAGACCCCGCCTTCCCCGCCCTCTTCGCCGCCCCCACCCTGCGCAACTACGACGTCTCCGGCACCACCAGCGCCGGCGTGGCCGCCGCCTACCGCTGGCAGCGCCTCACCGCCCTGCCCGCCGCCGACGGCGCGGCCTACCTGCAGGTGCCAAACCGCACCATCCCCGCCGGCGGCATCACCACCCTCGTCACCCCCAACATCAACCTGGCCGCCGTCCCCGGCACCGCCGCCCTGCGCTTCGCCCGCGCCTACGCCCTGCGCTCCGGCAGCGACAACGCCCAGCTGCGCATCGCCTTCAGCGCCGACTGCGGCGTGACCTGGTCCTCGCCCACCACCCTGACCGTCACCGACCTCACCACCCAGGGCCTGACCCCCAACGACGGCTACGTGCCCATCGCCCCCGCCAGCTGGCAGGACCTGACCGTGGCCATCCCCGCCCAGTTCCAGCGCAGCGGCCTCTTCAAGGTCCGCTTCCAGATGGTCAACGGCTCCGCCCAGGGCAACACCTTCTTCTTCGACAACCTGCGCATCAGCGGCGCCCTGCCCACCCAGGCCCAGGCCCTGGCCCAGCGCGGCATCAGCGTCTTCCCCAACCCGCTCACCCGCGAAACCGCCGTGCACCTGACCCTGCCCGCCGCCACCCTGGTCCAGCTCAGCCTCTGCGACGTGCTCGGCCGCCCCGTGCTCGCCCTGCCCGCCAAGGCCTACCCCGCCGGCCCGCTGGCCATCGCCCTGCCCGCCGCCGCCGGCCAGGCCCTCAAGCCTGGCGTCTACCTCCTGCGAATCGCCCTCGACGGCCAAACCTTCTCCTCCAAGCTTAACGTCGAGTAAGTCAGGCACAGCTTCGATACCCAAAGCCCCATCCGCCACCGGATGGGGCTTTTTTGTGGTTAGGGCCCGGCACGGGCGGCGTACCTTTGCCCAAACCCGGCTTCTGGGTGTGTGCGGTGGGCTGGCGCTGAGGGCCGGAACCCACGCAGGCAACCGGAGGCTGATAACCCGCACTATTTTCGCCATGCGCAAGCAAAAACCCGTCGCCGATTCCTTCGTCATCATGACCGAGCTGGTGCTGCCCAACGATACCAACACGCTGAACAACCTGATGGGCGGCCGCATGATGCACCTGATGGACATTGCCGCCGCCATCTCGGCTCAGAAGCACTCCAACCGCATTGTGGTCACGGCTTCGGTCGACAACGTGTCGTTTCGCGACAGCATCCGGCTGGGCAACGTGGTGACGCTGCAAGCCCAGGTCACGCGGGCCTTCAGCTCCAGCATGGAAGTGCACATCGACGTGTGGGCCGAGGACATTCCCAGTGGCACGAAGCTCAAAACCAACGAGGCTTTTTTCACCTTCGTGGCCGTGGACCAGTCGGGCCGGCCCATCGACGTGCCCGAAGCCGTGCCCCACACCGAGGAAGAAATCAGCCTCTACGAAGGCGCGCTGCGCCGCCGCCAGCTGCGGCTGGTGCTGGCCGGCCGTATGCAGCCCGCCGAGGCGCAGGAGCTCAAGGCTTTGTTTGCGCTGTAGCAAGTGGCCAGCTCCGGGCTTATTTTAGTGTTTCCACCGGCCAATTCTCACTTGCTATGTCTGCTGAAAAGCTCGCCTTCCTGCAAAATTTCTACACCGACGTGACTCTCTACATGCCGGCCGAGCCCAGCGCGCCAACCAACGGTGCCGTACCGGCTGCCGGGGCCTCGTCAGGCAGTACCGCGGCGGCCGCTCCGCCGCCGCAAAACGCGGCAAAGCCCAATAGCCTGGCCGACCGGCTGGCCCGTCCCGATGAGGCACCTCCGCGCTCCGGATTGCCGAAATCCATTCCCACGGCCACGCAGGTCAAGCTGACCGACCGGCTGGCCCATGCGGCCGCTCCGGCAGCGGCCATGCCCGCCAGCACCCTGCCCCCCGGCCCCGCCGACGTGCCCCCGGCGACGCTCACGCCATTTTCGACGATGGGCGACAATGCGCAGGGCATCGTCATGCTGTTCCGGCTGCCGACGGAGCAATTCCAGAAGCTGCACCGTAACGTGTTCCTGAACAAGATGCTCCAGGCGCTCGGCTACGTAATGGCCGACGTGGTGCTGGTGAACGTGGAGTCGGAGCTGCCGGTGGCGCTGGCCAGCCTGCGCCGCCACCTGGCCGCCACGCACATCATCGCCTTCGGCAAAAACCTGCTCGATGCCACCATCCGCAATACCCAGATTTACGAGCCGGTGCAGTTTCCCACCCTGGGCTTCGCTTACCTCGCCTCCGCCACTGTGGACCTGGTGGAGTACGACGTGAGCCTGAAAAAACGCCTCTGGCCCGGCTTGCAGCGCATGTTTCTGAACTAGGCCACACTAAAAAAGCCCGGCAGACCGCCGAGCTTTTTTAGTATTCGCTAACCGCCGAACCCTACTTCAGGACCTCGGCCAGCTTGGCGGCCAGGGCTTCGCCGCGCAGGTTTTTGGCGATAATCTTGCCCTGCGGGTCGAGCAGGAAGGAGGCTGGGATGGATTTTACGCCGTAAGCGGCACCGGCCACGCTGTTCCAGCCGGCCAGGTCCGATACGTGGTGCCAGGTGAGGTTGTCGGAGGCAATGGCTTTCTCCCACTTGGCCTTGTCCTGGTCCAGCGACACGGAGTAGATGGTGAAGCCTTTGCCCTTGTCTTTGAACTGGTTGTAGGCTTTCACCACGTTGGGGTTTTCCTGGCGGCAGGGGCCGCACCAGCTGGCCCAGAAGTCAATCAGCACATACTTGCCGCGCAGGCTGCTCAGGGCCAGGGTTTTGCCCTCGGGCGTGGGCAGGTTGATTTCGGGGGCCTCGGTGCCGGGGGCCGTGGCGCGCATGGGCTCCAGGCGAGCCGTCAGCTCTTTGGTGAAGGGCGAGTTGGGGTTGGCTTTGCGCTGAATGGTGGCCACCGAATCGGCAAAGGCAAACTCTTCCTCGGGGTTGATGAACGCGCCCACGGCAAAGCCGCTGGCCACCGCCGTGGCGTTGTGCCGGATGAGGCTTTTCACCTTGCTCGTGTTGCCCTTCTGAATGGCAAAATACTCCTTCTCAATGGCTTTCATCTCGTCGGCCTTGCCAGCCTGGCCGGCCGCGTTGTAGCGCTGGCCAAGGCTTTCGAGCTGGCCCTTGCTGCCCTCCATCACCTTGGTGAGCTGGCGCAGCATTTCGGTGTCCTTGCTGCCTTTCACGCTGTAGGTGGCGGGCAGGCTCTTGGCATCGCCGCTGATTTGCACGCGGGTTTTGTTGTCGAGCAGCAGCAGCACCTGGTTGGCATCGTCCACTTTCAGCTGGAAAATGCCGGGCGCGAGGGCCGCGCCCTTCAGCGTGAAATTGCCGGCGGCATCGGTTTTCACCTGCGCCTTCTCTACAAACTGGTTGGTGTTCAGCTCCGAAAGGTGCAGCACCGTGCCAGCCGGCGCGTTTTTGAGCTGGCCCGATACCTCGTAGCCATCAGCGGCCACGGCATTCTGACAGGCATTGGCCAGGCCCAACACGGTGGCCGCCAGGAAAACAGATTTTATCATAGGATGGGGCATGAGCTTGTGCGTAAAAATAGCCAACGCAAGGCGGAAAAGTTATTGTTCCGAATGGTGGGTTATCGGATTAGTGAAGCGACGAATTTTATTCACCAGCCCGCCAATCCGGCAACCCACGCATCCACCAGTGGCCTAGCCTTCCAGCGCGGCGCGCAGCAGCTGGTTGGCCAGCTTGGGGTCGGCCTTGCCGCCGGTCAGCTTCATGAGCTCGCCCATGAACATGCCGGTGAGCGACTTTTTGCCGGCGCGGTACTCGGCCACTTTCGCGGGGTTGGCGTCCACCACCTGCTGCACCAGGGTGGCCAGCTCGCCGTTGTCGGCCTGGGTGAGCAGGCCCAGGCTTTCGGCCGCGCCGGTGGCGTTGGCCGTGGGGTGGTCGAGCAGGTGCGGAAACAGCTGCTTGCTGGCCACCGAGTAGTTGATTTTGCCCGCGTCAATCAGCTCAATGATGCCAGCCAGCTGGGCCACGTCGAGCGGGAAGTCGGCCATGGTGAGGGCGCGCTCGTTGAGGTAGCTCTTCACCGGACCCATCACCCAGTTGGCGGCGGCTTTGGCGTTGGGCGTGAGGCGCGCCAGCTCATCAAAGTACAGGGCCACGTCCTTTTGGTCTATCAGCACCGAGGCATCGTAGTCGCTCAGCCCCAGCTCGCCCGTGAAGCGGGCGTAGAGCTGCTGCGGCAGGGCCGGCAGCTCGGCGGCCACGCGGTGCAGCCACTCGTCCGAAATCACCAGCGGCGGCAGGTCGGGCTCGGGGAAGTAGCGGTAGTCGTTGAGGGTTTCCTTGCTGCGCTGGCCGTTGGTGGTGCCGCTGGTGGCATCGAAGCCGCGGGTTTCGCTGTCCACTTCGCCGCCGGCTTCGAGGATGCTGATTTGGCGCTCCACCTCGTAGGCAATGGCGCGCTGCACGTTGCGGAAGGAGTTCATGTTCTTCACTTCCACCTTCATCCCAAACTTGGTGGCGCCTTTCAGCATCACCGAGATGTTGGCGTCGCAGCGCAGCGAGCCTTCCTCCATGTTGCCGTCGCAGATGCCGAGGTACTCCACCAGCTTCTTGATTTCGGTGAGGTAGGCGTAGGCTTCGTCGCCGGTCCGGATGTCGGGCTCACTCACAATCTCAATCAGCGGCACGCCGGCGCGGTTCAGGTCCACGAGGGTTTCGGTTTCGCCGGCCAGGTGCATGCTCTTGCCCGCGTCTTCCTCCATGTGAATGCGGGTGATGCCGATGCGCTTGGTTTCGCCGCCCACGCGCACCTCAAGGTGGCCGTCGTGGCAAATCGGGGTTTTGTCCTGGGTAATCTGGTAGCCCTTGGGCAGGTCGGGGTAAAAGTAGTTTTTGCGGGCAAACAGGTTGTCGCGCCGAATCTGGCAGTTGGTGGCCAGGCCCATTTTCATGGCATACTCCACGGCCGTGCCGTTCACTTTGGGCAAGGTGCCGGGGTGGCCGAGGGTGATAACCGACAGGTTGGTGTTGGGGGCAACGCCGTACTCGTTTTCATCGGATGAGTACATTTTGCTGTGCGTGAGCAGCTGAGCGTGTACTTCCAGGCCGATGACGGGCTGGTATTTGGCAAGGGTGGCTTCGTCCATCTTATGTAAAGCGGGGTACTACGGGCTAATTCCGGCCTTAAAGGTAACCAGCAATGGGCTAGGATGCTTTTTACGGTATTGGAGCGGGCGGTGCTAGCGCCGCCCCATGCGGTAGCCCCGGTTGTAGCCGCCCCCGTTATAGGGCTGGTTGTAAGACGCTTCCAGGGTGTAGTAGAGCGGCACGGTGAGGTAGCTCATCAGCACCTGCCCGTCGCGCCGGCCGGGTATGAACTGGCGCTTGAGCTTGGCCACGGCCCGCAGCGCCGCGTTGTTGAGGAAGCCGGCCGTGGAATGCACCACCCGGGCGTTGGCCACGCGGCCATCGGGGGCCACGGTCAGCTCCACATCCACCTCACGCTGCGCACCATACTGGGCCATGTTCAGCATCCGGCGGCTTTCGCGGCGCATGGCCTCCACTTCCTGCGAGTTCAGGCGCACGGCTTTGGTGAGCTCCCGCACCAGCTGCTCGGCCCCGCCGGGGTACAGCGGCAGCTGCTCGTACACGAAATACGGCACCGGGTGGCCGCTGGCGTCGTAGCAGGTGCCCACGCCGCAGCGGCCGTTTTCGTAGTGCTCGCGGCGTTTCAGGGTGCCGTCGGGGTAGTAGGTCAGCAGGTCGCCGTGGCGCACGCCGCGCACGTAGTCTTCCTTGGTGCACAGCTGGCCGTCTTCGTACCAGGTGGTGAGGGTGCCGTAGCGGATGCCCCGGCCCACATGGGCATACGGGATGTACTGCTTGAGGTGGCCCGAGGGATAATACACCCGCGTGATGCCGCCCAGGCTGTCGCGAAACGTGGTTTCGGCGCACATGGCCAACGAGTCGGCGGCCGTCGTGATTTGGTAATCGGGGGTGAAATAGGCGACAATGGGCTCCGGCGTGGCCGCACGGGGCGCCTGGGCCCGGCCGGCCAATGGCCCCGTCAGCAAGAATCCCAGATAAAGTAGCCGTGCTTTCACCGAAAAAAAGGAGTAAAAAACCGGCCGGAACTTCCGGCGGCTTTTCACTCCCCAAGGTACGCAAGGCCGGGCACAACGGTTGAATGCCGGCCCGCCAGACGCTTATTTCCCCGGGCGCGGCAGCTGCTGCATGGCCATCAGCTGCTCCATGCTTTTGTTCATGCCCTCGTTGGAGCCGTCGAGGAAAATGACGTTGCCCTTGCCCTGCTCGGCGAAGTGCTTGATGGCCTCGGTCCACATCGAGAAGTACACCATCGACGGGTCGAGGTTGTTTTTGCTCATTTCCTCCACGGCGTGGGCCAGGCCCTTGGTTACTTCTTCGCGGAACAGGGCCACGCCCTGGCCCCGCAGCTGGGCCGCAATCTTCTCGGCTTCGGCCGCAATCTTGATGGCGTTGCCTTCGGCTTCGGCCGCTTTGGTTTTGGTGATGAGCAGGGCCTGGCCTTCGTTTTCGGCGGCGGCTTTCAGGTTGTTGCTGGCCACCACCTTGGCCATCGAACGCATGATTTCCTCATCGAAGGCAATGTCGTTGAGCTGCAAATCAATGAGGTGGTAGCCCCAGCTTTCGAGCGTGGCATCGAGCTGGTCCTTCACGTGCAGCACGATTTCGCCCCGCAGGCTGAGCACGGCCGCCTGCCGCTGCGTGGCCACAAAGGCCCGGATGCTGCCTTCCACCGTTCGCACCAGCGCCTGCATCAGGCTCATCTCGTCCACGAACTTGAAGGCCACGTTTTTAATGGCCTCCTCGCTCTGGTCGAAGGCGGCGTACACCAGCATGGCCTTGAAGTTAACGTTGGCCTGGTCCACGGTAATGGCCTGAAAGTTCAGCTCCAGCGAGCGGTTCTGAATGGAGATGCGCTTGTACACCGTCTCGATAAACGGCAGCTTGAAATTCAGCCCCGGCAGCATAATGCGCCGGTACTTGCCGAAAATGGTGATAACGGCCACCGTGCCCTGCGGCACAATGACGTAGCACAGAAACAGCGTGAGAACAATGAGGCCAAGCAGCAAAAGCGCAAAGGTGGACATGGGTACGAGCAGAAAAACGGTGAAAGTGAGCCGAAATATCGGATAAAATTGCTCCGCCCCGGCCAAGTGGGGCGGCTGGTGCAAAGATTGTATCGCTCGCCAGGGTGCCGCGTTACACCCGATGGCTCAGTCCTCGTCGTGCGGTCGGATGCGGGGCTGGCCCCCGGCCGCCGTTGCCCGGCATCATTAGTCAGGCCCAAAGGGCCAGTCCCGCACCCTGCGCCATCGTTACGAGCCATTACAGGACCAGAATAAATAAACGCGGCGGCCCCTGTTAAAAGAAGCCGCCGCGCGGGGTATTCAGAAACGAATTAGCTGTTACAGCGCCGCCGCCACGGCGGCCTCGGCCTTGGCAATGGCGGCACCCAGCCCGGCCGCATTCTTGCCGCCGGCGGTGGCGAAGAACGGCTGCCCGCCGCCGCCGCCCTGGATTTCCCTGGCCAGCTCGCGCACCAGCGTGCTGGCGTTGAGCTTGCCGGCTTTGGCGATTTCGTCGTCGAGCATTACGGCCAGCTGTGGCTTGCCGTCGATTTCGGCGCCGAGGATGGCCACCAGGTTGGGCACGGCCTGGCGCAGGTTGAAGGCCAGCGTTTTCAGCGATTCCGCCGAACTGGCCTGCACTTGCGCGGCCAGGAAGCGCACGCCGTTCAGGTCGCGCACCTGACCCACGAGCTGGTCTTTCTGTTGGTTGATGCTTTGCTGGGCAAACTGCTCGATTTGCTTGCGCAGGCCGGCAATTTCCTCGTTCTGCTTCTCCAGGCTGGTGATGAGATGCTGGGGATTGCCAAGGGTTTCGCGCACCTGGGCCAGCAGGTCGAGCTGCTGGTCCACGTAGGCTTCGGCCGCGCCGGCCGTCACGGCCTCAATGCGGCGCACGCCCGCGCCCACGGCGCTTTCGCTCGTGATTTTGAAATAGCCGATGCTGCCGGTGTTCTGCACGTGCAGGCCGCCGCAGAGCTCCACCGAGTACCCCTTGTCGAAGGTGATGACGCGCACGAAGTCGCCGTACTTTTCGCCAAACAGGGCCATGGCGCCCAGGTTTTTGGCCTCGGCAATGGGCACGTTGCGGCGCTCGTCGAGCGGAATCTGCTGGCGGATTTTCTCGTTCACCATGCGCTCAATCTCGCGCAGCTGCTCGTCGCTCACCTTGGTGAAGTGCGAGAAGTCAAAGCGCAGCAGCTTGTCGTTCACCAGCGAGCCTTTCTGCTGCACGTGGCTGCCCAGGATTTCGCGCAGGGCGGCCTGCAGCAGGTGAGTGGCCGTGTGGTTGTTGCGGATGAGGGCGCGGCGGGCGGCATCGGGCCGGGCCAGGAACGCAGCTTCCAAATCCTGCGGCAAGTCCAGCGTGGTGTGGATGATGAGGTCGTTTTCCTTCTTGGTATCAATTACGCGCACCTTGCTCAGCGGCGACTCCAGGTAGCCGGTGTCGCCAATCTGGCCGCCGCTTTCGGCGTAGAAGGGCGTTTGGTCGAACACCAGCTGGTACTCGGTTTTGCCCTTCTTGTCGATTTTGCGGTAGCGCAGCAGGCGGGCCGTGGCCTCGTCCTGGTCGTAGCCCACAAACACGTTCGGGATTTCGTGCTCGGTCACCGTCACCCAGTCGCTCTGCTCGGTTTCCTGGGCGTTGCGGCTGCGGTTCTTCTGCTGCTCCAGCTCCTTCTTGAAGCCTTCTTCGTCCACACTCAGGCCCTTTTCGCGGGCGATGAGGGCCGTGAGGTCGAGCGGGAAGCCGAAGGTGTCGGACAGCTCAAACGCGGTTTTGCCGTCGATGACGCCGCCGTTTTGGCGGGTGCTTTCTTCCAGGGCATCGAGGCGGCGCAGGCCGGTTTCGAGGGTTTTCAGGAAGGCGATTTCCTCCTCCTCAATCACGCGCTGCACGAAGGGCACCTGGGCCTTCAGCTCGGGGAAGATGCCGGCCATCTGGTCGGCCAGCACCGGCACCAGCTTGTAGAGGAAGGGCTGCTTCTGGTTCAGCGACGAGAAGGCGTAGCGCACGGCCCGGCGCAGAATGCGGCGAATGACGTAGCCGGCCTTCACGTTCGAGGGCAGCTGGCCGTCGGCAATGGTGAAGGCGATGGTGCGGATGTGGTCGGCAATCACGCGGATGGCGATGTCCGTTTTCTCGTTTTCGGTGGCCGGCTGGTCGTTCACCGTAGCGGGGGCGGTGCCGTGGTACGCCAGGCCAACTTCGCTGGCAATGAACTGGATGAGGGGCTGAAATACGTCGGTGTCGTAGTTCGACTTCACGCCCGACACGGCCATCATCAGGCGCTCGAAGCCCATGCCGGTGTCCACGCTCTGCTCGGGCAGCTTGATGAGGGACTTGTCGGCCAGGCGCTGGAATTCCATGAACACGTTGTTCCAGATTTCCACCACCTGCGGGTGGTCGGCGTTCACGAGCTCGCGGCCGGGGGTGGCGGCGCGCTCCTCCTCCGAGCGCAGGTCGATGTGGATTTCGGTGCAGGGGCCGCAGGGGCCGGTGTCGCCCATCTCCCAGAAGTTGTCCTTCTTGTTGCCGGGCAGAATCCGGTCGTCGGTGGTGTATTTGCGCCAGAGGTTCTGAGTTTCGGTATCGGCGGCGGTGCCATCCTTCTCATCACCTTCGAAATAAGTAACGTAGAGGCGGTCTTTGTCGAGCTTGTACACCTCGGTCAGCAGCTCCCAGGCCCAGGCAATGGCGTCGGTTTTGAAGTAGTCGCCGAACGACCAGTTGCCCAGCATCTCAAACATGGTGTGGTGGTAGGTGTCGTAGCCGACCTCCTCCAAATCGTTGTGCTTGCCGCTCACGCGCAGGCACTTCTGGGTATCGGCAATGCGCTTGTAGGGCGCCGGCTTGTTGCCCAAAAAGTAGTCCTTGAACGGGGCCATGCCCGAGTTGATGAACAGCAGCGTGGGGTCGTCCTTCACCACAATCGGGGCCGAGGGCACGATGTGGTGGCCTTTGGAGGCGAAGAAATCGAGGAATTGCTGACGGACAGCGGAAGCGGTGGGAAGTGACATAGGAAGCGCCAGCCCGGAGTTGGCGAATGAAGGGAAACCGTTGGATTATGTCCGCCAAATAAGCCGGCCACCGCGCATAGCTGCGAATTTTAGGCTACTTTTCGGAGTATTTGCAAAGGTAGTCCCATGCCCTATAAAGAGCGCAACATTGAGAAACAGTACTTCACCATCGGCGAAGTAGCCGCCCAGTTCAAGGTGGCCGAGTCGCTGGTGCGCTTCTGGGAAACCGAGTTTGAGGAGCTGCGCCCCCGCCGCAGCAAGAAAGGCAACCGCCTCTACACGCCACAGGACATCGAGGTGTTCCGCACCATCTACCACCTGGTGAAGGAGCGCGGCTACACCATCCCCGGCGCGCGCGACATGCTGAAGCAGAAGGGCCCGCAGCTGAAGGAAAAGATTGACGTGGTGCAGAGCCTGGAGAAAGTGCGGGCGTTTCTGGTGAGCCTGAAGAAGGAGGTAGAAGCGGCGGGGAAGGCAGATGCGGACACCGCAGAGTAGTAGCATAAGCTTTAGCTTGTGATGAGCGCAGCGAATTCAGCGCCGCGCCGCTACCTCAAATCAGCTCTACCAATTTCCCGGCAGCAGAACTCGCTGCACTCGTCGCAAGCTGAAGCTTACGCTACATGAACGACCTCTACCACGAACTCGCCCTTACCCTGCTACCCGGCATCGGCCCGCAGCTCACGCGGCAGCTGATGAGCTACGGCGGCTCGGCCAAAAACGTGCTGATGCTGCCGCCCGGCAAGCTGCGCCGCATTCCGGGCGTGGGCGAGGCCACGGTTAAAACCATCACGGGGCCGGACCGCGAGGCCGCCTTTCGCAAAGCAGAAGCCGATTTGAAAAAGGCCGAAAAGGACGGCGTGGAAATATTGTTTTACACCAGCAAGCGCTTTCCCAGCCGCCTCAAGCAGATTCCGGACGCGCCCGCCATCCTCTACTACCAGGGCACGGCCGACCTGAACGCGCCCAAAACCGTGGCCCTCGTGGGCACCCGCAAAAACACCGACTACGGCCGCGAGCAAACCGAGCGCATCGTGCGCGGGCTGCTGCCGCACCGCCCGCTGGTGGTGAGTGGCCTGGCCTACGGCATCGACATCATTGCGCACCGCGCCGCCCTGCAGGAAGGCCTCGAAACGGTGGGCGTAATGGCCACCGGCCTGGACCGCATCTACCCCCTTACCCACCAGAAAACGGCCGAAAAAATGCGCGAGCAGGGCGGCCTGCTCACCGAATTTCCCTTCGGCACGCCCCCCGACCGCTACAACTTCCCGGCCCGCAACCGCATCATCGCCGGGCTGAGCGACGGCACGGTGGTGGTGGAAGCGGCAATAAAAGGCGGCGCCCTCATCACCGCCGAGCTGGCCCTGAGCTACGACCGCGACGTGCTGGCCGTGCCCGGCAACCTGGGCTCGGCGGCCTCCGAGGGCTGCAACGCCCTTATCAAAGCCAATAAGGCGGCGCTCTACCAAGAGCCGCTAGACCTGGAGCAGCTCCTGAACTGGGACGCGGCCCTGCACCAGTCGGGCAAGTTCAAGCCGGCTCCCTCCTACTCGGCCGACGATTTTACGGCCGAGGAATTTGCCCTGATAACCGTGCTGGCCGCCGCGCCCGGCCGCGAGGCGCAGATGGATGATTTGGCCTGGAAAGCGCAGCTGGCCATTCATGCCGTGGCCTCGCTGCTGCTGGGGCTGGAGTTTCGGGGTGTGGTGCGGGCCCTGCCGGGAAAGAAGTTTGCGTTGGTGTAATGTTCACGCGCCCTACGCGTTGAGGCTTTGAATATGAATACAATAAAACAGCGCATTGCAGCCGTGCTGCTTCTTGCCGGAGTGGGCTGTGCTGGCTGGGCGTATTACCGCACACAGGTGCAGCAAGGCGTACTGCTGAACGCAATCGGGGCGATGGATGCGGCACTGACAACCAACAATCGGCAGAGCGAACGTCAGGCGGGAGTTACGGTGAGGGTTTTGGCGAAGGAAGTATGCCGCAATTATATGCAGGCTCGTGATGTCGCGGTGTTGAGCGAAAGCCAGCAAATTCTTTCCCGCTCACAAGCCCTGACCGATACACTCCGAGCGCTGCGCCGCCAGCTGCAAGCTACCGGAAAAGCCATTGACTTGCCTGAACTGGTTCGGCACCTCGACCGCTATTCGGATTTTATTCATACCTACGTGCCCTATTCGCGCTACCTTACCCGGGAGTTTCCCGGCCCGCCCGACCCTAATTGGCTGGGCCGGACCTATTTTGAGAAAGTGCCCCTGGAAGCAACTTGGGCAACTCTCACCAAGCTGGAAGCGCTGGTCCGCCGCAACGAACGGGATGCTCTCAACACCCAGGCGCAAAAAGTCGGGTCGTGCTGCATGTATTTCAACTGGATAAGCGCGCATGCAGTGCCCGCCAGTGCAAGCGTGGCCCCCGGCGGCGAGTATCAGGCGCGTCTGTTTCTGAACGAAGCCGTCCCGCTCCATCGCTCCAACATGCAGTTCACAGCCAATGGCCAGACCATGCCAATGGATTCCATTGACGCGCTCGGGCATGTAGCTTTCGCAGTGCCACCAGCCGTGCCCGGCCAGCCCGATACGGTTCGGGCCCAGTGGCGTGGCACCGTTCGGCTACAAATGTGCCCGACTGATACTGTGTTTGAGGTTGATGTGCCTTATTTGATTGTAAAACCCCGGCCCTGAGATGAGAGGCACTTCTTTCCTGTTCGGCCTGGGGCTGCTGGCCCTGACTGGTGGCATGGGCTACGGCCTCTTTCGCCAGCACGCCACC
Source organism: Hymenobacter daeguensis (assembly GCF_054780555.1). Classification (NCBI taxonomy): domain Bacteria; kingdom Pseudomonadati; phylum Bacteroidota; class Cytophagia; order Cytophagales; family Hymenobacteraceae; genus Hymenobacter; species Hymenobacter daeguensis. Next base: position 38,427 of record NZ_BAAGWC010000014.1, read on the forward strand.
CAAACGAAGCTGTACCTGCAATTGCAGCAGCTCGACGAGGCGCTGACCGATGATAATGACCACGCCGCGCACACGGTCGCAGGCGCCTTGGAGGGCCTCCAGGCCGAAGTTGTCAAAAATCAGAATCAGCCCCACGACGTCGCGTTGCTTACCCAGGCCGAAGCCTTTGCCAGCCGCGCCGATTCGCTGGTGCGTACGCTCCGTACCCGCCGCGAGGAACTGCTGCGCGCCTCTGGCAACCCGCTTGGTTCTAACGGCCTGCCCCTGCCGCACCCCGAGGCCACGGAAGCCGTGGCAACGCAGTTGGCCCCTGGCGCCGTCGCTTACCAAAACCTGACCTGCCAGCTAGCTGACTACGCCCAGGCAGGCCGGCAACTCAGTCCGAACGCTACAGGGCAGCTGGCAGCGCCATCGTTCAGCAACATGCCAGTTGTGGCCGCTCTGGCGCACCTTACGCGGTTGGAGAGCGACGTGCGGGCCATCGAATTTGGCACACTTCGGCAACTTTCACCGCGCCTGGGCGCCCGAAAACTCAACGGCCGCATCATGGCTGTGGCCACCGCCGAAGCCAACGCTGTGGCTCCTGGCACAACCTACCGGGCAAAGCTGTACGTGGTGAAAGTGTTGCAAGGCATGCGGGCATCAATGACGTGCAATGGCCAGTTCGTACGCGTGGGCCCCGATGGTCAGGGGCTGGTGCGTTTTGTTGCACCCAACCACCCCGGTCCGGCAGCGTGGCATGGAACAATCCACTTCAACAACAATGGCCGCGACACGACCTTCCAGGTACGCGTCCCTTACCGCGTAGCCCCACGCTAATGCTAGTCTACAATGGCCACCTCCTGCCCGCCGCCACGCTCGCCCTGCCCAACCGTGGCCTGGCCTTCGGCGACGGCTTTTTTGAAACCCTGGTTTTCACGGCTGGCCGCCTGCGCCTCGCGCCCGACCACCATGCCCGCATGCGGCAAGCTGCCGCCGCACTCCATCTCATGCTGCCCGAGCCGCTGGCCACGCCCGAAGCATTGGAAGCTACGCTAACGCGCCTTGCCCGGGCCAACCACCTGCCCGCCGCCCGCCTGCGCCTGCAGCTCTGGCGCGCCGGCGGCGGCCGCTACACGCCCACCACCGACACCGCCGACTGGCTGGCCACCGCCGAAGCCTTCGCGCCCGACGAAACGCCCATCAGCCAAGCCGATTTCGCCCTCGAAACCCAATCCATTCATTCCCCGCTCAGCTTCTGCAAAGGGCCGCAGGCGTGGCTCTACGTGCGGGCGGCCCATGAGCGGCAGCAGCGCGGGCTCGATGAGATTATCCTCTGCGATGCGGCCGGGCATGTGGCCGAGGCGGGCGCGGCGGCTATTTTCTGGGTAAAAAATCAGGTGCTAGTCACGCCTTCGCTGGCCAGCGGCTGCGTGGCGGGCGTGCGGCGGGCGCAGGTGCTGCGGGCGGCCCGGGCGGCAGGCTGGGAAGGCCGCGAAGGGCTGTTTCCGAAAGAGGAATTGCTGACCGCAGAGGCCGTGTTTACGGCGAATGTTGCGGCCGTGCGCGTGGTGCGGCGCATTGGCACGGCGGTATTTGGGGCTGCGTTGCCGCCGTTCCTCACTGCGGCTCAAACCGGTGCGAAATGGTGACGGTATCGGCCAGAAAAACCGGGCTGTCGTGGTCTTCCACCGAAACCAGGGTAATTTCGGTGCTGTCGCCCCCGGCAATTACGCCGGCTACCGTTTCGGCGGGCTCGCTGGGCCGCAGCGAGGTGCTGTCGATGGCCGGCACCGCTGGTTTGAAGCGCAGCTGCCACGCCACCCGCTGCAATTCGGCATCGAGCGCCATCACCGCTTTGAGGGGCGGCGAGGCGGGGTTCAGGTCGCGCCGCGTGATGGAAATACTGCCCACGTGGCCATCGGGCTGCACGGTAAGCCGGGCGTATATCGTCGCCACCACCCCGGCCTGAAGCGCCAGGGCCGGGTAGCTGATGAAGTGCGCCACGTATTGGTGGAAGACGTCGGCGGCATCGGTTCGCGCAGTCGAATCGGTCAGCTGCCAGAAGCGCGTCAACAAGGGCATGGCGCCGGGGGCAGCTGCTGCGGACATCGGCGGGGCTAAGCGAGGAGTTCTGTTCCGGCTTTTCTTACGCACAGGCGGGTGACCACCGCCTTGCGCACCGCCCTCGTGGGCCATTCCCAGCAATAAAAGACACAATACCCACCGGTGCATCACGAATCCTGCATTAAGAAGACAGATGAGCCCAACTAACGGCTGCCAATCGGCAGCTTATACGGCCACCGGCGCCTTGATGGCCGGCCAGGGCTCGTAGTTCACCAGCTCGAAGTCCTCGTAGCGGAAGCCGAAAATGTCCTTTACCTCGGGGTTGATAATCATTTGGGGCAGCGGGTGGGGCGCGCGGGTAAGCTGCAGTTCGGCCTGCTCCAGGTGGTTGCTGTAGAGGTGGGTGTCGCCGCCGGTCCAGATGAATTCGCCCGGCTGCAGGCCCGTCACCTGGGCCACCATGAGGGTGAGCAGGGCGTAGCTGGCAATGTTGAAGGGCACGCCCAGAAACACGTCGGCCGAGCGCTGGTAGAGCTGGCAGGAGAGCTTGCCATCGGCCACGTAAAACTGAAACAGGGCGTGGCAGGGCTGCAGCTTCATGTCGGGCAGTTCGGCCACGTTCCAGGCCGACACGAGGATGCGGCGCGAGTCGGGCTGGGTTTTGAGTTGCTGAATAACCTGCGAAATCTGGTCGATGTGGCCGCCGTAGCCGTCGGGCCAGGAGCGCCACTGGTGGCCGTACACGGGGCCGAGGTCGCCGTTGGCGTCGGCCCACTCGTCCCAGATTTTCACGCCGTGCTCCTTGAGGTAGGCAATGTTGGTGTCGCCCTGCAGGAACCAGAGCAACTCGTGGATGATGCTCTTCAGGTGCACCTTTTTGGTCGTCACCAGCGGGAAGCCCTCGGCCAGGTTGAACCGCATCTGCGGGCCGAAGATGGACACGGTGCCGGTGCCCGTGCGGTCGGTTTTCACGGTGCCGGTGGTCAGGATTTGGCGGAGCAGGGCTTGGTACTGGTGCATGGGACGGGGCTTTTGGCTGGGTAAAAATAAGGCTGCCTGCAGGAGTTCGAACAAGCCACCCGACTAGTTTTGGCTATTCTCCAACTGCTCAACCCAATGCAGGACGAACCGCTTAAAACCCTAGCCTCAATAAAAAAGCCGCCTCCTTCCGGAAGCGGCTTTTGTTTTTCAGGCAGCGGCCGAAGCCGGTTGCGACTACAGCTTAACGGCAGCCTCGGGCTTGGTGGCGGGCTTCACGGCAGCGGTTTTGCCGCCTTTCATGCAGCACGAGCTGCCGGCCCCTTTGGTGCAGGAGGTTTCTTTCTTGCCTTTTTTACCGTCTTTGTCGTGGCCATCGTGCGCGAAAGCGGTGGTGCCGGCGAAGGCAAACAGGGCGAGGGCGAGCAGGGTCTTTTTCATGGGATAAGCAATGAAGGGAGGTGAAGGGAAAATGGCGCGGTTAGCAGCCCCTAAGATACACAAAGGCCGTGCTTTTTCGCCAGCCCGCCCCGCTCATTTCAGCTTTTGCTCCAGCAGCGTCACAATTTCCTTGTTGCCGCTTTCTTTGGCCAGGGCCAGGGCGTCTTTGCCGTCGTCGTCCCTGGCCTTGGCGTCGGCCCCGCTGCCAAGCAGCAGCTCCACCATTTCCCGGTTGCCTTTGCCGGCGGCGGCCATCAGGGCCGTGGCTTTGAAGGCATCGGGCTGGTTCACCTGGGCCTTGTATTTGAGCAGCAACTTCACCAGGGGCAGGCTATTGTTGGCAGCGGCCGTGATGAGGTAGGTGGTGGCAAAGCCGGGCACGATTTCGACCACGGCGTTGGGATTGGCCCCGGCCGTGAGCAGGGATTCGGCCGCCGGGGCATCGTTTTTCAGGATGGCTTTTTTCAGGCCCTGGGTCTGGGCCGGGGTTTGAGCGCAGGCGGCAAACGCCAGGCAATACAGGGCAAGGGTAATGAATAACACTCTTTTCATAGCAATAGCAACCAATCTTAAAAGGGGGAAATAAACCGCAAAGATGCGCCGTGCGAAGGATGCTTCTGCACTGAAAAAGCACTTGCTACAATAAGTCAAAGCGCGTGTGCGAAAAGTAATATTGGCTGGTTTGGCGGGCGGTTTCGGAGCCCTTCGCACCAGGCGGCGGGAACATGCGCCGGACCCGGACCGGCGAAACAATTGCGGAAACCGGGGCGTTGCGGTAGCTACGCCTGCCGTAGGCCTTACGCTGGCCGCCCCCATTCCCTTATGCCCCTTCGCCGTACTGCTTATCTGGCCCTGCTCGTGCTCGGGCTGCTCTCTGCGCTGAGCGCCTACTACGTGGCCCAGCTGCGCTTCAACTACAATTTCAACGACTTCTACCCCGCCGGCGACCCCGACCTGGACTACTACCAGGGCTACACCCGGCGCTTCGGCAACGACAACGACTACCTGCTGCTGGGCCTGGAAGCGACGGCCGGCCAGACGGTATTCGCGCCCGGCTTTCTGGCGCGGGTCGATTCGCTGACGCGGCTGGCCCGGCGCGAGCGGCACGTAATGGCCGTCACCTCCCCCACCACCCTCGCCAACCCCGTGGTGGAGGGCCTCGGCTTCTTCAACCTGCCCTACCTGCACCCCGCCGAGCCCGCCCGCCGCGCCGCCGACTCGACGCTGATTTACCGCACGCCCGGCCTGGTGGGCAACGTGTTCAGCCCCGATGCGCGGGCCGTGACGCTGGTGATTCAAACCACGCCCGACCTCAAAAAGCCGCCCGGCGACTCGCTCCTGGCCACGCTGCGGGGCGGGCTGGCCCGGCTGAAATTCCCGGAGAAGGACTACCACCTGGCCGGCCGGGCCGTGGCCCAATCCGTGTTTGTGGACCGGCTGCAGTGGGAGCTGGCCGTGTTTATGAGTTTGTCGGTGCTGCTCGTCACGGGGCTGCTCTGGTTCACGTTTCGGACGTGGTGGGGCGTGGTGCTGCCGCTGGTGGTGGTGCTGGGGGCCATTTTGTGGGGGCTGGGCGTGATGGGGGCCAGCGGCATCAGCATCGACCTGATGACGGCCCTGCTGCCGGTGATGATGTTTGTGGTGGGCACGTCCGATACCGTCCACATCATCACGCGCTACGTGGCCGAGCTGGGCTATGGGGCCAGCAAAAAAGACGCCCTGTGGGTTACGCTCAAGGAATCGGGGTTTGGCTCGGGGCTGTCGGCGCTCACCACCAGCCTGGGCTTTTTCACGCTGATGACGAGCACCATCCGGCCGATTTACAACTTCGGGCTCTTCACCGGCATTGCCGTGCTGCTGGCGTTTGTGCTCAGCTTCACGCTGTTGCCGGCGCTGCTTATTCTGCTCAAAAAGCCGCAGCTGCGGGTGCCACGCCGGCAGGGCCACAGCTGGGATGGCGTGCTGGGCCGCCTGTTTCGGCAGGTGCTGGTGCGGCGGCGGCTGATTTTTGTGGTGAGTGGGCTGGTGCTGGCGGCTTCCATTGGGCTGGCCACGCGCGTCCGTATCAATTCCTCGCTGCTCGACGACCTCTCCAAGAACGACCCCGTACGGCTCGATTTTGCCTTTTTCGAGCGGAAGTTCGCCGGCGTGCGGCCCTTCGAGCTGGAGCTGAAACCGGCGGGTGGCCGCGACATCTACGACCTGGCCGTGCTGCGCCAGACCGAGCAGATTGAAGGCTATCTGCAAAAAACCTACGGCCTGCGCTTCGCCGCCTCGCCCGTCACGCTGGTCAAGTCGCTGCGCAAAGCCCTGAACGGCGGCGGCCTGGCCGAGTACCGCCTCCCGACCGATTCCACCGAGCTGGCCCGCCTGCGCGGCAAGCTCCGGCTGTTTCGCAAAAAGCCCGAATTCCGGGCCCTGGCCACGCCCGATGCCACCGCCGGCCGCCTCACCGGCCGCATGGCCGACGTGGGCAGCATCCGCGCCGACGCCCTCAACGACGGCCTGCGCCGCTACCTGCGCACCAGCATCGACAGCACCGTGCTGCGCACCCGCCTCACCGGCTCCAGCAATCTCATCGATAAAAACAACGAGAACCTCACGCTGAACATGATAACCGGCATGAGCATCGACGTGGTGATGGTCACGCTCATCGTGCTGGCCCTGTTCCGGTCCTTGCGCATGACGGTGGTGGTGCTCATTCCCAACCTCGTGCCCATCCTCATTGTGGCCGGGGTGATGGGCCTGGCCGGCGTAAGTATGAAGGTGAGCACCAGCATCATCTTCACCATCGCCTTCGGCATCGCCGTCGATGATACCATCCACTTCATCAGCAAGCTACGTCTCACGCTGGCGCACGAGCCCAACCTGTTCCAAGCCGTGAAGCATACCTACCTGCTGGCCGGCAAAGCCGTCATCGTCACCTCGCTCATTTTGGTGGGCGGCTTCTCCACGCTGCTGTTCTCGTCCTTCGACGGCACTTTCTACGTGGGCCTGCTCATCGGCCTCACCCTCCTTTTCGGCGTGGTGGCCGAACTCACGCTGCTGCCGCTGCTGATTCTGTTTTTCTACCGGCACAAGCCGAAGGCCGTCGTGACCCAGGAATTGGCGCTGCCGCACGATTGAGCAACTCGCAGACATGGACAGGATGCCAATTGCCAAGGCTGAAAATCAAAGTTTGTGCGCTAGCTTTGTATTTCAAAGTTCTTTACAAACATGAATTACTTCGTAGCTCCCGATTCCATTGTACGCCGCATCTGGGGCACGGCCGATACCGTGCTGTTCATCTTTGCCGGGGCCGCCGCCGAGTTTGCGCTAAACAAGGCCGTGGACTGGCTCTACTTCACCGGCCGCCTGCCGGCCGACCCGCTGGGCCGCCTGTTTTCGACGGTGGACTACGCCCGCCGCATCGTGTTTGCCGACCGCACCGGGGCCGAAAAAGCCATCGATGCCATTGCTGCCATCCACGCGGCGGTGGAGAGCAAGCGCGGCTACGCCATCCCCGACTGGGCCTACCGCGACGTGCTGTTTTTGCTCGTGGCTTATTCCATCAAAGCTTTTGAGGTGCTGGAACGCCCGCTGACGGATGCCGAGCGAGAGGAAATAGTGGCCGTGTTCTGCCGCGTGGGGCGGCGCATGGGCGTGCCCGGCCTGCCCGCCACGTATGCCGAGTGGCGGGCCGCCCGCGCGCAGCACCTGGCGCAAAACTTGGTGCTGAGTCCCCATTCCATCGACCTCTACCGGCAATACCGCAGGCACCTGGGCGGCCCGCGCTACGGGCTGCTGCGGGCGGTGCAGGGCCTTGTGGTGCCGCCCGGCGTGCGGGCGCAGCTGCACCTGCCCGATGGAGCCTGGATTAGCCCCGCCGTCGCACTCTACTGCCTCACCAAACGCTGGCCCGCCAGCCAATGGGCCAAAAATGCCATGCTCCCGGCCGAGTACCAGGCCCGTATTCAGGCCCTCGATGCGGCGCCGATGGAGCCGGCTCCCCCGTCCGGCGGCGCGGCGGTTCCACGGGGCTGCCCGTTTCACAAAGCCCCGCTCCGGGCGTAAACCGGGCTTCGTATGCTGCGCGTTCACAAAGGATATTTGCTGGCAGCCAGCGGCTTGCTGCTGCTGGAGCTGCTGATTGCCGCATTTGTGCACGACCGGTTTATCCGGCCGTATGCGGGCGATTTTCTGGCCACCATTCTGCTGTATTGCCTGCTCCGAAGCTTCCTGCACGCGCCGGCCTGGAAAGTGGCCGGGGCCGCCCTGGCCATCTCCTACCTGATTGAAGGGCTGCAATACGTGGAATTGCTGGACCGGCTGGGCTGGCACTCGCGGGTGGCGCGCATCGTGCTGGGCAGTCATTTTGAGTGGGGCGACGTGCTGGCCTACACGCTGGGCGGCGGCCTGGCGCTCGCGGCGAGCCTGCGCATCGAGGCCAAGTAAGTGGTTTATAGGCCTGCCGGGCCCGGTCAGCGGTTTTTGCTTATGATTTACCTTTTACTGTTCGGTGTGATTTGCCTGCTGCTGGCGGCGGTTCCCGACACTGCCTGGCGGGGATTGGCGCCGGGGGTAGTGGTGGCGGGCTTGTACCTGCTGAGCCTGCTGATGGCGCGCTGGTCGCGCCTGGCGGCCTGGCAGCAGAAAATCATCGTCGGCGCGGAGCGCATCGACCTGGGCTTTTTCGGCGATGACGGCAGCTATTACGTGCCCACTTATCAGGACCAGGAAACCTGGCAGGGGCTGCTGGCAGGCTTGCCCCTGGCGGCGCTGCTGATATTCCGGCTGGTGCGGCGCGCCCACAACGCCCCCGTGCGCCGCTGCCTGAAGTGGCTTTTCTTCTTCTATGGCGTTGCGGCGCTATATGGCAGCGAAAACGGGTGGTTTCCGGGGCCGGTTGCCAGACCGGCTTTTGGCAATCCGGCGCTTACCGCGCCGCCGCCGGCCGGGGCACCGGCCAGCGCCTATCCTTCAAACTGAAGGCGAGCGGGCCTGTAAGAAGGTAATGGGCAACTTATTGGCCGGCGAAATCATTCTCAGCAATGCCCGGCTATTGGCGGCCGCCGGAGCCGGGGGGCTGCGGGTGCAGCCTCGCCGACTTAATTTCACCAAAAAAACGATGAAAGCAATTATTCCGACCGGCCTGTTTCGGCTGTTTCTGGTGATTTTATTGGGGGCGACGGGCCTGGCGACGACGGCCTGCAAGAAGGACGACCCCGAAATTCAGGACTACAGCGCCGTTGACCAGGACATTATCACGCAATACCTGGCCAGCAAAAACATTACCACCGCCCAGCCGCAGCCCTCCGGGCTCTATTTCCTGCCCGTTACGACCAACGCGAATGCGAGGCGGGTGGCCGTGGGGGCTACCGTATCGGTGCTTTATACCGCGCATTTGCTCGATGCGGCCGGCACGGTGTTCGATGCCTCTTCGCGCCACAACAACGTGCCCATCACCTTCACGGTGGGCGCGGGCCAGCTGATTCCGGGCTTCGAGGAAGGCATTTCGCTCATGCACATCGGCGACCGGGCCGAGCTGCTGATGCCCTCGCGCCTGGCGTATGGGGTATCCACGGCGGGCGGCGCTATTCCGGCCAACTCGGTGGTGCGCTTCGAGGTGGAGGTGGTGGACTACGCGGTGGTCGATGATGGCCTCATCACGCAATACCTGGCCAGCAAAAACATCACCACCGCCCAGAAACAGGCCTCCGGACTTTATTTCCTGCCCGTTGTCACCAACCTCAATGCCGTGCGCGTTAGCCCCGGCGCTACGGTATCGGTGCGCTACACCGGCCATTTGCTCGATGCAACCGGAACCGTGTTTGATGCCTCTTCATTGCACAACAACACTCCGCTCGTCTTCACCGCCGGCCGGGGCCAGCTGATTCCGGGCTTTGAGGAAGGCGTTGCCCTGATGCACAAGGGCGACCAGGCCGAGCTGCTAATCCCCTCGGGACTGGCGTACGGGCCGCAGGGCGCCTCCACTCAGATTGGCCCCAATGCCGTGCTGCGCTTCGAGGTAGAGGTGGTGGACGTGCAATAGGCCCGCCGCCGGGCCGGCAACGAGGCCGCCGTTGATGTTAACTAAAAAGAACCCATTTATGAAAATTCCATTTTCCGCCGGCGCACTTCGGTTTGTGCTGCTGGGCTTGCTGGCAGCCGCCAATGTGGTGCCCAGCGCCTGCAAGAAAGACGACTCCACCACCACGCAGGACTACTCGGGCATCGACGACGCAATTATCCAGAAATACCTCACGGATAATGCCATCACCAACGCCCAGAAGCAGCCTTCGGGCCTGTACTACGTGCCCATTGTTTCGGCTCCCAACGGCGTGCAGGCCACAAGCGGCAAAACCGTTTCGGTGCTCTACACCGGCCGGTACATCGATGGGCGCGTGTTCGATTCGTCGATTGACCCGACCCACCCGTTCAAATTCATCCTGGGTGCCGGCAATGTGATTTCGGGCTGGGACATCGGCATTGCGCTGATGCGCAAGGGCGAAAAGGGCCTGCTGCTGATTCCTTCGGCCCTGGCCTACGGGTCATCGGGCCAGGGGAGCATTCCACCCAACACCGTGCTGCGCTTCGAAGTGGAGCTCACCAACGTGCAGTAAGGACGGATTCACTTTTTACAACTGATTAACCGGGCGTTCCGAGGCTTAAGCGCCCTTGGAGCGCCCGGTTTTTTCAGGCCGAAACCGCCGCATTTCTCACCCGTGCCAGCAGGGCCGCGTGGTGCGGGGCGCGGCACAGAATTTCCTCGTTGCCGAGCAGCACCAGCTGCTGCCGCGCCCGCGTGAGGGCCACGTTGAGCTTGCGGTCCACGGTGCCGTCCTCGTTGGGCGACACCATCAGCTCCAGCTGGTGCTCGTGGTGGCAGCAGAAGCTCACCACGATGACGTCGCGCTGCGAGCCCTGGTAGCGCTCCACCGTATCGACGCTGACCTGGGTGAGGGCAGGCAAATCCAGCTCCACCGCCAGCGCCGCCAGCCGCGCCCGGATGAGCGCCGCCTGGTTGCGGTAGCTGGCGATGATGCCCAGCGTGGTTTCGGGGTTGAAGTTGGGGCCGTAGCCCTGCACCACGTAGGCGGCGGTGCGGGCCGCCAGGTCGGCTTCCTGCGCCGATTCTTTCATGGACAGGTCTTCGGGCTGGCGGCGCGTGGGCACGAAAATCAGCCGCTGGTCGTGCAGCTGCCGCGTGAGGGCATCGGTGGGCGCGGGCCAGGCGGGCCGGCTCAGCGGCTCGTGCTGCCAGGGCATGGGGCAGCGCAGCAGGCCGTTGTAGAAGTCGTCGTTCACCAGCGCCACCAGCTCGGTGTGCATGCGGTAGTGGTCGGCCAGGGTGCCGTGGGCGTGGGGCCAGTGCGCTTCGGCCTTTTTGAACAGGCGCTCGAAGTAGGAATTGCGCAGGTTGCTCAGGCCCAGCTCCTGCTGCAGCAATTCGGCCACTTCCTCGGCCACGGCGCTGGCTTCGGGCTCCTGCGTCACCACAGCGGGCAGCTGGCGGTGGTCGCCGATGAGGATGAACTTGTTGACTTTCGAAAGCAGCGCCAGCATGGGCGCTTCCAGCACCTGGCTGGCCTCGTCCACCACGGCCAGGTCGAACTGCTTGAGGGTGAACAGCTCCGGCTTGCCCAGCAGGCTGGCCACGGTGCCCACGTAGAACGGGCAGTTTTTGAGCCGGTCGCGCACGGCCTGACGCGTGGGGCAGTCGCGCAGCATGTTATCCAGCAGGTACGGCCGGTAGTGCGGCGCCGTGCCCAGGCGCGAGCCCACCCGGATAAACGGCAGCCCGGCGGCCACCAGCTGCTCGCAGATTTCGTCCACGGCGCGGTTGGTGTAGGCGGCCAGCAGCGTGTGCTTGTCCTGTTTGTAGAGCCGTTCGGCCAGCTCACGCAGCACGGCGCGGGTCTTGCCGGTGCCGGGCGGGCCGCAGAGCACAAACCAGTCGGGCGCGGCCAGGGCGCGGGCCACCACCTCGGGGGCCGTGGTAGCGGGCGGCGAAGCCGGTGTCCAGAATTCCGGCTCGGGCTGGCGCGGCGCGGTGCGCGCCAGCAGGCGCTGGCGGCGCTCCGGCGCCAGGCTCAGGAAGGCCGAGATGCCGGCCCACTCGCGGCGGAAGGTGTCGTACGTATCGGGCTCCAGGGCCCAGTGCGAGTGGCCGTGCAGGTAGCGCGGCGCCAGCCGGCGGTTGCGGATGGACAGCACCACGCGGCCGTCGGTGCTCAGGTCTTCGGCCAGCACCACTTTCACCACCTGGGCATCGAGCACACTGAGCGGGGCCGCAACGTGGTCGACCGCAGCCCCGGCCTTGCGGCGCGGGTACAGAATCAGCGTGTCGCCGGCCCGGAAGTTTACTTCCCGCCCACCGGCCGGACGCTGGAAAACCAGGTGCGGCCCCAGGCCGTCGCGGGCATCGTCGTCGGCATTGCTGTGGTCTTCGATTAATTCCAGCTCATCGAGCAGGCTGAAATTCTGGTGCTTGCGGGCCTGGGGCAGCAGCCAGAGGCCGGCCTGACCGCCGGCATCGCCGGGCCGGGCTTCGTCGCCGAGCAGGGTGAGGCGCATCTCACGGGCCGAGAAGCGAATCAGCTCCAGGCAGTAGGCGCGCTCCACGAGGTCGGCGGCGGCCCAGGCATTGGCCACGTGCTGGGCTTTTTCGCGGCCGAAGCTGGGCAGGCCGGCCAAATCGGGCTTGATGACGGGCGCGAGCAGCTGCCGGGTCTGGCGCGGGCCGGTGGCGCGGGCCAGCTGCAGCTCCACGCCCACCAGCTGGTTGCGGGCGTTGAGCAGGCGGTCAATCAGGGCCTGGTCCTGGTCCACGCGGCGCACGGCGCTCTGGCCATCGGCGGCGTTGGAATACAGGATGCTGGTGCGCCCCCGGCCGGCCGTTTCGCCGTCGGCCCCGAAAACGGATTCGAGCAGCAGGCGGTAGAGCTGGGCCTGGGCGGTGTGGTTGGTCCAGGGCGGGCCGCCGGGCACCGACTTCGAGCTTTTCAGCTCGATGAGGTCGTAGCCGGTAGGGCTTTCGTGGAGCAGGTCGAGGCGGCCCTGCAGGCCGTAGGTGGCCGAGAGAAAGGTGGGTTCGAGGAAGCAGTCGGTCACGCGCAGGCGCTGCTGCTGGTAGCCGGTGCGGCTGTCGGCCACGAAGCCGCGCCGCTGGGTGTCGCGCAGGGTGCGGTGGTGGCGGCGCAGGTCGGCGAACAGCTCCGGCACGCCGTTGCGGGTCTGGAACTCGGGCAGGGTGCTGAGGGCCAGCGGCGCGAGGCGAAACAGCCGCTTGTGCAGGAAGTGCTCGAGGTCGAAATCGGCGTTGGCGGGCGCCTCACCCCCCGGCTCCCTCTCCGATGGAAAGGAGGAGCCAGACGTAGCAGAGTCGAACGTATTTTCTACACCGTTGAAAATATTCCTGGAGAAACCCTGCCCAGGACGGGCTTTTTCCAAGAGCGCCGAGAATGAAGCTTTCCGCTGCTCCAGCGTCAATTCTTCATTCTTCATTCTTAACTCTTCATTCCTCGCCGCGTGGCTCACTTCCTCGTCCAGCAGCATGTTCACCAGGTTACCCAGCACCAGTGGGCGCGAGGTTTCATCGGGCAGAAAGGCGCTGATGAGGGCCCATTCGGGGATGGTGCCGTCCTTCTGGGCGCACTCGGCCACGGTGGTCACGCTGATGAGGTAATCGGGCTCCAGCACCACGCGGCGCGGCTGCACGCGGCCATCGGGCCGCAGCACCGGGCCGATGAGGTGCAGCGTGGGGTGCAGCACGGCCGCCGTGGGCAGCAGGCTGGCGTAGGCCTCGGGCAGCACCAGCTCGAACGGGCCGGCGGGGCGGCCGTCGGCGGGCTTGTCCATTTCCACGGTCAGCTCGCCGGTGGCCAGGTTGGTGGCCAGCACGTGCACGCGCCAGGCTTCGAGGGGCGTGGCGGGCGGCAGCGGAATGGCCGCCTGGGCAGCCAGCGCGGCTTCGAAAGCGGCCTGCTCGTTTTCCTGCAGGCCGGCATCGGGCGGGAGCTGCAGGGCGGGGCCGTCGTAGAGCACGCCGGTGAGCTGCTCAATCAGCTCCACCACGGCGTTGAAGCCCGAGGCCGCTTCGGCCACGGTGCCGGGGTAGCTTTCGTGCAGCACCAGGTTGGCGCTCAGGCGCAGGGCCTGCAGCTGGTGACGCAGGCGGCCCGTGAGCTCGTGCTCATACGCCACAAAGCCAATGGCCTGGCTGAGGTTGCCGAAGCTCACGCCCCGCCGCTTGTACTCGTCGCGCAGCACGGCTTCGAGCAGCTTGCGCAGGCGCGGGAGCTGGTCGGCGGGCGTGGCGGTGGCATCGGTGGCGAGGGCCGCGAGGCGCGGAAAATAGCGGGCAGGCATACGTTTCAGCGGTAGAACAAGGTTAAAAGTACCGCTGAGGGAGGGATTTTTAATTGTCCGGGCGCTGGAAATCACGGAAACGGCCACCGTCGTGCCGGGCGCAGCCGAAGCCTGACCGTTCACCACCCTCCTACTCTCCCACCCGCTCAAACACTTCGCCGTCGGCCAGCTCGTAGCGCACCAGGCCGGCCTGCTTGTCCCAGTGAAAGGCTTTCAGGCGGCCGGTCCCGTAGTTTTTGGCGTTCTGGCCATCGCGAAAGACGTAGGCGGCCGGATAGGTTTTCCCGGTGCTCAGGGTGCAGGGCTCCGGCAGCAGCACGTCGGTGGGCCCGATTTTCTGGCCGGCCGGCAGCGGGTATTCCAGGCCGCAGATGCTGAACTGCAGCCGGCCCGGAATAGTGGGCCTGGTTTTATCGATGACGATGCTGAGATGGGGCGATTTAGGGTCGTACTGCGTGGCCGATTCCAGGCCGTACTGCACGTGAATGGGCTGGTAAGACCCTGATTCCAGCTTGTTGCAATCCGTGTTGCTAAACCATTCGCGCTGCGCAAGCAGCGTCATGGTATTGGCGTTGCCGCGGTTGCTGCGGAAGCTGATGGTCGTGCCCTTCGGATGGTTGGGAAACCAGGCCCGTTCCTCGGGCGTGAGCTGCACCTGCTCGCAGGTGCCGCAGCCGGTGGTGAGCAGCAAAAGGAATGAGAGGAGCTTTTTCATGGGCGGGCGCTGGCGGGGCTGTTTTGCCGCGTTCCAGCCGCCTGGCATCTTACGGCGCCCGGCGGGGCAAGGCTGCGCGGCTACCGGGCCGCCGTCAGGCCCATGGGGGCGGCCAGGGCACCTTCCTCGTACATGTTGAGGTAGAGCTTCAGGGGCTCTTTGCGGCCCTTCCAGGTGACGGTGTACACGTCGAGCTGGCCTTCGTTGTCTACGCCGCCGGCATCGATTTTAAACGCGCAGCAGCTGCCTTCGCGCTGGTATTCAAGGGGCTGCCCCTTGGGGCCGAGCAGGGCGTTGAGGTAGCGCTGCTGGTTGCGGGCCCCGGCCTCCTTGCCGCCGCCAACTCGCACGGGGTTGGTTTCCGTAAAGCCGTAGGTGGCGTCGGCGCTGGTTTCCTGAATGAGGAAGGGCAGCACGCCGCTGGCCCCTTTCTCGTGCAGGCCCTCCGACACGGCCCCGCCGTAGGTGGGCGGGGTTTTCAGGCGCGTAGTTTCGCAGCTCCACACGCTCAGCGCCCCCAGCAATAAGGCGCTGGCTTTCTTCATTATCCGGATTTTATTCATGCCAATGCCGTTTTCACACTTGTCTTCCAGCCTGCAAAGAACTACACGCCGGCCAATGTTTCGCGTTTTTTTCTCGGCTGTAGGCCTGCTAACGGCGCTTTCGGCCACTGCCCAGGAGCCCGCCGTGACGCCCGACAGCCGCCTGCCCGGCCTGCTCCAGCAGCGCGCCGTGCTCACCCGGCGCTACGCCGAAGCCAGCGCCCAGCGGCATAGCCTGTTCGGCAATAAGCCCTCCAAAAAAGACCTGCAGGAAGTGGTGGACGCCCTGCAGGGCATCGTGGACAAAGACCAGCAGATTGTGGACGTGCTCAACGAAACCGCCCAAAAAGCCACTTCGACCTCGGTGCGGCTGGCCGCCACCACCACCCACCTCGAAACCAGCTCCCGCGACGACCGCAACCTCACCGCCCAGCGCCTGGCCGAGCTGGAAAACGAGGCCCAGAACCTGCGGCAGCGCGAGAAGCAGCAGCTGGCCCGGCAGCGCGACCTCGAAGCCGAAGTGGCCGAAGCCAAGCAGGGGCATTTCGTGCGCGATGCCCTGATTACCGCCCTGGCGCTGGCCTGCGTGGGCCTGGTAGTGGCCTTGCGGCGGCGGAAGTAGGCCGTACTTTCACCCCATGTCTGCCACCTTTCCCTTCCAGGTGACGGCCGCCCCGGCCGCCGTCATGCCCGAGTACCAGCTGCTCATTTTCGCCGATGTGAGTGGGCTGGAGGCGTATTACCAGCTGTTTCAGCACTATGGCTTCGGTGGCACCGCCGATTCCTGGGCCGAGCACATCGAAACCATCATTGAAGACACGCAGCCCGGGCTGCTGGAGGAGCTGGAGTTTGGCGAGGGCGGGCACACGTTTGTGGCCTACGCCAGCGGGCCGGTGGCCGTGGCCGATTTCATGGCCTGCGTGGGGCCGCATTTCGACACCCTGCCGCACTTGCGGCAGTACCTGAGCCGGGCCGACCCGGACGACTTTTTTGCGTGAAACGTGTAGCGACGCCCCCTGGCGTCTCTGCTGCGCTTTGGCCCTGCCCGACGCACAAGCTAAAGCATGTGCTACATACATTTGGGGCCTACCCCGCTCCCATGATTTCCTTCACCGAAGCGCAAGCCCAGTCCCTCATCACCGACCCCGGCACCCTGAAAAGAGGCCAGGAGCTGCTGAAACCCGCCAAATGGGCCAACCTGGGCCGCACCGATACGGCCGCCTGGGGCGAGTGCGCCGGCAGCGGCTCCCGGCCCTACCTCACCGGCATCGACCTCACCGAGCCGGCCTTCAAGTGCAGCTGTCCCAGCCGGGTATTTCCCTGCAAGCACGGGGCCGGGCTGCTCCTGCTCATGGCCCGGCAGCCGGAGCTGCTAACGGGCCACACGCCGCCCGCCTGGCTGGCAGAATGGCTTCAGAAGCGCCAGCAAACCCAGGAGAAAAAGGTTGAAAAAGCGCCCAGCAGCCCGGCCGCTGCCGCGACGAACGTTTCTTCAGGAGCTCCCTCAGCAGTACCACCACTCCACAACGAAAACGCTCCATCAGGCTCCCCCTCTCCGCGGGAGAAGGGGCCGGGGGGGGAGGTTCCAGCAGCCAGTGACCTCGCCGTCGACCCGAAGCGCTTGGCCCGCATGGCGGCCGGGGCCGACGACCTCGCCGCCTGGCTCGAAGACCTGGTGCGGGCCGGCTTGGCCACCCTCAACCAGCAGCCCGCCAGGTTCTGGGAAAGCCAGGCCGCCCGGCTGGTCGATAACCAGCTGCCCGGCCTGGCGGCTGCCGTGCGCGAGCTGGCCACGCTGCGCCACGCCCACGCCGACTGGCCCGCGCGCCTGCTGGGCCGCCTCGGCGAGCTGTACCTGCTGGTGCGCGCCTTCCGGAACCTGCCCAGCCTCGGCCCCGATGCCCGGCCGGAAATCCTCCAGCAGGTCGGCATCAACCTCAAAAAAGAAGACCTGCTGGCCACCGCCGCGCCCGTGGCCGATGCCTGGCGCGTGCTGGGCCAGTTCCGCTGGGACGAGGACCGCCTCAGCGCCCGCCGCACCTGGCTGAGTGGCCGCCACACCGGCCGCACGGCGCTGGTGCTGGAGTTTTCCTTCGGCGGGCAGCCGTTCGGCACGCCGTTCATTCCGCACGGCAGCTACCTCGGCGAGGTGGCTTTTTACCCCGGCCTGCTGCCCTTGCGGGCCGCTCCCGTCAGCGTAAAGTTCGATGGCACCGTGCCGCCCGGCGCGGTGCCGGCGGGCCAGTCCATCAGCCAGCTGCTGCACGACTACGCCGCGGCCCTGGCCCGCCAGCCCTGGCTGCGCGAGTGGCCTGCCACGCTCAGCCAGGTGCTGCCCACGCCCCTGCCCGATGGCCGCTGGCAGCTGCACCACGCCACCGAGGCGGGCATTTTGCCGCTGCGGCTCGGTGATGAGAACTTTGGCTGGCAGCTGCTGGCCGAGAGCGGCGGGCAGCCGGTCACGCTTTTCGGGGAGTGGGATGGGCAGGCGTTCCGGCCGCTCACTGGGTGGAACGCCGGCGAAACCGCCCTGGCCGCTCCCGCACCGGCGCCAAGAGCATCGGTGGGCCGGCAGCAGGATGCCGACGCTGAAGCCGCTGCGCACGCCCCCCGGACGCAGGATGCCAGCGCCAATGCCGGCACCGGCCCGGCCCGGGCGGTTGATGCCGCGAAACTGCTGCGCATTGCCCTGCTTGGCACCCGCCAGAGCGGCGAAGTCGTTCCGCCCTTCCCCACGCCGGCCGATTCTGCCGAGCAGCAGCTGCTGCTGGCCGCCGGCACCCTGGCCCTGATGCGCAAGGCGGGCCACCAGCCAGCCCCGGCCACCGGCCCGCCCCTGACGCCCGCGCCGGCCGAGCGCCTGCCCGCCATTGGCCCCAAGGGCACCGACTACCTCCACCAGATGCTTGTCAACGGCCTGCACCCGGAGCTGGTGCCCGACTACCTCACCAGCGTGGCCGCCCGCCACCGGCTGGTGCCGCCGGCGCTGCTGGTGCCGCTGCTGCACCAGGCCGGCGCCACGGCCGAAACGCGGGCCGCAGCGCCCCCCGTGCTGGGCAACCGGGGCCACTGGCTGGCCAGCCTCAACCCCGCATGGGTCAGGCTGACTGATGGTACCTCCACCACGGCCGAGGCCAACCCCGCCACCTGGGAAACCGGCACGCTGGCTCAGCGCCGCGCCTGGCTCACCGAGCGCTTTGCCCAGGCCCCCGACGAAGCCCGCGCCCTGCTCCTGGCCGCCCTGCCCGGCGAGCCCGCCAAAACCCAGGAGGCGTTGCTGGAAATTCTGGGCAACCACCTGCACCCCGATGCCGAGCCCACGCTGGAAGCCCTGCTCAGAGCGCGGGGCCAGGACGTGCGCCGCCTGGCGGCGGGCCTGCTGGTGCGGCTGCCCGGCGCAGCCCTCGTCGGACGGCTGTGGGCGCGGGCCGTGCCGCTGCTCAGCACTCGGCGCGGCCTGCTGGGCCTCGGCAAAGCCACCCTGGACATCCGCCTGCCCGATGCCTGGGATAAGACCTGGCTGCTGGATGGCATCGAAGAGCAAAACACCCATTTCAGCTACTTGGCCCGGGCCAATGGCCGGACCCAGGCCATTGGGGCCGGCGCGGCCCGTCTGGCCAACCTGCTGGCTTGGGTGCCCGTCGACCGCTGGGTGGCGCAGCTCAACGCCACGCCGGCCGAGCTGCTGGCCCAGGCGCTGGCCTCTGACTGGGCCATGCCGGTGCTCATGGCCTGGGCCGAAAGCGCGGCCACTCACCAGAGCCCGCGCATCGCGGCGGCCTTCGTGCAGCTGTGGCTGGAGCAGGCTGCCAGCCTCGCGCAGGCCGGCATCCAACTGCCGCTGTGGAAGCTGGTGCCCCTGCTGCCCGCCGCCGAGCAGCAACGCCTGCTGCTGGTGCCGCTGCTCAGGCGCCTGAACCGGCCCGCCGGCACCTGGGAAGGCGATTGGGAACTGCTGGAACAGACCCGGGTGCTGCCGGGCCCCTGGCCGTGGGCCCTCACGGCCGCCACGCTGGCCGTGGTGGCCCGCCACACGGCGGACACCGCGCTGGCGCTGCCATACCTGCCCCGCGAGCGGTACCGCTTTGGCTACTTCGTGAGCGAAACCCTGCGCGACCACATTGCGCCCACCGATGCCGCCGCCGCCCAAAAGCTGCTGGCCGAAATTCCGGATGCCCACGACTTTTACCGAACCCAGTTCCAGCTTTTTGCCGACACCCTGAAATTCCAGGCCGATTTGGCGGCCTCCCTGCACGAATAAACAAGCCCGTCAGGCTGAGCGCAGCCGAAGCCTGACGGGCTGATTGACCGCAAACCCTTTCCATTTCCCATCCCAACCCGACCATGACCCCGACCCTGCTCCGCCCCCACGCCGAAGACCTCTACGCCGAAGAGCTGGCCGCCCTCAAGGCCCTCGATACCAGCCGCCCCAAGCCGCCCGGCTGGCACCTCTCGCCCTGGGCCGTGGTGACCTACCTGCTGGGCGGCCAGCTCGATAACGGGTTTGAGGTTGAGCCCAAGTACATCGGGCAGCGGCGGCTGATGGAAATTGCCGTGGCCACCCTAGCCACCGACCGCGCCCTGCTGCTGCTCGGCGTGCCCGGCACGGCCAAAAGCTGGGTGAGCGAGCACCTCACCGCCGCCATCAGCGGGCACACCAACCTGCTGGTGCAGGGCACCGCCGGCACCGCCGAAGACAGCCTGCGCTACTCCTGGAACTACGCCCGCCTGCTCGCCGAAGGCCCTTCCCTGAGTGCGCTGGTGCCCAGCCCGCTCTACAAAGGCATGGAAACCGGCCAGTTCGTCCGCATCGAGGAGCTGACGCGCATCCCCTCCGACGTGCAGGACACCCTGCTCACGATGCTCTCGGAAAAGGTGCTGCCCATCCCCGAGCTGAGCACCGAAATTCAGGCCCGGCAGGGCTTCAACGTCATCGCCACGGCCAACGACCGGGACCGGGGCGTGAACGAGCTGAGCAGCGCCCTGCGCCGCCGCTTCAACGCCGTGGTGCTGCCCCTGCCCGCCACCCTGGCCGAGGAAGTCCACATCGTGCAGACCCGCGTGGCCAAGCAGGGCCAGGCCCTGCAGCTGCCCGTCGAAGCGCCCGCGCTGGAGCAAATCAGCCGCCTCGTCACCATCTTCCGCGAGCTGCGCCAGGGCGTGACCGACAACGGCAAAACCAAGCTCAAGAGCCCCAGCGGCACCCTCAGCACCGGCGAGGCCATCTCGGTGATGAACTCCGGCCTGGCCCTGGCCGCCTACTTCGGCGACGGCACCCTGCGCGCCCACGACCTGGCTGCCGGCCTCACCGGCGCCGTCATCAAAGACCCCACCCCCGACCGCGTGGTCTGGCTCGAATACCTCGAAACCGTGGCCAAGGAGCGCGAGGGCTGGAAGGATTTGTATAGGGCCTGCCGGGAGGTGGTGGAGTAAGTTTTGGTATGCAAAAATTTGATTTGGATAGTAATTAGTTTAGGTTTCTTTTAGCCTCAATTCACAACCTAAACGACCTATAGAATGGACCGCATTGTTTTCTTTCGCATTGGCTGGATGAAAAATTACACTGGCCCCAAAATCAGTGATACCATTTCTGGGGGAGGGTCCTGGCCGGAGAAAGGAGAAGTTTATAATTATTCAGTATTCAAAAAAAGCTGCTACGGATACGTTCAACCTCCAAGCAATGCCAGCGGCATCAACCTGTCTCGTATTGATGCTGGTGCTACTGGAAGCAGCCTTGCCGATGTAACCGTTGTATGGATTGCCAATCGCCCAGGTGGCGGTTCTTTCATTATTGGCTGGTATCGTCATGCAAAAGTCTATGCCACGTTGCAACCGGCCACCCCAGCATTTAAACGTAATTATGGGAAAGGTGATATCGGCTATTTCGCAAAAGCGAAAGAAGCTGACTGCACGCTTCTGGATGACGATGAAAGGCTATTTGAAGTACCGCGAGGAGAAGGTTATCCAGGTCGCAGCAATACCTTTTATCAAGATAAAAATCCGCTTTTTGCAGCGAGCGTTTTAGCTTATATTAATGCAGGTGGTTTAATAAAAGACAAGAGCAAATCCAAAGACGAACGGGCGCGGCAACCAGACATTCTAAAGCGAATTGCGGTAGAGAAAGCGGCAATAGATGCCGTGGCTACACATTACACCAGCATAGGTTATGGTGTTGTTTCTGTCGAGAAGGACAACGTTGGTTGGGACTTGACTGCAACTCGTGGTCGGCGCACCCTAAACTTGGAAGTCAAAGGATTATCAGGGACATCGCTTATGGCCGAACTGACGCCGAATGAATACCAGCATCTTTTGAAAAAGTCGCTAGACTATAAGCTATGTATCGTCTGCAACGCATTGACCACGCCTGAACTGCATATTTTTTCCTACGAGAATAATGGCAATTTTTGGTCTGACTCAAATGGTAATCAATTGCGTTTTCAAGAAATGATGAGTGCCAGAGTGTCGGCAGGCTGATTTGACAGGGTATCCTTAGCTCTATCTCTAGTTGATTCGAGTTCAGATAATTTCAGCATATTCCTTCAACCACCCCCGACTCCACACCTGCCACTAGGACATATTCAAGCGACATTAGAATATTTTCCAGGTCCAGAACCGTATCCGCAGGTGTCAGTAGGATATCTTTCATAGGAAGTAAGATATCTTTTAGCGCCAGCAGGATATCTGCCGGGTGCAGCAGTGTGTCGGTGGGCAGAACAGTTTTTTTGTAAGGGAATCCAGCCCGCCCGCGTCCGTCCCGATGGCCCGCACGCAGCGCGGCTGCTCTCATCCTTCTCAATGCCTGATTTCGACGCTATTATCATCGGCGGGAGCTACGCCGGCCTTTCGGCCGCCATGGCCCTGGGCCGCTCCCGCCGCCGCGTGCTCCTCCTCGACACCGACCGGCCCTGCAACCGCCAGACGCCCCACTCCCACAACTTCCTCACCCAGGACGGGGCCACGCCGGCGGCCCTGCGCGCCCAGGCCCTGGCGCAGGTGCAGCATTACCCCACCATCGAACTGCGGGCTGAGGAAGCCCTGACCGCCAGCACGGTTGCGGACGGCTTCCGCATCGAAACCGCCGCTGGTTCCAGCTTCACGGCGGCGCGGCTGCTGCTGGCCACCGGCGTCGCGGACCTGCTGCCGGCACTGCCCGGCTTTGCCGAGTGCTGGGGCATTTCGGTGCTGCACTGCCCCTACTGCCACGGCTACGAAGTGCGTGACCAACGCCTGGGCGTCATCGGCAACGGCGACACGGGCTTCGATTTTGCCCGCCTGATTCACCACTGGTCGCGGCAGTTCACCCTCTTCACCGATGGGCCTTCTACGCTCAGCACTGCCCAGCAGCAGGCGCTGGCCCGCCACGGCATCGGCATCGTGGAAACAGCCCTGGCCCGCATTGCCCACGAGCAAGGGCAGCTGCGGGCCGTGCAACTGGCCGATGGCGCCACGCACCCGCTGGACGCGGTATTTGCCCGGGTGCCGTTTCAGCTGCCTGGCACCCTGGCGCAGCAGCTTGGCTGCGTGCTTACCCCAATGGGCCATGTGCAGGTCGATGACTTCCAGCGCACCAGCGTCGGGGGCGTGTTCGCGGCCGGCGACAATACAACGCCTATGCGAGCGGTTTCGGCGGCGGTGGCCGCTGGCGGCAAGGCCGGCGCATTCATCAATAAGGAGCTCATCGAAGAAAATTTCGGCTAGCGCGGGGCCGGTTGGGCGGGGTGTTGTTCATTTGCAGGCCCTGCCCAATTCCCTGTTCTTCCCATGCCCACCGACCTCCGCCTGTTCGGCATTCGCCACCACGGCCCCGGCAGCGCCGCCAGCCTCGTGGCCGCGCTCGACGCTTTCCGGCCCGATATCGTGCTGCTGGAGTGCCCCGCCGATGCCGAAGCCGCCCTGGCCACGGCCACCCACCCGGAGCTGGTGCCGCCCGTGGCCCTGCTCGTTTATAACCCGAAGCAGCAAGGACAGGCGTCGTTTCTGCCGTTTGCCGAGTTTTCGCCGGAGTGGCAGGCGGTGCAGTGGTGCGCCCGCCACGGGGCGCACGTGCGGTGCATGGATTTGCCGATGAGTCTGCGGTTTGGGATGAAGGACGCGGTGGTGGACCTGACGTCAACCTCACCCCCTGACCTCCTCTCCTCAGGAGAGGGGGAACCGGCCCATGAGGACGATTTGTCTGAAAAAGCGGAAGAGCGCATAACCGGTGCCCCCTCTCTTTTGGAGAGGGGGTCAGGGGGTGAGGTTCCCCCAGATGGTGAGGCAAACGCAGAAACCGACCCCGTGGCCTACATCGCCCGCCTGGCCGGCTACACCGACTCGGAGCAGTGGTGGGAAACCCACCTCGAGCACGCGCCCGGCAACGCCGACACCTTCGCCGTGGTGCTGGATTTGATGACGGCCCTGCGCGAGGAATTGAAACGCCCCGAAACCGAAGAAACCCTGCTCCGCGAGGCTTTCATGCGCGAAACGCTGCGGGCTACGCTGGCCCAGGGCTACCCGCGCGTGGCGGTGGTGTGCGGGGCCTGGCACGCGCCGGTATTGCAGCCCGACTTACGCAAAAAAGAAGACAAAGCCCGCCTCAAGGGCCTTAAAAAGGTCGCCACCGAAACCACCTGGATTCCGTGGACTTACGAGCGGCTGTCGTTCAGCTCGGGCTACGGGGCGGGCGTGCTCTCGCCGGCCTGGTACGAGCTGCTGTTTGCCCAGCCCCGCGCCGAGGTGCTGACGCACTGGATGGTGCGCGCTACCCGCCTACTGCGCGGGCAGGACGTGGACGCGTCTTCGGCCCACGCCATTGAGGGTGTGCGGCTGGCCGCCGCGCTGGCCGCCGTGCGCGGGCTGGCCCTGCCGGGCATCGACGAGCTGCAGGAAGCCGCCGTGGCCATCCTGGGCGGGGGCTACGCCGAGCCGCTGGCGCTGGTGCACCAGGAGCTGGTGATTGGGGTGAAGCTGGGCGAGGTGCCGGCCGGCCTGCCCGCCACGCCCCTGCAGCAGGACCTGGCCCAGCAGCAAAAGTCCCTGCGCCTCAAGCCCGAAGCCGTTTCGAAGCCGCTCGACCTCGACCTGCGCCAGCCCGCCCAGCGCGACCGCAGCCACCTGCTGCACCGCCTGCGCCTACTCGACATCAACTGGGGCGAGCCCGGGGAAGTGACCGGCAAAAGCGGCACCTTTCACGAAATCTGGACCCTGGAATGGGAACCCGAAATGGCCCTGGCCGTGATTGAGGCCGGCCGTTGGGGCAACACCGTGCTGGCCGCCGCCGCCGCCCGCGCCACCGCCCGCGCCGCCGAAGCCACCCGCCTCGAAGCCGTGAGCCGGCTGCTGGAAGAAGCCCTGCGCGCCGACCTCGGCCCAGCCATTCCGGCGCTGGTGGCCCGCCTCGAAACCATCGGGGCCGATACCCGCGACGTGACCCACCTGCTGGCCGCCCTGCCCCCGCTGGCCCAGGTGCTGCGCTACGGCAACGTGCGCCGCACCGATACCCGGCAGGTGGCCCAGGTAGTGCACCAGCTGGTGCCGCGCCTGTGCATCGGCCTGCCGGCCGCCTGCGCCGGCCTCGACTATGCCGCCGCCAGGCCGCTTCTGGCCAGCATCGAAGCCACTCACCAGGCCATTCGCCTGCTCGAAAACCCTGCCCACGAAACCGATTGGTACGCCGCGCTGGCCGCCGTGCAGCGCAACGCCGCTACCAACGGCCTGCTGGCCGGGGCCGCCGCCCGCCTGCTTTTCGATGCCCGCCAGGCCGATTCCGACGCCACGGCCACGGCCCTGGGCCTGGCGCTGGCCCCCGCCCAGCCCACCGACTACGCCACCGCCTGGATTGAAGGCTTCCTGCGCGGCAGCGGCCTGCTGCTCATCCACCACCGCGAGCTATTCGACCTGCTGGATGCCTGGCTGGGGGAGCTGAAGGAGGACACTTTCCGCGAAATCGTGCCCCTGCTCCGCCGCGCCTTCACCGACTTCTCGCTGCCCGAGCGCCGCCAGATTCTGGAAATAGCCAGTACGGATGCCCCCGCTTCGGCCACCCCCGAATCCCTGGACTTCGACTGGGAGCGCGGGGCGCAGGTGCTGCCGGGGCTGCGCGAGCTGCTGGGGGTCTAGGCTTTGGGCTGTTCCGGAACGGGGCGGCGGCTGTGCGCAGCCTCCCCGTTCTTTACTGCTTCTCAATCAAACCGCGGCCCCGCGCTTTTTGCCCACAATGGTTTCGTGGTGCAGCTCGCCCCACTTGCGCATGGCCTGCAATACCTCCGTCAGGGTTTTGCTGTATTCGGTGGCTTCGTATTCCACGGTTTGGGGGGTGGTGTTGTACACTGTGCGCGTCACCAGCCGGTCCATTTCCATCTCCTGCAATTCCTTGGAGAGAATGCTCGGCGAGATGTTCAGCGCCCGGCTCAGCTCCTTGAAACGGTATTTGCGGTCCCGCAGCACGGCCAGAATCACCAGCTTCCACTTGCCGCCTACCACGTCGAGGGTGTCGCGCACGGACTGATGGGCGCTGCGGCAGGCAGGATACGTAAGGTCGACGGTGGGCGGAATCATGGCGGTTAGGTTTGATGCTGCACTACTACCACGCCGCCGGGCTGGAGGTTTACAGCATGGCTGGCAGCTGTTTCCCAACGCCCTTATTTTCAAATAGCTACTCTTTTCAGAACCGGTACTGTTTTGAGAATCAGCTAGGAATCGGCATTGGGCGGCCGGTAGGTTTGCCGGGCCAGTCAGCCAAACCAATGCGGCTGGCCCCTCATCAGCCATGCATATTCTGCACATCATTTCCAGCCCCCGTTCCAACTCCTACAGCACCCGGCTGGGCCACCAGCTTGTTGAGCAGCTCCGGGCCGCCCACCCCGGCAGCACGGTGCACGAGCGCAACCTGACCACGCACCCGCTGCCGCACTTCGAGGAAGCCTTCGTGCAGGGAATCTTCACGCCGGCCGAAAGCCGCACCCCGGCGCAGCTGGCCGCCATCCGGCATTCCGACGAAGTTATCGAGGAAGTGCGGGCGGCCGATGTGCTGGTCATTGGCGCGCCCATGTACAACTTCGGCATTCCCTCCTCGCTCAAGGCCTGGCTCGACCACCTGGTGCGGGCCGGGGTCACGTTTTCGTATGGCCCCAACGGGCCGCAGGGCCTGCTCACGGGCAAGAAAGTGTACCTGGCGCTGGCCAGCGGCGGCGTGTATTCCGAAGGCTCGCCCATGGCCGCCTACGACTTCATGGCCCCTTACCTGAAGCCGGTTCTGGCTTTCATCGGCCTCACCGATGTGGAAGTGGTGCGGGTGGAAGGCACCAGCATTCCCGACCTGGAACCCACGGCCCTGGAAAAAGCCATTGCCGGCGTAACCATCTGATTGCAAAAAAGTAGCCAACCCACAAGATAACCCAGCGCCGCCCGACTTCGCGGCACCGACCAAGCCATACAGGGGCCCGGCCGGTGCCGCGAAGCCGGGCGGCGCTGGGCGGCGGCCGAACCATTCGGCGGGCAAAGCCGTTTAGCACACATCAACACATTAGCATGTGTTAACTTTGCTTCCCATGGATACCAAGTCCCTCGTCAAAATCGCCAAAGCCCTCAGCGACCCCAACCGCCTGCGCATCCTGCAGGAGATTTCGCAGGCCCCGCAAGTGGCGTGCGCCGATTTGTTCGACGTAGCGCCCGTGAGCCAGCCTTCCATGTCGCACCACATCAAGGCTCTGATGGAGGCCGGGTTGGTGGAGTCGCGCAAGGAAGGCCGCTGCGTGCTTTACTCCGTTAATCCGGAGAAGCTGCAGGAGCTGGAAAGCTTCCTGGGCATGCTGAAAGTGAAGTAGCCCTGTGCCAGCTGATGGAAATAATCAGCTGGTTTTTTATTTTCTCAAAACATCAACACTTGTTTATGTGTTGATGAAAAGCGCACACCTGGGGAAACTGGCCGCTTCCTGCTGAGGTGAGGTGCTACCTTTTACGAATTGCCAAGTCATTTTTTTATCAAAACACATTAACGCATTATTATTTATTGATGCGTTTTCTTTGACCCCGAACCTCCATGACCACCACACTTTCCCGTTCGCGAGGGCTGCTGCTGGGCGCCTTTGTGCTCGTTATTCTGCTAGGCTTTGGCATTCCCAAGGTACTGTCAGCCAACAAGACAGCAGCCTCCCCTGCCGAAGCCCCGGCTCCGGCCGCCACGCCCGCGCTGCTCGTCGACCACTACGTGGTGCGCCCCACCGCCGCCGCCGATGAGCTGCAAGCCACCGGCACCATTCAGGCCAACCAGGAGGTGCAGCTGGTAAGCGAAGTGGCCCGCAAAGTCACCGCCGTGTACGCCCACGAAGGCAGCAGCGTGGCGCGCGGGGCCCTGCTCTTCAAGCTCGATGACGCCGACCTGCTGGCCCGCCGCCACAAGCTCAAGCTGCAGGAAAAGCTGGCGCTGCTCGACGACGGGCGCATGCGCGGCCTGCTCCGGACCGAATCGGTGACGCAGCAGGAGTACGACCAGGTGTCGACCAACCTGCAGGTGCTGCAGGCAGATATCAAATCCGTGGACGTGGACCTGGCCAAAACGCAGATTCGCGCCCCGTTTGCCGGTAAAATCGGCCTCAACAAAGTGGACGTGGGCGCCTACGTGACGCCCAGCACCGTGCTCACCTCCCTCGAAGACGTGAGCCAGGTGGAAGTTACCTTCACCGTGCCCGAGCGCTACGCCGCCGAGGTGCGCCCCGGCCAGACCATCCGATTCACCACCGAAAACGGCTCGGCGCCGCAAGCCGGCCGCATCATTGCCACCGAGCCGCGCACCGACGTGAGCACCCGCAGCCTGCTGGTGAAAGCCATCAGCCCGAATGCCAAGCAACAGTTGGTGCCGGGCATGTCGGCCAAAATCAGCTTCGCCCTGCACGCCACTTCGGAGGCGCTGGTGGTGCCCACGCAGGCGCTCATTCCCACGGCCAAGGGCTACGCGCTCTACGCCATCAAAGGCGGCAGGGCCGACTACCGCGACGTGACCACCGGCCCGCGCAGCCGCGGCACCGTGCAGGTGCTCAGTGGCCTGAGCGCCGGCGATACCGTCATCACCACCAACCTGTTGCGGCTGGGGCCGGGGGCGCCCGTGCAGGTAGCCAGCGCCAATAAGTAGGCAGAACGTCATGCCGAGCGCAGCGAAGCATCTCGCTTGCCGCCTGACGCCGGAACCTCACCCCGGCCCCTCTCCCGTGGAGAGGGGAGCCTGACGATTCCCGTTGGTGCATAACCGGTGCCCCCTCTCCGCGGGAGAGGAGGTCAGGGGGTGAGGTTACCCCGGCGAGACGCTGCGCTCAACCTGACCGTTTCGCTGCTCCAAAAATCCACATACATAGTCTCACGACTACCCTTCATTTCTTCTTAGCTCATGAGTTTATCGAGCGTTAGCATTCAGCGGCCGGTGTTGGCCGGGGTGCTGTCTGTGCTTATTATTTTGTTCGGGCTGGTGGGCTTTTCCTACCTGGGGGTGCGCGAGTACCCGGTCACGGATTCGCCCATCGTCACGGTTACGACCTCTTACCCGGGCGCCAGCCCGGACGTGATGGCCTACCAGATTACCAAGCCCTTGGAGGAATCCATTGGCGAGGCCAACGGCATCCGCACCATTTCCTCGGTTTCGCGGGAGGCGGGCAGCGTGATTACCGTGGAATTTAACCTCAACGACGACCTGGAAGCCGCCGCCAACGACGTGCGCGACAAGGTGGCTAAGGCCATCCGGCTGCTGCCGGCCGACGTGGACCCGCCCGTGGTGGAGAAAGCCTCGGGCGGCGACGGCGTCATTTTCATGGTGGTGGAGAGCAAGACCAAGAGTATTCTCGAAGTCAGCAACCTGGCCTCCACCGTTATCAAGGAGCGGATGCAGAACATCCCCGGCGTGAAGCACGTCGGCATTGCGGGCGAGAAAAAGTACGCCATGCGCCTGCGCATCGACCCGGCCAAGCTGGCCGCCTACCAGCTCACGCCCGCCGACGTGGAGCAGGCCCTGCGTAAGGAAAACGTGGACCTGCCCGGCGGCCGCATCGAGGGCGACCGCAACGAGCTGACCGTCCGCACCCTGGGCCGCCTGACCAAGGACGAGGATTTCAACAACATGATAGTGAAGCAGGACGGCAACAGCATTGTGCGCTTCCGCGACATCGGCACAGCCGAGCTGGGCGCCGAGAACGAGCGCACCGCCGTGTTCAACGGGCTGCGGCGCAACGCGGCCTGCGTGGGCGTGTTTGTGGAGCCGCAGCGCGGGGCCAATGAAATTGCCATCGCCGACGAGTTCAACCGCCGGCTAGTGGAGCTGCGCAAGGAAGTGCCCGCCGAGTACGAAATGACCATCGGCAAGGACTTCACCGAGTCGATTCGGGCCTCGATTTCGGAGGTGGAGGAAACGCTGCTCATCGCCTTCGGGCTGGTGGTGGTGATTCTGTTCGTGTTTCTGCGCGACTGGCGCTCCACCATCATTCCGGTGGTGGCCATTCCGGTCAGCATCGTGTCGGCCTTCTTCATCATGTACCTGGCCGGCTACTCCATCAACGTATTGACGCTGTTGGGTTTGGTGCTGGCCATCGGGCTGGTGGTGGACGATGCCATTGTGGTGCTGGAGAATATTTATTCCAAGGTAGAGGCGGGCATGACGCCTTTGCAGGCGGCACTGAAGGGCTCGGCGGAAATCTACTTTGCGGTGATTTCGACCACGATTACGCTGGCGGCGGTATTTCTGCCCATCCTGTTTTTGCCGGGCATCACGGGCAAGCTGTTCCAGGAATTTGCGGTGGTGGTGGCCGGCTCGGTCACGGTGTCGGCCTTCGTGGCCCTCACCCTGTCGCCGATGATGAGCGCCTACCTGCTCAAGCACCAGGACCAGCCCAACTGGCTCTACCGCAAGACCGAGCCGCTGTTTGTGGGCCTCAACGGCGGCTACGAGCGCACGCTGGCTTGGTTCCTGCGCCGGCGCTGGGTGGCGCTGCCGGTGCTGGCGGCCAGCCTGGGGCTGATTTACGGCGTGGGCCGGCTGCTGCCCTCGGAGCTGGCCCCGCTGGAAGACCGCTCGCAGGTGACGATGGTGATGGTGGCGCCGGAGGGCTCGTCCTACGAATACACTGAAAAGTATGTGAACGAGCTGTCGAAATTCGTGGTCGACTCGACCCAGAACCTGGGCTTGTTCCAAACCTACTCGTTGCTGGCGCTCACCTTCGGGCCGCCTGCGCCGGTGAACGTGGCCATTCAGCAAACCTTCCTTAAAAAGGCCGAAGAGCGCACCACCAGCCAGGCCCAGGTGGCCGCCGTGCTGGGCCGCAACGCCCAGAACTTCCGGGGCGTGCTGGTGTTTCCGTCGCAGCCGCCCACCATTGGCGGGCGCTTCGGCGGCGGGCAGCCGGTGAACTTCGTGCTGCAGGGGCCTAATCTGGCGGCCGTGACGGCCGTGCTGCCGAAGTTTCTGGAGGAGGCCCGCAAGAGCCCGGTGCTGCGCTTCGTGGACTCCGACCTGAAGGTGAACAAGCCCGAGCTGGTGCTGACCATTGACCGCGACAAAGCGGCGGAGCTGGGCATTTCGGTGGTCGAAATTGCCCGCAGCCTGCAGCTGGCCCTGAGCGGGCAGCGCTACGGCTACTTCATTTTCAACGACCGGCAGTACGACGTCATCGGCCAGCTGCAGCGCGAAAACCGCAGCACGCCCGACGCCCTGCGCGGCGTGTACGCCCGCACCCGCAGCGGCGAAATGGTGTCGCTCGACAACCTGGTGACCTTTAAGGAAAGCATCAGCCCGGCCGCCATCTACCGCTACGACCAGGCTTTGTCGGCCACCGTGTCGGCGGGTCTGGCGCCCGGCGCGACCGTGGGCGACGGCGTGGCCGAGATGCAGCGCATTGCCAAGCAGGTGCTGCCGGCCACCATCAAAACCTCGCTGGCGGGCGAGTCGCGCGACTTTGCCGAAAGCGCGTCGAGCCTGGTGCTGGCTTTCGGCTTCGCGCTGGTGCTGATTTACCTGATTCTGGCCGCGCAGTTTGAGAGCCTGATTGACCCGCTCATCATTCTGCTCACCGTGCCGCTGGCCCTCACCGGCGCCCTGCTCAGCCTGTGGGCGCTGGGCCAGACGCTGAACGTGTTCAGCCAAATCGGCATCATCACGCTCATCGGCCTGATTACCAAAAACGGCATCCTCATCGTGGAGTTTGCCAACCAGGCCAAGGAGCAGGGCCTGTCGCCGCTGGAAGCCGCCCAGGCCGCGGCCGCTTCCCGCTTCCGCCCGATTCTGATGACTTCGCTGGCCATGATTTTCGGCACCATTCCCATTGCCTGGGCCGTGAACAGCCGCAGCTCGCTGGGCACGGTCATCGTGGGCGGGCTGGTGTTTGCCGGCTTCCTGACGCTGTACATTATTCCGGCGGTGTACTCCTTCCTCTCGCGCAAGCACAAGCCGGTGGTGGTGGAAGAGGAGCCGGTGGCCGTGCCCGCCTAATCTGCCGGTCATGCAGCGCGCCGCCTGACGCGGGGAAACCTCACCCCCGACCCCTCTCCCGCGGAGAGGGGAGCCTGACGCCAGCACATAGCCGGTGCCCCTCTCCGCGGGAGAAGGGGTTAGGGGGTGAGGTTAATGCCAGCACGAGACGCTGTAATCTTCCTAAGCACAACATTTTATAATTCCTGACTTTTCAAGTCATTCCCCATGCAATTTCCTGCCTTTTCAAGCGCGCAGCCGATGCGGCGCTACGCCCTGCTTGCCGGCCTGCTGGCCTACTCCATAACCGCCGCCGCTCAAACCAAACCCCTCACCATTGCCGACGCCGTGGCCCTGGCGCGGGAGAAAAACCGCGACCTGCAGATTGCCAGCCTGGCCGTGGCTAAGGCCAGCCAGCGCACCCGCGAGGCCCGTGGGGCGGCGCTGCCCACCGTATCCGGCTTCGGGCAATACGTTTATAATATCCAGCGGCCCGTTTCCTTCCTGCCGGGTAACTTTGCCGGGCTGGCCGAAAACCAGATTGCCAATCTGCGCGTGGGCGGCGACCAGGCGTTTGTGGGCTCCGTGGGGGTGTACCAGCCGCTGCTGCAGGCCGGGGTGAAATCGGGCATCAAAGCGGCCAACATTGACGAAGTGCGCAGCACCGCCGAGGCGGCCGTGACGGCCAGCAACGTGGTGACGGCCGTGCGCAAGGCCTACCTCAACGTGCTCATCACCGAGGAGCAGCTGCGGCTGCAGCAGCAAAGCCTGGGGCGCAACCAGCAGGCCCTGCGCGACGCCCGCTCGCTGCTGCTGCAGGGCCGCGCCTCCCGCGTGGACACCTTGCGGGCCTACGTGAACGTGGAAAACCTGCGGCCCGAAATCCTGCGCCTTTCCAACGGCATTGCCATTGCCAAAACGGTGCTGGCCACCACCATCGGCCTGGAGGCCGATGAGCCGCTGGCACTGCTGGACTCGCTTCATTTTGATGATAGCGCCCAGCCGCTGACCAACGGGCAGGCCTACGCCGAAGCGCTGGAAAACCGCCCCGAGCTGCGCCAGCTCAAGCTAACGGAGGAGCTGAACCAGGAGCAAATCCGGCAGGCGGCAGCGGCGGGCAAGCCGCAGCTGGCCGCCACCGGCCTCGTGCAAACCCAGGCCCAGGCCTACAACCTGCGCCTGGGCGACTACCAGTGGCCGGTGAGCTCTTACCTGGGCGTGCAGGTGGCGGTGCCCATCTACAGCGGCGGCCGGGTGCTGGCCCGCACCGAGCAGGCCCGCATCACGCGGCAGCAAACCGAGCGCAGCCTGGCCAACGAGCAGGAGCTGATTCGGGCCGAGGTGCTGACCAGCGTGGCGAGCGTGCAGGAAGCGCGCCGCCGCGTGCAGAGCCAGCAGCAAACCGTGGCCGCCGCCGCGCTGGGCTACCGCATCACCCGCGACCGGTGGCGCGCCGGCATGGCCTCGCGCCTCGACCTCACCGATGCCGAGCTGGCATTAACCCGAACCAAATTAGGGTATTTGCAGGCCGTATACGACTACCAGCATGCCACCATCGACCTGGACCGCGCCGTGGGCCGCACCGCGCGGCAATAAGCGCCGCCGCGCGGGCGTTGGAATGGCCGGCTCTTCTTCACCCTTCTCTATTCTGCACGATGGAACTCTTCCTCTTCACCATGCACCAGCTGGCGCTTTCGTCGGATTTTCTGTCCGACACCTCCCGGCCGCCAACCCGGGCTTTCCTGCTGAACTGGCTGCGCCACCGCCGCACCGAAACCAGCGCCGCGCTCACCCACGACTCGCCCTTCACCTCCGTGGAGCGCCAGCAGCTGCTGGCCGGGCTGGCCACCTACTACGACCTGCCCCTGGCGGGCACTGAAACCGAGAAGCTGCGCACCGTTGCGGACGTGGAGCAGTACCTGCACGGCCAGCTGGCCCAAGCCGCTGCGTGAGCAGATGCCGCCGGAATTTCCGGTCCCCAGGGGCGCGGAGGTTCCGGCTAAGCTGTATTTTGCGGCCTGCAGCGCCCTTTAGCCCTGCACCGCGCCATGGCTGCCACCACCCCCACCCGCTGGAAACTCGTTCTGGGCAGCGCCGCCGATGCGGCCGATGCCGTGCCCCTGCCGCCCGACTACGGCCGGATGGACGACGTGCTCACCGCCCTCTACGACGGCGACAAGGCCGAGCGCAAGGCCGGCCTGGGCGGCTCCGCACCCCGCGTGAGCCGCTGGCTGGGCGACATCCGCGAATACTTCCCTACCGAAGTGGTGGCCATCATGCAGCAGGACGCCATGACGCGCCTGGGCCTGAACCAGCTGCTGCTGGAGCCCGAAATTCTGCGCACGGTGCAGGCCGACGTGCACCTGGTGGGCACGCTCATGTCGCTGAGCCGGGTGATGCCGCAGAAGGCCAGGGCCACGGCCCGCGAGGTTATCACCAAAGTGGTGCGCGAGCTGGAGCAGAAGCTCAGCAACCCGCTGCGCCAGGCCGTGCAGGGCGCCCTGAGCCGGGCCGTGCGCAACCCGCGCCCGCGCTACCACGAAATCGACTGGGGCGCCACCATCAAAGCGAATTTGAAACACTACCAGGCGGCGCACAAAACCGTGATTCCGGAGCGGCTGGTGGGGTTTGGCCGGCGCGGGCAGGCGCTGAAGGAAATCGTGCTCTGCGTGGACCAGAGCGGCTCGATGGCCTCGTCGGTGGTGTACGCGGGCGTGTTCGGGGCGGTGCTGGCTTCGCTGAAAGCGGTGAAAACGCACATGGTGGTGTTCGACACGGCCGTGGTGAACCTGAGCGAAAACCTGCACGACCCGGTGGACCTGCTCTTCGGGGTGCAGCTCGGCGGCGGCACCGATATCAACCTGGCCCTCAGCTACTGCCAGCAGCTCATTTCCCGCCCGACGGATACCATTCTCGTCCTCATCACCGACCTCTACGAGGGCGGCAACGAGAAGGAAATGGTAAAGCGCGCCGCTGCCCTCAAAGCCGCCGGCGTGAACGTGGTGGTGCTGCTGGCCCTGAGCGACGACGGCGCGCCCAGCTTCGACCGCCGCGTGGCCGAGCAGCTGGCGGCGCTGGCTATTCCCAGCTTTGCCTGCACGCCGGCCAGGTTTCCGGAGCTGATGGCGAAGGCCATTCAGGGACAGAAGCTGGAGATGTAGAAATCAGGCAGCTGTTCGGGAAAAGAATCAGCACGACGTGCTGCGACCAGCTACACAGCTCCCCATATGCCCAACAACCGACCGGGCTCGGGCCAAGAAAAAAGCCGCTCCCCGTGGTGGGAAGCGGCCTGCTCAGCTGTCGGCTGCTGGAAGATTATGATTTGGTGGGCGTGTAGGGAAATTTACGCGAGGCATTGCGCATCAGCGCGTTAACCATGCCCTCGGGCGAGCTGCCTACCGAGCCGGAAGCCACGTAGTCGTATTTCCAGAGCAGCTTGCCGCCCGTGGCTTCGTGAATGTCGACGGTGATGTTGGCCTGGTTGGTGGCACCCCAGGCGCCCACCAACAGGCCCACGGCCACGGCAGCGCCGTCGCTCATGGGTTTGGAGGTGCGCACGCTGGTGGTGAGCACCGCGTCTACGCCCAGTGCCTTGGCCAGGTCCTGAGGGGCCAGCGTACGCATGTCTTCCTCGGTGAGGTTGGCTTTGCGCAGCAGCGAGTTGGTCAGGGCCACGTCCTGAAAATCGACGGTGTAGCGCGACTGCTGCTGGCGACGCAGCAGCCAGGCATAGATGCGCGACTGAAAATCGAGGGCGGTTTGCTGCTGCAGGTTGCGCATCTGCTCGGCGCTGGTGTTGCGGGCCTGGTTGGGCCGCATGCTAATGGAAACGGTAGCAGGCAGAATGGCCACCGTTTTGTGCTTGGGCGCATACGAGCGGAAGTCGTTGGCCAGATAGATGCTGGGGCCACACGAGGCGCAGAGCAGCGCCAGGAAAAGCATGGCCGACAGACTGAGAGTACGAATGTTCATGAAGAGCTGAAAAAAGGAAAAAAAGAAAAGGAAAGGTCCGACAACTTCCTGGCAAAACTAAGCGGCCGCAATCGATACCGCACACGTTTTCACCGCGTGCCTGCAGAAATAATTATCCACATTCCTTCGCATCTGCAGAGAGTCCAATTAATTCGTTTTCAGGCGCAATCAGCTTATGGCTCGGGTATTTGCTACTCGTTTTTTCAAGCCTGAGCGCGGCATACGGAGCTTTGAAACAGGCTTACTACCTGAACCGCCCACAGGCATAACCAGTCGTTTGTCAACCGCTTATAGCGCTGTCCGGTAAGCTCATCCGCAGAATACCCGGCTGGCTTCCGGTGGCTTTTTAAACAGCACTCCCTCACGGTTTGCAGGGCGCCGGGTTTATTTCGCGGGTATCGGGGCATAGGGTTTCTTTGTGCCGCTGCTTGTTCTTACCAAACATTCCTTTCCTATGAATCGTCGGAACTTCGTGCGCGGCGCGGGCCTGCTGGCCGCCGGCTCATTGCTGAGCCGGCCCGGCCAGGCAGCCAAAGCGCCGCCGTTCCCCACGGTGCGGCCCGTGCCCGGCCTGCGCCGCTTCCAGAGCCAGGCCGTGGAAGCCGCCATTGCGGAGTTCGGCAACAACGTGCAGGACCCGGAGCTGGCCTGGCTGTTCAATAACTGCTTCCCCAACACGCTGGACACCACCGTGACGCCCGGCACCCGCGCCGGCCGGCCCGATACCTTCGTCATCACCGGCGACATCGATGCCATGTGGCTGCGCGACAGCACCGCCCAGGTGTGGCCCTACCTCGCGCTCATCACCCGCGATGCGCCCCTGCGCCAGCTCGTGGCCGGCGTGATTAATCGCCAGACGCGCTGCATTCTGCAGGACCCCTACGCCAACGCCTTCTACCTCGACCCGGCCAAAGTGGGCGAGTGGCGCACCGACGAAACCGCCATGCAGCCCGGCGTGCACGAGCGCAAATGGGAAATCGACTCGCTGTGCTACCCCATCCGGTTGGGCTACCACTACTGGAAAATCACGGGCGACCACCAGCCCTTCGACGCGCAGTGGCGGCAGGCCATTGCCCGCACCCTGCAAACCTTCCGCGAGCAGCAGCACAAAGCCGGACCCGGCCCCTACCACTTCTTCCGCCAGACCACCAACCTCCTCGACACGCCGCCCCGCCACCCGCCGCCGGTGCACCCCACGGGCCTCATCGCCTCGGCTTTCCGGCCCAGCGACGATGCCACGCGCTACCCCTTCCTGGTGCCCGGCAACTTCTTCGCCGTCACGAGCCTGCGGCAGGCGTTCTTGATGATGGCCGACATTGCCCACGACAACAAAACGGCCCAGGAATGCATGGCCCTGGCCGACGAAATTGCCGTGGCCCTGCGCCAGCACGCCACCATTCAGCATCCCGAATTCGGCCCCGTGTACGCCTACGAAGTGGACGGCACCGGCAACCACACGCTCATGGACGATGCCAACGTGCCCAGCCTGCTGGCCCTGCCCTACCTCGACGCGCTGCCCCTCAACGAGCCCACCTACCAGAACACCCGCCGCCTGATTCTGTCCGCGGCCAATCCCACCTTCTACCAGGGCACGGCCGCCACCGGCATTGGCAGCCCCCACACCGGCCCCGACATGATTTGGCCCATCGGCCTGGCCATGCGCGGCCTCACCAGCCGCGACGACACCGAAATCCGGACCTGCCTGCAGGCCCTCAAAGCCTGCCACGCCGGCACCGGCTACCTGCACGAGTCCTTCCACAAAGACAACCCTGCCAGGTACACCCGCGCCTGGTTTGCCTGGGCCAATACACTGTTCGGGGAGTTTCTGTGGAAAGTGTACCGGGAGCGGCCGCAGCTGCTGGGGTAGCTGGTGGGTTTGTGGATTATTCTGTCATCCCGAGCATTCTGCGATTCAAGCAGAGACGAAGGACCTTACCACGGTTGAGCCGTTTGAAAATACTACGAGCTGTTCATCGGGGAGCAGGTCCTTCGCTGGGCTCAGAATGACAGACAAATACCCTGCTCCACCACTTCAACAACCCATCCACTACCCCAGCGCCACCGCTTCATCAGCCTCCAGCGCCACTTCGGCTTTCAGGTTTTCCACGTCGCGCTTCACGCTGGCCACGGCCAGGGTTTTGCCGCCGGCCTTGTAGGCGATGGAGAATTCCTGCCGGGCCAAATCGCCGCTTACCGGGGCCTCTTCCCACTGCTCGGCGTGGCCCACGTAGCGGATGGAAAAGTCGTAGTGCTTGCTCCAGAAGAAGGGCACGGCCTCGAATTTCTCGCGCTGCCCCAGGATGTTGCGGGCGGCCGTCTGGCCCTGGCGCTGGGCCACCACCCAGTGCTCCACGCGAATATTGCGGCCGGAGTGTGGGTCGGGCCAGCGGGCAATGTCGCCGGCCGCGAAGATGCCCGGCGCGCTGGTTTCGAGGTATTCGTTCACGGTCACGCCCTTGTCCGTGGCCAGCCCGGCCGCTTCGGCCAGCGCCAGCCGGGGCCGCACGCCGATGCCGGCCACCACCAAATCGGCCGGTACTTGCTCGCCGTTTTCCAGCGTCACCACCTCCGCTTCGATGCGGGCCGCCTTCTGTTCCAGGTGAAAAACGACGCCTTTGTCCTCGTGCAGCTTCCGCACGATTTCGCCCAGCGCCGGCCCTACTATTTTGGCGAGCGGCAGCCCATCGGGCGCCACCACGTGCACTTCCAGGCCCTTGGTGCGCAGCGCGGCGGCCACTTCCAGCCCGATGAAACTGGCCCCCAGCACCACGGCCCGCTTCGCCGTGGCGGCCGCTTTTGCAATAGCCCGGTGGTCGGCCAGCGAGCGCAGCACGTGCACGTGCGGCAGGTCGTGGCCGGGAATGTCCAGCGGCACGGGCGCGGCTCCGGTGGCCAGCAGCAGCTTGTCGTAGGAATGGGCCGTGCCATCGGCCAGCAGCACGCGGCGGCCGGGCACGTCGATGCCCGCCACTTCACCGCGCACCAGCTCGAGACGGTGCTGGGCGTAGAAATCAGCCGGCCGTAAGCTGACGGGCTTCTTCTCATCGGCCGGGAAGGTTTTGGATAGCATGGTGCGGTCGTAAGGCGCTTCGGCCTCGCCATCAAGCACGGTGATGCGGCCTTCGTAGCCTTGGCGGCGCAGCATTTCGGCCGCCGCGCTGCCGGCCGCGCCCGCTCCGATGATGACCACGGCCGCGGGGTGCACGCTGGTTTCGGCAGCGTCAAAGGGAGCCAGCGGGTCGCGCGCCAGCTTGCCGGTCACGTAGGCGCGGCCGTTGCGCTGTTCCACCGGCCAGCGCGGCAGCGGGTCGAGGGCCGGGGCGCGGAGGGCCTCCCCGGTGCGCAGGCTGAAACAGGCGTGGTGCCAGGGGCAGCGCACGGTGTCGCCCACCAGCAGGCCTTTGCCGAGCGGCGCGCCCAAATGGCTGCACTTGGCGGTGATGGCGAAGATTTCGTCGCCGCGCCGGGCCAGCAGCACGGGCTCGCCGTGGGCGTGGCCGGTGGTCATGGCGCCATCGGCGAGGTCGGTGAGGGCAAGGCCGTCGGTGATAAGGTCGGGGCCGGTGAGTGGCGGAGTGGCGGGAGCTGCCATGTGGTTTCGGGAGGTATGAGCGGGTGAAGAAGTGCTTCTCATACGGGCGGCGGGGCTTTTTAGTGCTGCCATCAGGCTAAGCGGGCTGGCCGGTTTTCCAGGGCCGGATTAACTCCGGAGTTTATGCTGCGCGCCCGACCTTTGCCCGACAACCCTAATGCCGTCACACAGCTATTGCGGTCGAAATACTGCTGGCCGCGGCTTAAGAACTTCCCAGCAACTGATGAAACTCACCCGATACTGGTTTGAATATGCGGGGCCGGTTGAATCAGAACACCGCCGTTCATTTGGAGTTAGCGCCTGGAACCACGCTGACGCGCGCCACATTTTGAGAAGCATCGTTTCTGACTTTCACCAATTACAGCTAACCCAAGTCATGAGCGACGTTGATATAACGACGCTCGACCCCAATCATGTGCTGCCCAATATGGGGAGCTGCTCCGTAAGAGGCATTTGGTTTCCTATGGGTTGCCAGTAAATCGACTATTTCCCCGCTTTCGTTGTTACCAACTGCAACGAACCCAACCCGCATTCTTTTGTCCGATACCATCCCCCCTTTCGCCCCCGTCGACCCCTACGCCATCGAAAAAGAGCTGCGCCAGGTGCAGGCCCTGATGAAGCTGGAGCAGCAGGAAGACCTGGAGCAGTTCAAGCTCAAAAACGCCAAGGCCAGCATTCAGGAGCGGCAGCAGCGCGGCCTCACCTGGTACCCCGTCACCATCTCGCAGGAAGACATCGGCTTCGGCGGCAAGGTGGTGCTGGAGCTGGAGCGGCCCGCCGGCCAGCAGGGCCTGCACCTGTTTCAGGTGGGCAAAAACGCCTCCTTGTTTGGCAACGTGCCCGGCCGCTCGGCCACCGACCGGCCCACCCTCAGCGGCGTCATCACCAGCGTGCGGCGCAACAAGCTGCTGCTGGCCACCACCAAGGAAGACCTGCCCGACTGGGTGACCGAAGGCCACAAGCTGGGCATCGATTTGACTTTTGACGAAGTCAGCTACCGCGAGATGGATTACGCCCTGGGCAAGGTGATGGGCGCCTACGGCGACCGGCTGGCCGAGCTGCGCGATATCCTGCTGGGCGCCAAAGAAGCCCGTTTCCGCGACGAAAAAGCCACCGACCTCTTCTATCCCAGCCCGCTCAACGACTCCCAGCTGGCCGCCGTGCGCCACGTGCTGGCCGCCCGCGACGTGGCCATCATCCACGGCCCGCCCGGCACCGGCAAAACCACCACGCTGGTGCAGGCCATCCTGGAAACCATCCGGCGTGAGCGGCGCGTGCTGGTGTGCGCGCCCAGCAACACGGCCGTCGATTTGCTCACCGAGAAGCTGGCCGAGCGCGGCGTCAACGTCATTCGCATGGGCAACCCCTCGCGGGTGTCGGACCTGCTGCTCGAGCACACGCTCGATGCCCAGGTGATGAACCACAAGAGCTACAACGAGATGCGCTCGATGCGCCAGACGGCCGACCAATACCGCGAAACGGCCAGCAAATACGTGCGCAACTTCGGCTACGAGGAGCAGCAGCACCGCCGCCAGCTCAAGGAAGAAGCGCGGATGCTGTTCCAGCAGGCCGACGACTTGGAGCGCTACATCACCGAAGATTTATTGGAATCGGTGCAGGTGATAACGTGCACGCTGGTGGGCGCCAGCAACCGCAACATCCGCCACCTGACCTACGAAACGGTGTTCATCGACGAAGCCGCCCAGGCCCTGGAGCCGGGCTGCTGGATTCCGATTGCCAAGGGCCAGCGCGTGATTCTGGCCGGCGACCACCACCAGCTGCCGCCCACCGTGAAGAGCGACAAGGCCGGGGCCCTGCGCGAAACGCTGTTCGAGAAGGCCATTAAGCGCCAGCCCGCCACGGCCCGCATGCTCACGGTGCAGTACCGCATGCACGAGCAAATCATGCAGTTCAGCTCCGACCAGTTCTACGACGGTAAGCTGGTGGCCTATGAAACCGTGGCCCACGCCGGCCTCGATGCCTACGACCTGCGCTTCGCCCCCGACCTGCCCGTGGAATTCCTCGACACGGCCGGCTTCGGCTTTCAGGAAATCACCATCCCCGAAAGCCGCTCCACCGCCAACCCCGAAGAAGCCGACCTGCTCCTCAAGCGCCTCGCCCAGCTCCTCGAACCCTACGACCCCGCCGACCATGAGGAAGACCCGCTCAGCATCGGCGTCATCGCCCCCTACCGCGCCCAAATCAACTACCTCAAGGACGCCATCGAGGAAAACGACGAGCTCAGCGGCCTGATGCTGCACCGCCAGCTCAGCGTGGGTACCGTGGATTCGTTCCAGGGCCAGGAGCGCGACATCATTGCCATCACCCTCACCCGCAGCAACAACCACGGCGAAATCGGCTTCCTGAGCGACATTCGCCGCATGAACGTGGGCATGACCCGGGCCCGCAAAAAGCTGCTGCTCGTCGGCGACTCCTCGACGCTGAGCGCGCACCCGTTTTTCAAGGCCCTTATTGAGTACGTGGAGCGTATAGGCGGCTACCGCACGGCCTGGGAGCTGCAGGATTAATTGTTCGACTTGCATCAGCATTACGACACGCTGTTACCTTCCTTATGAAATGAATGGCCAGTTATCACTTATCTGTTTAACCATCCTCGTTACCAGTCAAAAAATGGGCGTGCAGCAGGAGCCTTGGGTAACGAAGGATGTGGTGATTCTGCAAAGCACAAAAGATTACCAGACTGCGCTGACAACTGCCCGCCAGGCTGCTTCCCGCCTGCATATCCCGCTCAACTTGGAAGGCTACCGGCCCAATGCCCATTCCGGCCTCACGATGAGCAAGGCCACTTGCGCTGACAACGGCTTTGAATACCCGGCTTACGTGGCGCGGGGACGCGAAATCGAAGATTCGGCCTACGTTTCGATTGAATATTCGACCGGCTACAATGGCTTTGCCAAAGGCTATTACCTGGTAGTTGCGGCGGTTGGAGGCTCCGGCTCAGCCGTGGTGCGAACTGCCGGTACGGCAGCCCGCCACTGGTACGCCGATGCGTATGTGAAGCGAACCCAAGTATGGGTGGGCTGCATTCACTAAAAAGCAAAAAGACTCGCCAAACTAGTTCGGCGAGTCTTTTTATTGAAAACTAAACGGGTTTAGTGCGCGCCGTGCGGCACCTTGTCGGCGGCGGGCGGCGGGGCGTAATGGCTGCCTTTGCCGTTGCTGCCGGCGGCGGCACCGTTGTCGCTCACGCCGAGGCCGGCGGCTACGCCGGCGCCCAGCTTCGCATCTACTTTGCGCCACAGGGCCACCTGACGGGCAATGATTTCTTCGCGCTTGGGGCCTTCGATGCCGTCCATGTGGCCCACAATGTTCTTAATCGTGTCTTCCTGGGCCTTGGCATCCATCAGGCGGAAAAGGTTGCCAGGCTGGGTGTAGTGGTCGTCGTCGCCGGGGGCGTTGCGGTCGTAGCGCTTCACGAAGGTGGCCTCCACGGGGTAAGCATGGTCGCTCACGCTCTTGTCTTCGGTGGGGCCGCCGAAGGAGTTGGGGTAGTAGTTCACGCCCGGGCCGCCGTTGTTGCCGAAGGCCATGTGGCCATCGCGCTGGTAGTTGTTGGTGGCGAAGGGGTTGCGGTTGGCCGGCAGCTGGTCGTAGTTCACGCCGATGCGGTAGCGGTGGGCATCGGGGTAGCTCAGGATGCGGGTTTGCAGCATCTTATCGGGCGAGAAGCCCATGCCGTCCACGATGTTGGCGGGCGTGTAGGCAGCCTGCTCCA
The DNA here is from genome assembly GCF_054780555.1 of Hymenobacter daeguensis. Lineage (NCBI taxonomy): Bacteria > Pseudomonadati > Bacteroidota > Cytophagia > Cytophagales > Hymenobacteraceae > Hymenobacter > Hymenobacter daeguensis. The sequence continues at coordinate 81,222 of NZ_BAAGWC010000014.1, forward strand.
CAAAGGCGTGGTAGTTCACCGGAATCTTGTTCAGCTCCAGCACGCCCACTTCCTGCAGCGGGTAGTCGGCGTGGGGCCACACCTTGGTCAGGTCGAAGGGGTTCCACTTGTAAGTGGGCGCGTCGGCCTCCGGCATGGTCTGGATGAACAGCTTCCACTGCGGGAAATTGCCCTGCGTAATGGCATCCACGAGGTCGTGCTGGGCAAAATCGGGGTCGAGGCCGCCCATCTCGGTGGCTTCGGCATCCGTGAAGTTCTTAATGCCCTGCTGCGTGATGAAGTGGTATTTCACGAACGTGCGCACGTTGTCCTTGTTAATCAGCGAGAACGTGTGCGACGAGTAGCCGTGCATGTGGCGGATGCCGTAGGGCGTGCCCCGGTCGCTCATCAGAATGAGCACCTGGTGCAGGCTTTCGGGCATCAGGCTCCAGAAGTCCCACATCACGGTTTTGCTGCGCAGGTTGGTGTAGGGGTCGCGCTTCTGGCTGTGAATGAAGTCGGGAAACTTCTGGCCGTCCTTGATGAAGAACACGGGCGTGTTGTTGCCCACCATGTCCCAGTTGCCGCCTTCGGTGTAGAATTTCAGCGAGAAGCCGCGCGGGTCGCGGGCCGTATCGGCCGAGCCCCGCTCGCCGGCCACCGTGCTGAAGCGGGCCAGCACCTCGCACTCGTTGCCCACCTTGCTGAACAGCTTGGCGCGGGTGTACTGCGTGATGTCGTGCGTGACCGTGAACTTGCCCTGCGCGCCCACGCCCTTGGCGTGCACCACGCGCTCGGGCACCCGCTCGCGGTTGAAATGGGCCAGGCGCTCAAACGCGCTGTAGTCTTCCTGCAGCACCGGGCCGCGGGGGCCGGCCGTCAAGGAGTTCTGCACGTCGTCGAGCGGGCGGCCCGACGAGGTGGTGATGTGCGCGCCGCCGCTCAGGTCGGCCGGCTGGGGTGAATTGGGCGTATCGAACTTGGGGGGACTCTTGGCCATGACGAATGAAGGAGATTGGTTAAGGTTGGTTGGGAGCCCGCAGGCGGGCCCGCTTCCCTAACGAAAAACACCCGGCTTTGGCCGGGTATTTTGCTGATTATTCTGCATAAAAAATAGTGCTGGTGCTACGCAGGAGCTTATTTGGGTGGCCCCAACCGATTCGCCGGGCCAACGCCGCCGCTACGGGGCGGTGGTGCCGGCCGAATCGGTTGGAGTGACCAGCCTGTTGGTGGTATCGGCCTGCACCACGGCCTCTTTCTTCACGGCCTCGTCCTGGGTTTTGGGCGGGTCGGCCTGGCAGGCGGCCAGCAGCAGGCCGCCGAGCAGGAACATCAGGGAGTTGCGCATCGTGCAAGCCGAAAAAGGGTTTGCTGAACAGGCCAAAGGCAGCCTGCCCCCCACCTAACGCAGCCGCAACGACGAGGTTACGGCCCCACGGGCCGCCCTTACACAATATGCTGACGCGCGCCTCGCCCTTTCTCCGGGATTTGCGTACCTATCTTGCCTGAAAATTTTCTTACCACCCAATTCCCACGGCCGCACTGCCGGCCCAACTCATTTCCCATGGCTGCAATCAGCGACAAGAAAGTCGTCACCATCACCTACGACCTCAGCGTGACCGACGAAAACCAGGAAAAAGTGCTGGTCGAATCGGCCGAAGCCGACTCGCCCATGGTGTTTCTCTTCGGCCACAGCGGCCTGCCCGAAGAATTTGAAGCCCAGCTCAACGGCAAAAACCCCGGCGACGAGTTCCAGTTCAGCCTCACCCCCGAGCAGGCCTACGGCGACTACGACGAGCAGGCGCTGGTCGAAATCCCCAAGGAGGTGTTTCTCATCGACGGCAAGCTCGACGATGAGATGCTGCAGCCCGGCAACTTCCTGCCCATGGCCGACAACGAGGGCAACCACATGCAGGCCAAGGTCATCAGCATCGGCGACACGGCCGTGCAGATGGACTTCAACCACCCGCTGGCCGGCATGGTGATGCACTTCCACGGCAAGATTCAGGACGTGCGCGACGCCACCGCCGAGGAGCTGGCCCACGGCCACGTGCACGGCGAAGGCGGCCACCACCACTAAGCCGCGTCAGCCCTTCCAAATCATGGTGTTCCTGCAAAGCCGCTGGTTATTTGCAGGAACACTTTTTTTGTACCAGGTCGAAATCGATGTCTGCCCTCAGGCTTTTCACGCTGCTCGCGGGAGGATTGCTGTGCAGCTGCAACCATGCGGCCGAGCACCCAGGCAAAGCGGGCAAACCACCGGCCTCGTCATCGGCCGCCCCCGGTTTTCAACCCCTCCGGAGTAAACCGAGCACAGCGGCGGCAGCGGACGAGGATTTCTCGTTCTATCGCGACACTGCGCTTGTTTTTGGGAAGTACGTTTTTGCCCACGACGACGAAGGCTACGCCGCCGTCTTTTATAAGCCGTATCCCGACAGCGCCTGGGTGAGCATTCCGCAGGTGCACGGCCGCACCGTGCAGCTGGACACGGCCAACGTGGACGGGCAGGGGGAGCCGGAGCTGCTGCTCACCATCGAATACAAGCGCCTGGGCAGCCCGGATTATGGGACTGTTCAAACGCTGTACGTTTTGCGCCCCGGCCCAACGCTTGATTCGCTGCTGGCGGTTCGCCTCGAATGCTCCGACTACCATCATGCCTGGGAAAACGGCGAGCTGTACAGCTTTGGGCAGACGCAACAAGTGACGGCTGGCTACGGGTTTCTCCGTATCGGCCCCGTCCGGACTACTTGCGAGCGCAGCCGCTCCACCGCTCCGTGCGCCTGCGACGCGCAGGACCTGGCCCAGGCCGGCGGGGTTCCTTTTGCCCGGCCCGGGCGGTATCACTGGCGGGGCGGCCTGCTGGCATGGGTCGGCTCACGCTAAAAAGCCGGCGGCCATTGCCTGTAGCTCCGGGAAGTATTCCCGAAAATCTGCCTCATACGCCGCGTAATTATTCTGCAGCTCCCCGGCCGCCGTTTCCATTCCCGAGCCGGCCGAAGCCCGGCGGCTCAGGCCGGTGAGGGCGCGGCGGATGCCTTCGATTTCGGCATAGCCCAGCAGCCAGTTGTGCTGCGCCATGTGCTGGAACATCTGCTGCACGCGGGGCGGCATCTCGGCCTCGCGGGTGGCGAGCAGCGCGTACATGCGCCGGGTAAAATCGGGCAGCTGCTCAGTAGAGAATTCGGTAAAATTCCGGGCCAGAAAATGGTCGAGAAACATGTCTGAAATCACGCCGGCGTACTTGCCGTAGCCGGCCGCGCGCAGGCGCCGGGTGCTGCGCCGCACCACGGGGTGCTGGTCGGTGAAGGCATCGATGGCGCGGTGCAGGCGAATGCCGGTTTGCACGGCGGGTGGGTAGTTTTCGAGCTGGCGGCCGGGCACCGAGTCGGCGATGAACTGGCCCAGCAGGATGTTGGCGTAAACCGGCGAGGCGGGCGAGCCGGAGAGGAAAAGGTGGGCCAGAAAATTCATGACTGCGGGCAAGGTACGGGCCGGCCGGGGCAATTAGTTCAACCCCGGCCGGCTGCCTACCGTAAGCCCACAGGCCACCGGCATGTTTTGGTGGCGGCAAATTCTTTCACCTCCCCAACCCTCTTTCCCATGTCCGAGAAGTCGCCCGTAACCCACGACCTGACCCAGCTGTTCGATAAAATCAAAGAAGTACGCATGGCCATGCTCACCACCACCGACGAGCACGGCAGCCTGCACAGCCGCCCCATGGCCACCATCAAGCCCGGCGAAGACAAGGCCCTGTACTTCCTCACCGATGCGGAATCGGCCAAAGTGTATGAGATTCAGAAAGACAGCCAGGTGAACCTGAGCTACTCCGACCCCGGCAGCAACGTGTACGCCTCCGTGTCGGGCCGCGCCAATGCCTACCGCGACGAAGCCAAAATTGCCGAGCTGTGGAGCGAGCCCATGCGCGGCTGGTTTCCCAAAGGCAAGGAAGACCCCAGCATCACCATCCTGAAAGTGGAGATTGAGAAGGCCGAATACTGGGACTCGCCCAGCAGCCTTTTCGTGCAGGCCTACGCCTACGTGCGCGCCGTGGTCACCGGCGAGCGCACCAAAGACGACGACGTGAACCAGCACGCCCAGGTGCAGGTCAAATAACTTGTCTTAAGCTGAAAAATTGAAGGCCGGAAGCAATTCCGGCCTTTTTTTGTTGTCTCAAACCTGCCCATGCCGCTCACCACGCTCACCGTTTTCACGCTCAGGCCCGGCCACCGGCGCTGGGGTCTGGCCCAGATGGGCACCTCGCCCGCCACGCTCAGGCGGGTGCCGGGCCTGCGTTTTTTTAAGCTGCTGGGCAGCGGGGCCAGCAACGGCTTCGGCAGCTGGCCCAACCTGGACCGCTACGGCCTGCTGGCCGTGTGGGACGATGCCGCCCCGGCCGAGGCTTTTTTCGGCCGGCATCCGCTTTGGGCCGGGTACCGCCAGCGCAGCGCGGAAAGCTGGACGCTTCACCTGGCCCCCCTGAAAGCCCACGGCCTGTGGGATGGGCAGGCTCCTTTCGAAGCCGCTCCGGACCTGCTCATTCCCGACACCGGCCCCGTGGCCGTGCTCACCCGCGCCAGCATCCGCTGGCGCAAGGTGCCGCGCTTCTGGCAGTTTGTGGAGCCCACCAGCGCGGCGCTGGCCCACGCCGTGGGCGTGCGGGCAGCCATCGGGCTGGGCGAGCTGCCGCTGGTGCGCCAGGCCACGTTCAGCGTGTGGGAGTCGGCCCGGGCCATGCAGGAGTATGCATATAAGGATGCCCGCCACCGCGAAGTCATTCAGCTCACGCGGCGCGAAAGCTGGTACACCGAGGAGCTGTTTGCCCGGTTTCGGGTGCTGGGCAGCGCGGGCACGCTGGATGGCGTGGCGCCCCTGGCGGGGCTGCCCGGCCTGGGCTAGTCGCGCAGGTTGTAGCGTTTCAGCCAGGCGTGGGCATCGGTGGTCAGCTCGGGGTGCGGGTCGGGCTCGATGGTGAGGCCGGCCGGGTGGCGGGTGGCATCGCCGTCTGGGCGGCTATACCAGGTGAAGGCCGACAAATCGGCCCGCGCAACGGCGGGCCGCAGCACCTGGTCGTGGCCGGCTCCGTCGTACACCTGCACCGGAAAGCCGGGATTGATGGCCGAGCGCAGCTCAACTATGTCGTCGCCGCCCAGGCCGTAAACGTTCAGCTGCCCGGTGGCCTGCCGGTCATACACCCGGCTGAACACCAGGCTATCGGCCCGGCCCGGCCGCATAACCAGCTGCTGCACCCGCAGGCGCCCCGGTCCGGCTTCGCCGATGACAAAGCGCTCCGGCATATCGGTGCCCACCACCCAGCACTCCCGGCTGAGCACCTCAAAATACCGTTGGGCCACGGCGGGCAGCTGCGCGCGCCGGGCCCGCAGCAGGGGGCCAAAGCGGGCGGCAATGGTCGCCCGGGTTTCGGCCGGCCCCCGCGTGAGAGCTTCGGCAATGACGGCATCGGTCAGGCGGCGGCCCAGCGAGTCGGCTTCCTGGCGGAAGTCCTCGGCGCGCAGGCTGCCCAGCAGGGTGCGGTCGAGGGCGCGGGCGGTGGTGGTGAGGCCATCGACGGTGCCCAGCGGAATGGTGGCGTGAAAGCTGTGGTATTTGGGCACGAACCACGCAATAACGCGGGTAATCAGGCCATCATCGAACAAAAAAAATGCCTGGTCGCGGTCGCGCGGAATGGGCCGGTAGCGCAGGCGGCCCGCCGCCGGAAAGCTGGCCCAGCGCCACTGGTCGGGCCGGCGGCTCCAGTCGCCGAGCCACATATCGAGCAGGCGGGCGCGCAGGTAGGCTCGGGGCTCGACCCGGGCCGTGGGCTGCCGCCGGATGGCCGTGAGCATGTGGCGTGAATTGACCACGGCCGGCGAATGACCGAAATTGGCGGCGCCCTGCTGGTTGCCGTCGGGCCGCTCTTCCAGCAGGTAGAGCGCATTGGCGTAGTCGGCCCGGAACCTCCGCAGGCCGGGGTCGTTGGGCAGGTACACCAGGCTGGGGTTGGTGTGGTACACGCCCGCAGCCTCGGCCAGATAAGCAGCCACGTAGGCCCCGTAGGGCTGCCCCACGCTGGTTTGGTCCTTCATGAGGCCACCCAACAGGCGGTGCACCCAGCCGGCCGGCAGGGCGGCGCTGGCATCTTTGTCCACGGAGCGCAGCACAAACTCGCGGCCGTTGGCGGCGCACAGGCGGAGCGAATGGGTTTGGTAGCTGCCACCGGCCCGCAGGGGCGTGAGCGTATCGGGCACCACGGTGGCCAGGCGCACCACCGGCACCGTCACCGGCGTGGCCCAGATGGTGCGGTAGTGCCGCCCCCAGAAAAACCGCCACACGGCCCCCCGGGCATATTGCGGGCCGGCCGCCACGCGCACCGTGGCCGAGTCGGCGGACCAGTGGGGCGGCGGGTTGTGGGCGGCATCGGGGCCCGCGCCGCAGGCCAGCGCCAGGGCCGCCGCCACTCCCAACCCACCACAGGCAATAAGCATCGAAAGGCGAAAGCCGGACATAAAAGACAGGTTATCCAGGGCCGGTGCGCCGCTGAGCAGGCCACCGGCCCGCACGTTCTGACTGGCATATACCGCAACGCGGCGCTCACGGTTGTGCTCGCGGGCGCTTCCTGGCGCCGAATGCCCACCTTTGCCGCCCGGCTGCGTTAAAGGCCCATTCCCGCCTGCTTTTTTCCGGATGCCTCCACTTTCCGCTTTTCTGCCCCGCCTCCGCCGCTGCCTGCCGGTGCTACTGGGCGTGGGGCTGGCCGCTGCCGGCTGCTCCCGTCGCCACTTTTTCCAGGCCGATGCCCGCGTCGGCCCGGGCAGCACCGCCGCGCTGCCCCTCGCCGCCGATTCGGTGCTGGCCACGGCCGGCCGCCAGTACAGCCAACACTCCCGGGTTTATTATTGGTTTTGGGGCCGGCACTACCGGCCGGTGTGGGCCGCGCCCGTTAGCGTGCCGGTACTGCACCTGGCCACGGCCGCGCCCGGGGGCCTGAAGCCCGGCAAGCCCGGCGGCGGCTTTCAAAGCATCAGCATGACGCTGGAAGGCCGCCAGGAGCGTGAATACGCCCTCCGCGCCCTCGACAAAGACCCCACCAAAACGCTGCCCAAAGTGCTGCGGCCCACGTTTTTGCTGAATGCCGTGCGCGATGCCACCTCGGCTGCCATGCCCTACGGGGCCCTCACGGTGCCGCCGCTGGCGCGGGCCGCCGGCGTGCCCCACACCCGCCCGCGCCTGGTGTACATCCGGCCCGATGAAACGGCCCTGGGGCCCACGTCGGAGCGGTTTCGGGGCAAGGTGGCGCTGCTGGAAGAGAAGTACGAGGAAGTGGCTTCGGCCACGCCGGACCTGGCGGGCACCACCAATTTCGTGGGCGGCGAAACGGTGCTGAAGAAGCTGTATTTCCATCCGGCGTATTACCTCGACCAGCCGGCTTTTCTGCGGGCCCGCCTGCTCGATGTGTGGCTCGGCGACTGGGACCGGCACGAGCGGCAGTGGGACTGGGCCACGTTTCCGGAGCAAAACGGGCGGGTGCGCTTCCAGCCCATTCCCAAAGACCGGGACCAGGTTTATTTTCGGTTCGATGACGGGCTGGTACCCTGGCTGGCCTCGCGGCGGTTCATTGCGCCGCAGTTTCATACCTTTCGGGAGCACTACGGGTATGTGCCGGGCCTGGTCTTTCAGGCCGAGTTCATCGACCAGCGCGGCCTTTCGCAGCTCACCCGGGCCGACTTCCAGCGCATGGCCGCCGACCTGCAGCGCCGCCTCCCCGATTCCGTTATTGAGCGGGCCATGCGGCGCCTGCCGCCCGCCGTGTTTGCCCTCGAAGGCGTGCGCCTCGGCAACTACCTCAAGGCCCGCCGCCAGCTGCTGCCCCAGGCCGCCGAGGCCTACTACCGCACCCTGGCCCACGCGCCCAACCTGGGCGGCACGGCCCTGGCCGAGCGCTTCGTGGTGCGTCGCTACCCCGATTCCACCACCGTGCGCGTGTATTCCTCGGCCCGGCACGCGCCCACCGCCAACGACTCGCTGCGTTTTCAGCGCACCTATTTCAGCGCCGAAACCCACACCATTACCCTGGATGGGCTGGGCGGCGACGACGTTTTTGAGGTGAGCACCACCGGCTCCGGCCGGGCCATCCGCCTGCGCCTCTACGGCGGCGAGGGCAGCAACCAGCTGCTGCGCCAGGGCAGCGCCCGCCGCATAAAGCTCTATGCCCAGGAAGCCTCGAAGCTTTCGGCCGCCAGCCGGCAGCAGGAGCCCTACCTTTCGCGCCGTCGCCACACGCCGAAAGAGCACAAGTAATTAATTTCGGATTTCCCGCCAGCCTTCAGCTTTTTTCCGTCCGTGGCCGTTCAAACCCCGGCCTTATTCCGTTCCGCTTTTGACCCCGTCCCGCCTGCGCCTTTTTTTCCCGATTGCGGGCACCCTGGCCACCCTGCTGCTGAGCACAAGCTGCGTGAGGCGGCAGTTTTTCCAACCCGATGCCCGGCCCGATGCCGCCCGGCCCCTGCCCGCCCTGGCCGACAGCGTGCACAACGCCACCGCCGGCCGCCAGTATGCCCGGCACGGCGGCCTCTACATGGCCCTGGTGGGCCGGCACCACCGCCCCACCTGGGCGGCCCCGGTTGCCGCGCCGGTGCTGCACCTGCCCGGCATCCGGCCCGGGGGCCTGCGGCCGGGCAAAGTGGGCGGCGGCTTCAACAGCACCAGCCTGAACCTGGCGGCCAGCGACGGCCGCAGCTTCGTGGTGCGTACCGTCGATAAAGACCCTATCCGGGCCACGCCGCAGTGGCTGCGGGGCACGTTTCTGGTAAATGCCCTGCGCGACAACATCTCCGCCACCAACCCCTACGCCAGCCTTACGGTGCCCGTGCTGGCCGGGGCCGTGGGCGTGCCCCACGCCAACCCGCGCCTGTACTACGTGCGGGCCGACGACCCGGCTTTTCAGACCGATTCGCTCCGGCACTTTCGGGGGCAACTGGCTTTTCTGGAAGAGAAGGCGGCCCCGTTGCCGGCGGCCCTGCCGGCCCCTACGGCCGTCATCAACAGCACCAAGGCCTTCAACGCGGTATTCACCAGCTCTACCTGCATCGACCAGGCTGCCCTGCTGCGCGCCCGCCTGCTCGATGGCTGGCTGGGCGACTGGGACCGCCACCCCGGCCAGTGGAGCTGGGCCCTGCTGCGCCCCACCCCCGGCGGCCGCGCCACGCTCCGGCCCCTGCCCAAAGACCGTGACATGGTGTTCTACCGCCTCGACGATGGCGGGCTGGGCTGGCTGGTGAGCCGCCTGGCGCTGCGCCACTGGGTCACGTTTGGGCCGCGCTACAAGAACCTGACCGGCCTGATGAGCTCCGGCCACTACCTCGACCAGCGGGCCCTCAACGCGCTCAGCCGAAACCAGTTTCGGACCACGGCAAGGGCCATGCAGCAGCAGCTGCCCGATTCGCTCATTGCGCGGGCGGTGCAGCGGCTGCCGGCCGCCGCCTTCGCGCTGGAAGGCCCGCGCACCATAGCGGCGCTGCGGGCCCGGCGCGATAACCTGCCCGCGCTGGCCGATGCGTTTTACCAGCAGCTGGCCCGGCAGCCGCGCATTGGCGGCACGGCCCAGCCCGAGCACTTCACCATCCTCCGCTACGCCGACTCGACGGTGGTAACGGTGCAGGCAGCGGCTACCGCCGAGCTGCTATACCGGCGGGCGTTTCTTCCCACCGAAACCCGGCGCATCCAAATCGAAGGCCTGGGCGGCAACGATGTTTTCACCGTGCAGGAGCTCGGCTCCCGGCCCGGTCGCAAGCCCAGCATCGCGGTTTTCGGCGGCGCGGGCGACGACGAGCTGCAAGCCGCGAAGCGCCCCGGCGGCGTCCGGTTCAGGCAGGGAAGCGCCCCGGCTGCCCGGGCCTACGACAAGCCGCCGGAGGAGTAGCCGCCTTTCTGCGGCGCCGGCGCACGGCCACGCCGCGCCGGCGCGCAGCGTGGCCGTGCCACCGCTGCTCAGGCGGCTTCCAGCATCTTCAGCACCAGCCGCTCGGTGGGGCTCAGCACGTCGCCGGCCTTCGTTTCGGCATCGTGCTTGCGAAGAAACTCAATGAGCCGGCCCGATTTGAACAGCTCCACCACCTGCGGGTGAATGTAGTATTTCGAGCACACCGTGGGCGTGTTGCCCAGGCCGGAGGCGACTTCCTTCACGGCCTTTTTCACCACTTTCTCGGGGGCCAAATCGGGCTCTTCCCGGAGCACGGCTTCCAGGCACTCCACCATTTTCACGGTGCCGCCCCAGGTGCGAAAGTCTTTGGCCGAGAGCTGCAGGCCGGTGTGGCGGTGCAGGTACTCGTTCACGTCGCCCGATTCGAGGGCGTGGCGCTGCCCATCGGCCGAGTAGTATTGGAACAGGTGCTGGCCGGGAATTTCCTTGCACTTGCGCACCAGCCGGGCCAGGCGGGCATCGTGCAGGGTCACGTCGTGCGGCACGCCTTTCTTGCCCACGAAGTTGAAGTTGACGTCGGCCCCTTCGATGGCGACGTGCTTGTCCTGCAACGTGCTCAGGCCGTAGCTGGGCTTGGTTTTGCCGTTTTTCCGGGCGTATTCCTTGCTGCCAACGCGAATAAACGACTGGTCCATGAGCGTGAGCACCAGGGCCACCACCTTCTCGCGGTCGAGGGTCGGGCGGCGCAGGTCCTTGCTGAGCTGCTGGCGCAGGGGCACCAGCTTTTCGCCGAAGGTGCGCAGGCGCGAAAACTTGGTGAGGCTGCGCATGGCATCCCAGGCCGGGTGGTAGCGGTACTGCTTGCGGCCCAGGCTGTCGTGGCCCGTCACCTGCAAATGGGTGTTGGGCGAGGGCGAAATCCAGACCTCCGTCCAGGCCGGCGGAATCACGAAGCTGGCAATGCGGTCCAGCGTTTTCGGGTCGGCAATTTTCTGGCCCTTCGCGTCGTGGTACACGAAATGGCCGGCCCGCGTGGGCTTGCGCGAGATGCCCGCGCCCTGGTCGGTGGCATAGCGCAGGCCGGCCATTTCGGCCTGCCGGGCGGGGTCTTTGTACACGATATGCGCCTCTTCCTGAGGCTGCAGCTTCTTTTTACGGGTTTTGGGGTGGGCAGCGGTGGCGAGCATAGAAAGGGCGAAATGACCCGTGAATTCGGGTGTCGGGGTTCTACGCAAAAGGCCCGCGGGCGGCTGTAGCTCCGCAGCCCGGACTGCGTGGTTTGCGCGCCCGAAGGCCAGCCAGGCCCGCGCGCCATCAGCCATTGCCATCCCTCAGCCGTAGGTTTGCCCCATGAAGCTGCCCAATGCCCTGTCCCATTTCACCGAGTGGACCGACCATCTCTACACCCGTTTTGCGGCCCGGCGCGGCTGGCTGCGCCCCCTCCAGATTGACGCGTACCGCAGCTACGGCACGGCCGGGAAGTTTTACATCAAGGGCCGCCTGCTGGCCGACCCCGGTCTGCGCCCCGCCACCGCCGACGACTCGCGCTGGCGCAATTTCCGCAGCATGGTGCGCCGCTTCAACAGCCGCGAAGTGGCCGGGGCCGACCTCGTGGCCGAGCTGCCCGACGGCAGCCAGCACCTGGTTTCGACCGACGACGAGGGCTATTTCACCCTCATCATCGAGCCGCACCAGTTGCCCGCCCCCGTGGCCTACCTCTGGTATCCGGTGCCGGTGCGCGTGGCCCGGCTGCCGCGCGGCTTCCAGCTGCCGGCCGCGCCCATCAGCACGGCGGCCAACGTGCTGGTGCCGCCCGCCAGCGCCGAGTTCGGCGTTATCTCCGACCTCGACGACACCGTGTTCGAAACCAGCGCCACCAGCATCGTCCGGATGCTGGGCCGCGTGCTGTTCAGCAACGCCCAGTCGAAACAGCCGTTTGCGGGCGTGGCCGAGTTCTACCGCCGGCTGCAGCACGGCCGCACCGGCCGGCCCGACAACCCGTTTTTCTACGTCAGCAGCAGCCCCTGGAACCTCTACGACATGCTTGCCGAGTTTCTGAGCCTGCACAACATTCCCACCGGCCCGCTCCTGCTGCGCGACCTCAGCATTGCCCGCCCCAAGACCACGCCCCCGCCCGGCGTCACCGGCTCGGCGGCCATTCACTTCGCCCACAAGCTTCACGAAATCGACGACATCCTCACCACCTATCCCAAGCTGCCCTTCGTGCTCTGCGGCGACAGCGGCCAGGAGGATGCCCGCATCTACCGCGAAGTGGTGCGCCGCCACCCCGGCCGCATCCGCGCCATCTACATTCGCGACGTGCAGGTGCCCGAGCGCGCCGCGCTGGTCGGGCCCATCAGCGAGGAGCTGGGCCGCGAAGGCGTGCCCATGCTGCTAACGGCCGACTATGCTGCCGCCGCCGCCCACGCGGCCGGGCTGGGGCTGGTAGCGCGGACTTTGTAGTCCGCGTCCCCGCACCGTTTGATTATTAATGTTCTGGGACGCGAACTACAAAGTTCGCGCTACATCCCAATGGCGCACCCGGTAGACCTCACGCCAACGGGTGGGCCTTTCTGCCGATATTGCGCCGTTAATCCATCTTCTACCATGGTCAACGAGCAACAAATTGAATACGGCTTCATCGGCGACCTTACCCGCCTGAAGTACACTAACCGCCCCGACATCCGCGACCGGGCCGCGCTGGAAGCCAACTTCCGCCAGAAGTTCGAGGAGCTGAACCGGGTGACGCTTTCCGACGCGGAGTTCAGCCGGCTGCGCGATGAAATCGTGAACCCCGACGTGTTTCAGGCGTCGAAAACGCTGCGCCAGCAGAACACTTTCATCCGCGAGGACGGCACGCCGCTGCACTACACGCTCGTCAACCTCAAGGACTGGTGCAAGAACGACTTTGAGGTGGTGAATCAGCTGCGCATCAACACCGCCAACAGCCACCACCGCTACGACGTGCTGCTGCTGCTCAACGGCCTGCCGCTGGTCCAGATTGAGCTGAAGACCCTGCAAGTGTCGCCCCGCGTGGCCATGCAGCAGATTGTGAACTACAAGGCCGACCCCGGCAACGGCTACACCAACACCCTGCTCTGCTTCGTGCAGCTGTTCATCGTCTCGAACCGCAGCAGCACCTACTACTTCGCCAACAACCGCCCCGAGCACTTCAGCTTCTCGGCCGACGAGCAGTTCCTGCCCGTGTACCAGTACGCGGCCGAAGACAACCGCAAAATCACCCAGCTCGGCGAGTTTGCCGAGAAATTCCTGGCCAAGTGCACGCTGGCCGAGATGATTAGCCGCTACATGGTGCTGGTGGAAAGCGAGCAGAAGCTGCTGGTGATGCGCCCCTACCAGATTTACGCCGTGAAGGCCATCGTCGACTGCATCCACCAGAACCGGGGCAATGGCTACATCTGGCACACCACCGGCAGCGGCAAGACGCTCACCTCGTTCAAGGCCTCCACGCTGCTCAAGGACAACCCCGACATCGAGAAGTGCCTGTTCGTAGTCGACCGCAAGGACCTCGACCGCCAGACCCGCGAGGAGTTCAACAAGTTTCAGGAGGGCTGCGTGGAGGAAAACACCAACACCGGGGCCCTGGTGCGCCGCCTGCTCTCCCAGGACTACGCCGACAAGGTCATCGTGACCACCATCCAGAAGCTCGGCCTCGCCCTCGACCCCAGCCACCCCAAGGACTACAAAACCCAGCTGCAACCGCTGCGCGACAAGCGCGTGGTGCTCATCTTCGACGAGTGCCACCGCTCCCAGTTCGGCGAAAACCACAAGGCCATCAAGGAGTTTTTCCCGAAGGCCCAGCTGTTCGGCTTCACCGGCACGCCCATTTTCGAGGCCAACGCCATCTACACGCAGGTAGACGGGCGGGAAGCGTCGTACCAGACCACGGAGGACATTTTCCAGAAGCGCCTGCACCCCTACACCATCACGCACGCCATCGAGGACAAGAACGTGCTGCGCTTTCACGTCGACTACTTCAAGCCCGACGGCGCGGCCAGCCCCAAGCCCGGCACCGCCCCGGCCCGGCAGGCGGTGGTCGAATCCATTCTGGCCAAGCACGACGGGGCCACCCTCCAGCGCCGCTTCAACGCCGTGCTGGCCACCCAGAGCATCAACGACGCCATTGCCTACTACGAGCTGTTCAAGCAGATGCAGGACACCAAAAAGGATGAGCCCGACTTCCGCCCCCTGAACGTAGCCTGCGTATTCTCGCCGCCCGCCGATGTGAGCGCCGAAGTGCGCCAGATGCAGGAAGACCTGCCCAACGAAAAGCAGGACAACCAGGAAGACCCCGACACCAAGAAGGCCGCCCTCAAAACTATCATCGCCGACTACAACCAGCAGTACCGCACCAACCACAGCATCGCCGAGTTCGACCAGTACTACCAGGACGTGCAGCAGCGCATCAAGGCCCAGAAGTGGCCGGTGACCGACTACCCCCGCGCCCAGCGCATCGACATCACCATCGTGGTCGACATGCTGCTCACCGGCTTCGACTCGAAGTACCTCAACACCCTGTACGTCGACAAGAACCTCAAGCACCACGGCCTCATCCAGGCGTTTTCGCGCACCAACCGCGTGCTCAACGACACCAAGCCCTACGGCAACGTGCTCGACTTCCGCCAGCAGCAGCCCGCCGTGGATGCGGCCATTGCCCTGTTCTCGGGCCTCGAAAACAAGCAGGACCCCAAGGAAATCTGGCTCGTGGACCCCGCCCCCGTGGTGCTGGCCCGCTACGAAACCGCCGTGCAGCAGCTCGAAACCTTCCTGCAAGGCCAGCACCTGCCCGCCCGGCCCGAGGAAGTAGCCAACCTGAAGGGCGACGCCGCCCGCGGCCAGTTCATCGAGAAGTTCAAGGAAGTGCAGCGCCTGCGCACCCAGCTCGACCAGTACACCGACCTGGGCGAGCCCGAAAAAGCCCAGCTCGAAACCCTGCTGCCCACCGACGACCTGCGCGCCTTCCGCAGCCAGTACCTCGAAACCGCCAAGCGCCTGCGCGACCAGCAGGGCCGCCACCCCGGCCCCGACGGCCCCGATGCCGGCGGGGAGCAGCTCCAGCTCGACTTTGAGTTCGTGCTCTTCGCCTCGGCCGTCATCGACTACGACTACATCCTGGGCCTGATGGCCGCCAGCACCGCGCCGGGGCCGAAAAAGCAGAAGATGACCCGCGAGCAAATCATCGGCCTGCTGGGCTCCAGCGCCAACCTCATGGACGAGGCCGACGACCTGACCGCCTACTTCGCCGGCCTGCCCACCGACCGCGGCTTCACCGAAGCCGAAATCCGCGCCGGCTTCGACGCCTACAAAGCCGCCCAAACCGCCGCCGCCCAGGCCGCCATCGCCACCCGGCACGGCGTGGCCCCGGAGGCCCTCACGGCCTTCGTAGCCGGCATCCTGCGCCGCATGATTTTCGACAGCGAAGCCCTGGGCGACCTGCTGGCCCCGCTGGGCCTGGGCTGGAAAACCCGCGCCGCCAAAGAAAAGGAGCTGATGGCCGAGCTGATTCCCCTATTGAAGAAAATGGCCCAAGGCCGCGAAATATCCGGACTGAAAACCTATGAGTAACCCCCGTCATGCTGAGCGAAGGCGTAGCCGTAGTCGAAGCATCTCGCGTGCGGCACTAACCCAATCGTTCAACGATGCACGCGAGATGCTTCGACTTCGCTGCGCTCCGCTCAGCATGACGTTCTAAAGCCCTACTCAGCCATGTACGTCTACATCCTCACCAATCCCGCCCATACGGTCCTCTACATCGGCGTTACCAACGACCTCAACCGCCGCCTGTCAGAGCACAGCTCCGGCTTGGGCAATGCCTACAAGTTCACCGGCCACTACCAATGCAACTTGCTGATATATTTCGAGCATTGCGTCGATGCCAGCCAGGCCATTGCCCGCGAAAAACAGCTCAAAGGTTGGACGCGGGCAAAGAAAGAGGCACTCATCGCGGGCCTGAACCCAAGTTGGGAAGCCGTCGACCTGCAAACCTGGAACGGTGGAATGGAAGATACCCCAACTGCCTTCCTAACTCGTCTACAACAAGCCCGTCATGCTGAGCAAAGTCGAAGCATCTCGCGTGCTGACGCTGCCACCACCCCCAACGCCCCCGAGCGAGATGCTTCGACTGCGCTCAGCATGACAATAGGCCACCAGTCCCCAACAACACCAACCCACCTACCGCAAAACAAGCTACATGAGTAAAGAAACGAAAAAGACGGCCCTGCCGAAGCTGCGGTTTCCGGAGTTTGTGGAGGCGCCGGAGTGGGAAGTAAAAGAATTGGGTAACATGAGTGATGTGCGAGACGGAACTCATGATTCGCCAAAATTCTATAGCGCAGGAAAACCGTTGGTTACATCGAAAAATCTATTATCCAGCGGGGATTTAGACTTAAAAAACACTGATTTAATTTCAGTAAGTGACTACGAGCAGATTAATAAAAGGTCACGGGTAGATGTAGGAGACATATTATTCGGTATGATTGGAACAATAGGCAATCCAGTCAAAGTAAAAACAGATGGATTTGCTATTAAGAACGTTGCACTTATAAAGCAACAAGAAGAATTATTGAATGATTACCTCGTTCAATTTCTCAATAGTAAATACTTTTCGAGTGAATTAAACAGGCTAAATACTGGTAATACTCAAAAATTTATTGCGCTAGGAATTTTAAGAAAGATTGAAATTTTTTGCCCACCTCTGCTCGAACAGCAAAAAATAGCCGCCGCCCTTTCCTCTCTCGATGACTTCATCACCGCGCAAAGCGTTAAGCTGGATTCTCTCCAGGAGCACAAGCGAGGCCTGATGCAGGGGCTCTTTCCCGCCGAAAGAGAAACGGTGCCGAAGCTACGGTTTCCAGAATTTCAAGATGCGGAGGAATGGGTGGACACTAATTTTTACGACTTGCTAGATGAGGTCCTTGATTTTAGAGGAAGGACACCTCCAAAGCTTGGAATGAGTTGGGGTGGTGGCAACATTGTCAGTCTTTCTGCAAACAATGTAAAAAACGGGTTTATTGATTTTGATGCGGAATGCAACTTGGGGAGCGAAGAATTATATGATAAATGGATGGGGAAAGTAAATCTTGAAAAGGGAGATATTGTCTTCACAATGGAAGCACCATTAGGCAAGGCCTTGCTAGTTCCTGATTCTCAGAAATACATTTTAAGCCAGCGGGTAGTCGCGTTTAAAACAAAAGCCACAGTAAATAATCCATTTCTAATTCAGTTAATCTGGAGCAAACAATTTCAAGATGAACTTGAAAAGCTCTCAACTGGCTCCACAGCGAAAGGGATTAACCAAAAAACGTTGCGGACTATTGTTGTCAAACTTCCTTATGAAATCGAGGAACAGCAAAAAATCGCCGCCTGCCTCTCGTCTCTCGACAACCGTATCACTGCGCAAACGCAAAAAATAGAAGCCCTCAAACTCCATAAAAAAGGGCTGATGCAGAACCTGTTTCCCGCTGCCCCCGAACCCACCGCATGAGCAACCAACAAAGCCAACAACTAGGCAAAACCCTCTGGGCCATTGCCGACCAGCTACGGGGCGCGATGAACGCCGACGACTTCCGCGACTACATGCTGTCGTTCCTCTTCCTGCGCTACCTCTCCGACAACTACGAAACCGCCGCCCGCAAGGAGCTGGGCACCGACTACCCCGCCCTGCCCCCCGGCGACCAGCGCGCCCCCCTGGCCGTGTGGTACGCCGCCAACGCGGCCGACGTGCCCGAGTTTGAGCAGCTCATGCGCCGCCGCGTACACTACGTCATCGAGCCCCGGCACCTGTGGAGCCACATCGCCGAGCTGGCCCGCACCCAGCACGACGAGCTGCTGAAGACCCTCGGCGAAGGCTTCAAGTTCATCGAAAACGAGTCCTTCGACAGCACCTTCCAGGGCCTCTTTTCCGAAATCAACCTCAACTCCGAGAAGCTCGGACGCACCTACCCCGAGCGCAACGCCAAGCTCTGCACCATCATCCAGAAAATCTCGGAGGGCATCCGCGACTTCTCCACCGACGCCGACACCCTGGGCGACGCCTACGAGTACCTCATCGGGCAGTTTGCGGCCGGCGGCGGCAAGAAGGCCGGCGAGTTCTACACGCCCCAGCCCATCTCCACCATCCTGTCCGACATCGTGGTGCTCGACGGCCAGAATCCCGCCGCCGGCAAGCGCGCCAAGCTGGAAAGAGTTCTGGATATTACCTGTGGGTCGGGCTCCTTGCTGCTCAACGTGCGCCATAAAATGCATGAGAGTGGGGGAACCATCGGCAAGATTTACGGCCAGGAAAAGAACATCACCACCTACAACTTGGCGCGCATGAACATGCTGCTCCACGGCGTGAAGGACACCGAGTTCGACATCCACCACGGCGACTCCCTCAAGAACGACTGGGACCTGCTCAACGAGCCCAACCCGGCCAAAAAGATGGCGTTCGACGCCATCGTGGCCAACCCGCCCTTCTCCTACCGCTGGGAGCCCACCGAGGCCCTGGGCGAAGACTTCCGCTTCAAGAGCCACGGCCTGGCCCCCAAGTCGGCCGCCGACTTTGCCTTCCTGCTCCACGCCTTCCACTTCCTCAGCCCCGAGGGCACCATGGCCATCATCCTGCCCCACGGCGTGCTGTTCCGGGGCGGGGCCGAGGAGCGCATCCGCACCAAGCTGCTCAAGGACGGCCACATCGACACCGTCATCGGCCTGCCCGCCAACCTGTTTTTCAGCACCGGCATCCCCGTCTGCATCCTCGTGCTCAAGAAGTGCAAGAAGCCCGACGACGTGCTGTTCATCAACGCCGCCGAGCACTTCGAAAAGGGCAAGCGCCAGAACTTCCTGCGCCAGCAGGACATCGACAAAATCGTGGCCACCTACCGCGACCGCACCGAGGAAGACCGCTACGCCCGCCGCGTGCCCATGGCCGAAATCGAGCAGAACGGCTACAACCTCAACATCTCGCGCTACGTGAGTACCGCCACCAGCGCCGAGGAAATCGACCTGCTGGCCGTGCACAAGCAGTTGGTTGAAATCGAGAAGCAGGCCGCCGAAGCCACCGCCCGCCACAACCAGTTCCTGGCCGAGTTGGGCCTCCCGCTGATTTAAGCAAGAGCGGCAAAAAACGTCATGCTGAGCGCAGCGGAGTCGAAGCATCTCGCTTGCAGCAGTAATTAATACCGTCACAACGAAGCGCGCGAGATGCTTCGACTCCGCTGCGCTCCGCTCAGCATGACGGTCTGTAAAACCAACTCATTCCTCAGACAAGAAGCCCCGCCCCCAGCGGGGCTTTTTTATTTCCTAACCATACAATAAACTAAATATTCCTTCGTAACTAGCCCGCACAATTCCACACCTAACCCCCAATCTTTTACCACCATGGCAAAAGCTACCAACGCCCTCACCCAGGGACTCTCCGGCAAGGTCTCCGGCCTCGTCTTCCGCCAAAACGCCAACGGCACTGTCTCCGTCGGCGATGCCCCCCGCCCCTCCTCCAAGGCTCCCACGCCCGCCATCCTCGCCCAGCGCCAGCGCTTCCAGCGGGCCGCCTTCTACGGCCGCGCCACCCAGCAAGACCCTGCCCAGAAAGCCGCCTACCAGTCCGCCACCTCCCCCGACATCCAGTCCGCCTGCGCCGTCGCCGTCGCCGACTACCTCAACGCCCCCGACATCCGTAGCGTCGATTTCTCCGCCTACCGCGGTGCCATCGGCGACGAAATCGTCATCCAGGCCACCGACGACTTCGCCGTCCACCACGTCCACGTCCGTATCCAGAACCCCGACGGCACCCTCGTCGAAGAAGGCGACGCCACCCCCGACCCCGACGGCTACACCTACCGCTACACCGCCACCGCCCAAAACGCCAGCCTCGCCGGCGACAAAATCCTCGTCTCCGCCTACGACAACCCCGGCAACGAAACCACCCAGCAAAAAACCCTCTAGCCCGCCCCCACCTCCCGGTTCCGTCCAATTTCGCCTCACCGCCTCCCAGCCGCCTTCAGTAGGCCTTCCCCCTGCTTCGCCCGATACCCCATCGCGGTAAAAGTCAATTTCCACGTCACCTCATCCGGCCCCGCCTTTTTGGCGGGGCCTTCTTTTTGCCCGCTGCCTGGCCCGCTACTGCGCGCTGTTCGTGTGGTCGGCCACCACCACCCACTGGCCGTCAATCTGCCGTAGCACCAGCAGGAAGTAGCCCTGCAAGTCGCCGAGCGCCGCCGGCCGCGCCAGGTGCCAGCGCCCCACCACCTGCGCCGCCGTGGGGGCCACCAGCGTCACCCGCAGCCCGCTGAAATCGAGCTGGCCCATGGCCGCCGCGTCGGGGTAATTCTTCTGGTAGTTGGCCAGCGTGGGCTGCCAGCCATACGTCGGCCCCTTCCGCCCGATGAACACCAGCGAGTCCGACTGCCAGTAGCCCGCCATGAAGCCCGGAATATCGCCCCGGTTCCAGGCCGCCATCTGCGTAGTGAGCACCTGCACGATGGCTCGGCGGGCGGCGGCCGGGTTGGCGACGGGGGCTGCGGGGCGCGTGGCAGCGCAGCCGGCGAGGCCCAGGCCACCAAGGAGCAACGGAAGAATATGGTGATGCTTCATAGCAGCAAAAGAACGTCATGCTGAGCGCAGTCGCAGCATGACGTTCTTTTGCTCCCCAGCTCATTTCAATATCTCGGCCACGAAGCGGGTGCCGCCCAGCCGGCGCATGTTGCGCATCACGCGCAGCTGCTTGGCCCGCGCCACCGGCCCGGGATTGGAGGCCCGGAAGCGCAGCGGATTGGGCAGCACCCCGGCCAGCAGCGCCGCTTCGGCGGCGGTTACCTCGCTGGCGGGCTTGCCAAAATAGCGCCGGCTCGCCGCCTCCACCCCAAAGGTGCAGTCGCCCATCTCGGCCACGCTCAGGTACATCTCCATGATGCGCCGCTTGCTCCACAGCGTTTCGATGAGCACCGTGAAATAGGCCTCGGCCGCCTTGCGCACATAGCTGCGCCCCTGCCACAGAAACACGTTTTTGGCCACCTGCTGCGAGATGGTGCTGCCGCCCACAATGTGCTTGCCGTCGCCGTTCCAGTTGCGCCTGGCGGCCCTGGTCAGCGCGTCCAGGTCGAAGCCGTGATGCATGAGAAAGCGCTGGTCCTCAGCCGCCACCAGGGCCAGGGGCACGTTCGGGGCCACCTCGTCGAGGGTCCGGAAATCGTAGTGAATGCGGCGGGGCTCTTCCTGAATGCCGTAGTAGCCCAGGCCCACCGGCGGGTGGGCGTGGCGGTCCAGCATCAGCCAGGTGGCCGGTGGGGCCACCCAGCGGTATATCAGCACCCAGGCAATGGAGGTCAGAAACAGCGCCGCGCCCACCTGCAGCAGCAGGCGGCCGGCTTTCTTGAGCAGCACGGAAACGTCGGGAATCAGCTTGGCAGAAGGCATCGGGCGCAAAAGTAGCTTGGCAAGCGGGGTTTCAGCTTTCCCCCCTACCTTGCTGCCTCCTACGCGGCGGCTTGCCCCTGGCAGCGGCCCCAAACCCAATCAAGCCCATCAGCTGTTGAGGCCTTGATTTCATTCCTGCTCACGTTCGCTCCCCATGGCCCGCCTGCTGCCGCTATTCCCCCTGAATCTGGTCGTCTTTCCGGGCGAAAAGCTGAACCTGCACATCTTCGAGCCCCGCTACCGCCAGCTGGTGCGCGAGTGCATCGAGCAAAACACCACCTTCGGCATCCCGCCCTACCTCGACGAGTCGCTGAGCGAACTGGGCACTGAAATGCGCCTCATCAGCGTGGAGCAAACCTACGCCAGCGGCGAGCTCGACATCCGGACCAGGGCCGTGGGCGTGTTCCGCATCAATAAATTCTACCGCCAGGCCCCCGGCAAGCTCTACGCCGGCGGCTTGGTCGAAGACGTGGTGCAGGACGACGAAGCCGACCCCCTGCTGCGCGACATCATCACCCGCCAGGTGCGCCAGCTCTACGAAGCCCTCGGCCTGCGCAAGCTCCTGCTGGAGCTGGCCCCCAACTACACCATCTTCGACGTGGCCCACCACATCGGCTTCAGCACCGACCAGGAATACCAGCTCCTGGCCACCACCAGCGAGCTCGAACGCCAGGAGATGGTGCGCGAGCACCTCAACACCATCCTGCCCGTGGTGCTCGAAACCGAGCGCCTCAAGGAGCGGGTGCGCCTGAATGGCCATTTCAAAAACCTCACCCCGCCCAATTTTTAACCGCCGGCTGCCCGCGCCACTGGCGGGCAAGCCAGCCAAACGGCTTGCCCGCCAGTGGCGCGGTGCGGCATCACGTTGCAGGAGCGCCCCTGCTTATGCGTGCCATTAATCTTATGCGTGCCATTAATGCGCCCGCGGCTGCGTCAGCAGGCTGGCCCCTGCGCGGGTGCGCGCCGCGCCCAAAGCGCAGCATATCAGAATAAGGACGTAGCTATTTCAGCGTTTTCGAAGTTTTATTTAACTGGTTATTAAAAAGATTTTTACCAGTGCCTGCACCTGAGCTTATCCGGTTATTCTACCATTATAGTCTGATTTCTACCCTTATTTCGAAAAATACCTCTAACTATATTTTTGAATCCTTAAGAATATTTAGCCTAATTTTAGGCAAAAAGCTATAATTATTATAAATATCAGCAATTCTATCCCAGCATAACCGGGTTTCCTTTCCGCACTACATCGTACATGAAATCAATACTCGTCACAGGGTCTTCCGGGCTTATTGGCTCGGAGGTAGCCACTTTTTTCGCCGGCTGCGGGTGGGAAGTGCATGGCCTCGACAACAATCAGCGGGCCGTATTCTTTGGCCCTCAGGGCGATAACCGCGCAAATCAGCGGCGCCTGGCCCAATCCCTGGGCAGCGCTTTCTGTCATCATGAGCTCGATATCCGCGACCGCCAGGGCGTGATGGACCTGCTCCGGAAAGTGCGCCCCTTTGCCATTGTGCACACCGCCGCCCAGCCCTCCCACGACCGGGCCGCCACCATTCCGTTCGATGACTTCGATACCAATGCCACCGGCACCCTGAACCTGCTGGAAGCCACCCGTCAGTTCTGCCCGGAATCGCCGTTTGTGCACCTGTCGACCAATAAGGTGTACGGCGACCGGCCCAACCTCATTGCCCTCACCGAGCTGGAAACCCGCTGGGACTATGCCGACCCGGCCTACGCCGACGGCATTGCCGAGGATTTTTCCATCGACCAGTCAAAGCACTCGCTTTTTGGGGCTTCCAAGGTGGCGGCCGATGTGATGGTGCAGGAATACGGTCGCTATTTTGGCATGCCCACCTGCTGCCTGCGCGGCGGCTGCCTCACCGGCCCCAACCACTCGGGGGTTGAGCTGCACGGTTTTCTGAGCTACCTGGTGCGGTGTAACCTGGAAGGCCGCGAATACAAGATTTTCGGCTACAAAGGCAAGCAGGTGCGCGACAATATTCACGCCTTCGACGTGGCCCGGTTCATCAACATGTTCGTCAATACCCCGCGCGTGGGCGAGGTGTACAACCTGGGGGGCGGCCGGGCCAACTCCTGCTCCATTCTGGAAGCCTTCAGCCTGGTCGAAAAGTTTTCTGCAAAGCCCCAGACCTATCATTACGTGCCCACCAACCGCGTTGGCGACCACATCTGCTACATCTCAAACCTGGCCAAGATGCGCGCCCACTACCCTTCCTGGGACATCAGCATTTCCCTCGAAGCCACCATTAAGCAGCTGGTCGAGGCAACGCTCCTGAAAGTGGGCCCGGTTAAGCTCGCCCAGGGGCCAACTGCCACCAAGTCCGTTCTGAAATAGCCGATGGATAGCATTTCTATTGTCAGGGAACTGGCAATCCGCGAGCACACGCGTGATGACTACTGGCTTCGGAAAGACCCCATTGCCGACGAGCGGTTGCTGTGGCGCGCCCAAACCTTCCGGCACCTGGTGCACCTGCTTCCCGGCCAGTCTGTTCTGGAGCTGGGCAGCGGCACGGGCCTTTTCACGCACAAGCTGCGGCAGGCCACGCGGGGCGAAAACCCCATCACGGCCATCACCTTTGCCGAAGGCCCCGCCGGCAATGAAACCGCCGACCCGGCCCTGCACCGCATCAGCTACGCGCAGCTTCAGCAGGCGCAACCGGCCCCGGAATTTGATTTTGTGGTCGTAATTGACCTGCTCGATGAAGCCAACTGCGCCTGGGTTCTGCGCCAGGCCTATGCTTATCTGAAGACCGGCGGGCAGGTCGTGTTCTACGAAAACAACCCCTGGAATCCGTTTTTCAGGCTGAATAATGCTGTATTCAAGCACTCGGGGGGGGCCAGCTACCGCAAGCTCTACAGCCGCCAGCAGCTGCACCGCCTGATAAAGGCCGCCGGCTTTAGCAATACCTTCTCCGCCTTTCACGATTTTGCCTATGCGCCGCTGGCGGGCAACGGGAAATGGCTGCTGCAAAATCTGTCGATTATTCTGGAAAACATGCCGGTGGTGCAGAATATTGCCAGCTCCATTCTGGTGCACGCGCAAAAGGGTGCCATCAAGCCCTACCTGCCCGCCAGCTCGCTGTTTGAGCATCCGCAGCTGCATCGAGCGGTGTCGGTGGTGGTGCCCTGCCACAACGAGGAAATGAATATCGGGCCGCTGGTGAGCCGCCTGATGGACCTCTACAGCAGCTACATCCACGAGATAGTGCTGGTTGACGACAACAGCCGCGACAGCACCCGCGAGGTTATTGCCGAGCTGGCCGAAGCTTACCCGGTCATCAAACCCGTTTTTCGCACCCCACCCAATGGCGTGGGCCGCGCTATCACGGATGGCTACCGCGCCGCAACCGGCCAATACGTCCTGTCCATCGACTGCGACTTCCGGGAGCTGCTGCCGGAGCTGCGCGACATCTTCGACGGCGCGGCCGAGGGGTATGGCGTGGTCATCGGCAGCCGGTTTTCGCGCTACAGCGTGCTGCTCAACTACCCTTTCCAGAAAATTGTGGCCAACCGCGGCTTCCACGTGCTGGCCCGCCTCATGCTCAACACCAAATTTCGCGACGTCACCAACAACCTCAAGCTGTTCCGGCGCGAAGTGGTCGATGCCATGCCGCTCACGCAGCCCGGCTTCTCCATCAACGCCGAAACCGGCCTGCTGCCCCTCGTGATGAATTATTCGGTGAAGGAAGTGCCCATGTCGTGGATAAATCGCACGGCCGAAATGGGCGTTTCCTCGTTCCGGCTGGCCAAAGTGGGCGGAGGCTATTGGCAGGTGCTGTACCGGCTCTGGCTCACCACCGTGTTCAAGTCGAAGAAATATTATCCATCCCTGCACTTGCAGCCCGAAAAGAAATACGCCGAGTAGCCGGGCGGTACGCGTGGCAGGCCCGGCCCCTGGCTACGCGCGCCGCCCGGCTGCTCCGTTCTTGTTGCCTAAAATCCCTCGTTTGGTGAAAATTCAGCCCTCCCGCTATGCTACCGAATCCCCCGGCACCGGCCTTCCATCCCCGCCCGCAGCCCTGAAGCCTTCCCGCTGGGAATACCTGTTGCCGGGCTTCGCAGTCTGCGCCATTCTGTTTCACTGCGTCACGGTATCGGCCAAAAAGTTTTTCTGGAACGACGAGCTGTTCTCGTACTACATGACCTCGGAGGCATCGTATGACAAGATGCTCATTGCGTTTCACGACAAGCTGAACAACACCCCCTTCCTGTATTTTTTTCTGGGCTGGAACTGGGACAAGCTGTTTGGCTCCTCGGAGCTGTCGTTGCGCCTCTTCACTTCGCTGGGCATGTGCATTGCCCTGGCCATTGCCTGGGTTGTCATCCGCCGCACTTTTCACTTCTGGCCCACGGCGCTGGGGGTCAGCCTGGTGTTCTGCACCTCCAACCTGATATTGATTCAGAACGGGGAAGCCCGCATGTATGGGCTGTTTCTGGCCGTCAGCGCCGTTTGCCTGCTGCTCTACGCCAGGCTTTACCAGAAGCGCCATGCCGGCCTGGGCATGCTGTTGCTCAATGCCTGCGCCCACGCGGCGTTGGTGCACACGCATTTGTTTGGGCTGTTCTACGGGGCGGGGGTGTTGCTCGCGTTTGTCATCGTCGACCGGCTGCTGCGCATGTTCAGGCCCTGGCTGTATGCGTCCATTGTGTTGGGCTGGCTTTCGCTGGTGTTTTACATGCCGGCCTTTCTGGTGCAGGCCGATGCCGGCAAGCCCCGCACCTGGATACCCGCCCCCGACCTGCGCGACCTCATCGACATCTATGGCATCACCGCTCAAAGCTTTGCCTCCCGCACCCTGCTGGTCGTCTTTGCCCTCATTGTCAGCGTCTTTATCTATCAGTATAAAAAACCGGGGGTAAGCAGCTATTTCAGCAGGTACCGGCCCCAGGCTGCCGAGATACCGTTGCTGGTGTTTGCGGCTGTTTTTTTGCTGGTCCCGGTTGGTGTGTGGGTGGTGTCGCTCACCATCAAACCGGTGTTTTACCCGCGCTATATGCTGCCAAGTGCCCTGGGCTGGGCTATTCTGCTCACCTACATTGCCTCCCGCAACACGGCCCACGCGCTATTCACCGAAGATATCCAGTCTTTTTTCAAGCGTCAGAAACCGCTGGCCGGCGCGTTTGTCAGCCTGGCCCTCGTCCTGCTGGTGGCGGCCGCGTTGGTTCGCCCGGTACTGGTTGGCATCAATTTCAGAGGGAAGCTGCGGCCGGGGTCCCGCGACTTACGCAAGTCGATTCTGCGCAAATACGGCCAGCTGCCTCGCGTCGTCACCCTGTCGGGCGACTTTCTGGAGCGCAACTACTACTCGCCTGACCGTCGCCAGTATTATTATATCCTGGACTGGAAGTCGGCAGTGGCCCCCAGCAGCGGCACCTTTCCCCCTCAGGAGTTCAAGCACATGCAGGCTTGGCGGCGCAATTTTCCGGCCCGGTTTGAGCGCAACATCCTTACCAACGACGAGTTTTTGAGCCGGTATGACCGATTTCTGGTCATCGACCGTCCCAACTACCTGGCCCAGTGCCAGCCCAACCACCATGGCCTGCACACCCACAACCTGTGGGATGACTACCTGGAATGCCCCCAATGGGTCGAAATGCGCCTACTCGCCAATCCTGCCTACCGGGTAACCCCCCTCGAAAACTTCCCCTGGCTGGCCGTGCTGCTGGTAGAAAAAGCAGGCAACTAGAGATGCTGCTTCCGCGACGGGTCTAGCCATATAAGCTCTGCCGCAGTACCGGCACGCAGCTGATGAGCATGTTTTTCCGGGAAGGCCGGACGCCTGATTGCTGACTAAAAAAGCGGCGAAAACCCAACTGCAAGGCTGGATTTTCGCCGCTTTCGGCTGTGTTGAAATGCCCGGCTATTGCTTCAGCCCGGCCGGCACACCCTGCGGATAATCGGCCGCAATGTCCTTCTCCAGCTCGCCAATGCGGTTGCCCGGGTCGGGGTGTGTGCTCATAAACTCGGGAGTGCTGCTGCGGCCCTCCTGGCTGCGCAGCATTTCCATCACTTTTATCATCGAGCGGGGGTCGTAGCCGGCTTTGGGCGTGAAATCGACGGCCAGCTTGTCGGCTTCCAACTCATCGTTGCGGCTGAAGCGCAGGCTGATAACCTTGGCAATGGCCGCCGCAATGGCCGCCTTGGCCACCGAGCTGCCGGGGTTATTGGGGTCGTACGAGGCGATGGAAGCCGCGCCGGCCAGCCCCTGCGTCAGGTTCGACTTGGCCACCTGCTCGGCCGAGTGCCGGCCCACAACGTGGCCGATTTCGTGCGCCAGCACCCCCGCCAGCTGCCCTTCCGAAGTCAGGTTTTTCAGCAGCCCCTGGGTGATGAATACCTGCCCGCCGGGCAGCGCAAAGGCATTGATGGTCTGGTCGTCGGCCAGCAGATGAAACTGGAACCGGTAGGGTGTCTGGCCGGCTTTGGTGCTGGCCACGATTTTCTGGCCGACCTGCTGCACGGCAGCCGTGGCGCGGGCATCGGGGCTTTCGCCGCCGTATTGGGCGGCCATTTCGGGAGCCGCCTGCACCCCCAGGGCAATTTCCTGGTCGGCGCTCATGTTGACGTGCTGGGTTTCGCCCGTCACCTCATTTTTGGAGGTATTGAAAAAGTAGCCGAACAAAGCCACTGCCGCCACGATGATGGCAATGATGAAGCGAAGATTTAAGCGCATGGACAGGGGAAGTAAAGAAGTATGAAATGTGGCGCAGCTAACCAGCCGGCCACCCCAGGCCGAAGCCCGATGCGCCTTTAACGCACCCTTCCCTTCCGGGTTATTGCCCGCCCTGCCCCGCCCCGGTGGCCTGGCCCTACTGCATGCTGGCAAAAGCCGCCACCGCGCCATCCAGGTCCAGCCATTTGGAGCGGTAGCCCGCCCCGGCCGGCCCGTGCAGATACAGCACGCTGCCCCCCTGAATGGCCTTCACAATGGCCGGCGTTTGGGCCACGGGCAGCGCCGGGCAGCCCTGGCTGCGGCCCAGGCGGCCGTGCGCCCGCACAAAGTCTTCGCACACGTAGTCGGCCCCGTGCACCACCACGGCCCGGCTCTCGGCATTGGTGTTGAAGCCGGGGTCGAGGCCCTTGATTTTGAGCGAGAGGCCGTGCTTGCCCACGTAGGTAGTGGGAGCCGTGCGGTAAAATCCCAGGCTGCTCATTTCCGAGCCATCCTGGTTCGAAAAGGCCATCGGCACATCGGCACCGCTGGCTTTGCCGTGGGCCACCAGCGTGTGGTAGAGCACCTTGGCTTTTTCGATATTAATCACCCAAAGCCGCTTCTGCTGGCTGGGCCGGCTGAAGTCAATCAGCGTAAGCACCGGCGGCACCGGGGCCCGGTGGCTGGCCGCCCGCAGGTTATAGTAGCCCACCAGGCCTTCCCGAAAAACGGCCAGGGGCAGGTCCGAAACATTCAGCTGCAGCCGCGCATAGAGCTGCGCGGTTTTCTGCTCGAAGGCGGTTTGGAAATAGGCCCGGCGGGCCTGCGCCGGCAGCTTTGCCAGCGCACTCACCGGTACCTCCTGAGCCGAGAGCTGGAAAGCCGGGGCCAGCATCGACAATCCCAACCCGAAGCGAACAAGGTGTTTCAGCATATTCAATAACAATGGCTAACGTAGTATCTTATCTATTTTGCGATGCGAGCACGACACCGCTAGCTCAAATTTAGTGCTTAGTTTCGTCCGATGCTTGGCGCTGGGCCAACTTTTTCCCCCCTGTCCTTGAATTCACGTCCCTTTTCAGCGTTTTCCGGCCGCCGCCGCCTGGCGCTTCTGGCGAGTGCGGCCTTTCTGGCCGGCTGTGGCCACGCCCTGCCCCAACTGCCCGGCTTCGACGCTGCCGCCTGGCGCGCCGACCCCTATGCCTGCCACAACCAGCGCCGCGCGGCCGTGCCCGCCCTCACCCAAAGCAAGGAGAAGCTCTACGAGGCCCGGGCCGACGACGTGACGGCCCTGCTCGGCCCGCCCGACGAGGAGGAGCTGCGGGCCGGCACCGAGAAAGTGTATTACTACTACCTGCAGCCCGGCAGCCAATGCACTGGCCGCCACGCCCGCTCAGGCGCGCCCTGCCTGAGCCTGCGCTTCGGCCCGCTCGGCACCGTGACGGAAGTCCTCACCGACCCGCTCACGCCCGCGGCCCCATAACGCCAAAAGGCCCGCCAGATGCCTGGCGGACCTTTTTATTGCGTAACCTGGAATTACTTAGCCCAGGCCGTTGCCCGTATTGGCGGGAGCGCCGGCGGGCTGGCCGTTCTGCTCCTGAAGCTGGCTGAGCTGCGTGGGCGTGAGAATACGGCTGCACTCCTGCTCATACTGGGCTTCCAGCTCGGCGGCTTTGGCGGCGCGGGTTGTTTCGTCGTTGCGGTACTCGCGCTCGATGATTGTCAGGCCCGCCAGCTTGGTGCGGTTCACGGGCAGCAGGCGCAGAAACTGCCCCTCGTTGAGGTGCAGGCGGGTGGTCATGTCGCGGGTCAGGCTCACGGCTTTGTCGCCGTAGGCCTTGCTCATGGCGGGGTGTTCCGACAGCCGGTCAGCCATTTGGGCCTGTGCGCCGAAGGATACGCCAGCCAACAGCAACGTTAGCAAAAAGGCGTTGGTCTTGCACATAAAAAACAAATATTTGACAGGGGAGATGTTTGAAATTTGTTCTTAACGGCCGCAAGTTAGTGTTTAGTTTCCGAACTAGTCTAATTCATCTTCTAATCTCAATAAAAAATATAGTGCGACACAAATAAAAACTTGCATCGGCGGCAAGAACCAGCAACAAAAAAGGGCTGACTCCAGGAGTCAGCCCTTTACGGTCAAGGGATTATCAAACCCTAGTTTTCTTTCATTTCTGCCTGTTCTTCATCGGGCGAGCGGTAATACTGCATGGCAATGAGGGAGGTGATTACGCCGGTCATTGTGCCCATCAGGATAATGCCGAGGCCGCTGATAAGCACACCCAGGTCTGCGCCAAACAGGTCGCGCGAGCGGATTTGCGAAATGGCCTGCTGGCTAATGCCGCCCATCAGCCAGAAAGCAGCCCCCAGTATTGCCGAGGCAATCAGGGCCGTGATGATGCCCGTGCCGTAGCCTTCGAGGTAGCCCATGCTACGGCCCTTCACCATGCGCAGGTGACGGATGGACAGCACCACGCCCGCAATGATGATGGCGCCATTGAGCGCACTGGCTTCGATGTTGCCGAGAAAGCCTGTCAGGGCGGCAATGACCATATAGACTATCAGGACCCCGGCCGTGTAGATGCCGTACCGAACGCCATTGCCTTCGGCGGTGGCGCGAAGCGCTGCCAGGCGGCTGGCGGAAGAAACACCGGTTGTTTTGAGTGCGGGTGCAGTTGCCATTGGATAAAGGAGTTAAAAGTGGAATGTGGCGCAATTGCCACGGCTTTCCCCTTTATACTGCCTTCGCTGGTGCGGGGTTTTACCCGAATGGCGTTGACTGGCACTTATTTGCACGGGCGGCGGTTTATTTCAATGCTTCGGCGGCGGCTTCCTGCGTAATTTTACCGCCGACTGCGTGCTATGCGCCTTTTTACGTACTCTTTCTAGTTAGTTGAATGATTTCCACCTCCAATGTGAGCCTGCGCTACGGCAAGCGTGTGCTGTTTGAAGATGTTACCGTTAAATTCCTGCCTGGCAACGTCTATGGCCTCATCGGGGCCAATGGCGCGGGCAAATCGACCTTTTTGAAAATCCTTTCGGGGGAATTGGAGCCCAATACCGGCGCGGTGGAGATGCCCGCTGGCCAGCGCCTGGCGGTGCTGAAGCAGAACCAGTTTGCCTACGACGACCAGCAAGTGCTCCAGACCGTGATTCAAGGCCACCAGAAGCTGGCCGACGTGATGAAGGAGAAGGATGCCCTCTACGCCAAATACGATGCGGGCACGGCCACCGATGCCGACGGGGAGCGCCTCGGCGTGCTCGAAGGCGAGTTTGCCGACATGAACGGCTGGGACGCCGACTACCAGGCCGCCGAGCTGCTTTCCGGCCTGGGCATCACCGAAGACAAGCACTACGCGCTGATGGCCGACCTTGGGGCCAGCGAAAAAGTGCGTGTGCTGCTGGCCCAGGCCCTTTTTGGCAACCCCGACGTGCTGCTGCTCGACGAACCGACCAACAACCTTGATGCCGAGAGCGTGCTCTGGCTCGAAAACTTCCTCGACAACTTTGAGAATACGGTGATTGTGGTGAGCCACGACCGCCACTTCCTCGATGCCGTGTGCAACTACATGGCCGACCTGGACTTCTCGAAAATTACCATGTACCCCGGCAACTACTCGTTCTGGTACGAGAGCAGCCAGCTGGCCCTGCGCCAGCGCCAGGACGTGAACAAGAAAACCGAGGACAAGCGCAAAGAGCTCGAAGAGTTTGTGCGCCGCTTCTCGGCCAACGCTTCGAAAAGCAAGCAGGCCACCAGCCGCCAGAAGCTGCTGCAAAAGCTGACGCTGGAGGAAATCAAGCCCTCGTCGCGCCGCTATCCCTACATCGCCTTCAAGCCCGAGCGCGAAGCCGGCAACCAGCTGCTCACGGTGGACGGCGTGGCTAAGTCGGTAGACGGCCAGTCGGTGCTCAAAAACGTGTCGTTCACGCTCGACAAGGGCGACAAGGTGGCCATTGTGGGCCGCGACGACCGCGCCGCCTCCCTCCTGTTCGACATCATCTTTGGCGAAGCCAAGGCCGATAAAGGCGAGTACAAATGGGGCACCACCATCACGCCCAGCTACTTCCCCAAGGAAAACAGCGCCTTCTTCCAGGCCGACAACATGAACCTCGTAGACTGGCTGCGCCAGTACTCGGTGGAGAAGGACGAGAGCTTTGTGCGCGGCTGGCTGGGCCGGATGCTGTTTTCGGGCGAGGAATCGCAGAAGAAGCCCAATGTGCTGAGCGGGGGCGAGAAAGTGCGCTGCATGCTCTCGAAAATGATGCTGGAAAGCGGCAACGTGCTGGTGCTGGACGACCCGACGAACCACCTGGACCTGGAAAGCATTCAGGCCCTCAACAACGGCCTGAAGGAATTCAGCGGCTCGCTCATCTTCGCCTCGCACGACTTGCAGTTCATCGACACCGTGGCCAACCGCATTATCGAACTCACGCCCGACGGCATCATCGACCGCCGCATGAACTACGAGGAGTACCTGGCCGACGAAACGCTGAAGGCTCAGCGGCAGAAAATGTATCAGCTGGCGTAAATAATCGACGAATGAAGCCCGGGGAGCGACTTTTTTCCCGGCCTTCGCTGTTGCGTTGAACCACCGTTTCCCGTTCTTCATTCTCCCCTATTTTCGCTTTCCGCATGAAACGTTATTTGCGCTCGCTGTTGCTTGTTGTCGGGGTGGCCGGCCTTTCTGCTTTGCAGGCCCAGGCCCAGGACAAGCCCGTGCTGAACTCGGCGCCTCCCGGCCCGCCCACGGCCCCGCCGCGCCCCGTAGAGCCCACGCCGGCCCCCGTTGCGCCAGCCCCAGAACCCACGCCGGCCCCTGAGCCCACTTACAATACCCCGGCTCCGCAGCCTACGCCCGATGCGCCATCGGGCCTGCAGCTGCCGGGCCGTGAGCAGGCTCGTAAGGCAGAGCAAGCCCACGCCGACCAGAATACCAAGTTCTTTATTTATTCGGGCTTCGGGCTCAGCTATTCCTCCAACATCTACTACGATGGCGGAGCGCTCAACGTCAGCATCTCGCCAGCCCTGGGCTACCGCATCAATGACCGGATTTCGGTTGGCCCCGGCATCAGCTACGCCTACACCAACCAAACCTTCGGCAAAGGCAACCCAACGCTGAGCCTGAACAACATTGGGGTCAAGGCCTTCGCGCAAATTCGGGTTATCGACCAGTTTTTTGTCCACGGCGAATATGAAGTGACGAAGGCTGAGCTGCCGTTGGTAGATGCCAACAATAACTATTTAATCTCCAACAATAAGTTTCTCACCGGCACCCGCACCATAGAGTCGCCCCTGGCGGGCGTGGGCTACCGCACGCCCTTGGGCAACCGGGCGGCCGCCGATATTCTGGTGCTGTACAACTTCAACGACACGTTCAACAACAGCATCTATAGCAACCCGGTCATCCGCTTCAACTTCCTGTTCAATATCGGCCGCTAGGGGCTCTCGCTTTTACCCACAAAAAAGCCGCGCTGTTTCCAGCGCGGCTTTTTTGTGTTTTTACGTTTAACCCAATTAGGTGGCGCTATACAGCGCTTCGCCCGCTAATGACGCGGAGCAGCACGGCAATGATGGCAATGACCAGCAGAACGTGAATGATGCCGCCCGAAACGAAGCCCCCGAAGAAGCTTACAGCCCAGATGATGACCAGAATGACGGCGATGATATACAGGAGGTTGCCCATGGCTTTGAAGAGGTTAAGAAGTATGAAGGGGAGGTGAAAAATGTTAGAGAAGTATCTCTGGGGCATTGTACGGGGCACCTTTCAAAAGGATATAATAATTGAAAAATTATTTTGCAATAGCCAAACAAAAACAGCGGTTGTGAATGCCGCCGTAGCTTTGCCGGCGCGGGCCGATGCGCCCTACGCTATTTCCCACCCACTCTTTTTCTGTTCGTTATGAATGTTGCCGTTATTGGCTCTGGCACCATGGGCAATGGCATTGCCCACGTATTTGCCCAGCATGGGTTTTCGGTGTCGCTGATTGACATTAGCCAGCCGGCGCTGGACCGCGCGCTGGGCACCATCACCAAAAACCTGGACCGCCAGGTGGCCAAAGCCACCCTGAGCGAAGACGACAAAACCGCCACCCTGGGCCGGCTCAAAACCTTTACTTCGCTGGCCGAAGGCGTGGCCGGCGCGGGCCTGGTGGTGGAGGCAGCCACCGAAAACGTGGACCTCAAGCTGCAAATCTTCCGCGACCTGGACCAGCACGCGCCCGCCGATGCCATTCTGGCCTCCAACACGTCGTCCATTTCCATCACCAAGATTGCGGCCGTCACCAGGCGGCCCCAGCAGGTGATTGGGATGCACTTTATGAACCCCGTGCCGGTGATGAAGCTGGTGGAGGTGATTCGGGGCTACGCCACGTCGGATGCCGTGACGACGCAGGTGATGGACCTGTCGCGGCAGCTGGGCAAAACGCCCACCGAGGTGAACGACTACCCCGGCTTCGTGGCCAACCGCATTCTGATGCCGATGATTAACGAGGCCATCATCTCGCTCTTCGAGGGCGTGGCCGGCGTGGAGGAAATTGACACGGTGATGAAGCTGGGCATGGCCCACCCCATGGGCCCGCTGCAGCTGGCCGATTTTATTGGGCTGGATGTGTGCCTGGCCATTCTGCGGGTGCTGCACGAGGGGTTCGGCAACCCCAAGTACGCGCCCTGCCCGCTGCTGGTGAACATGGTGACGGCCGGCCGCCTGGGCGTGAAATCTGGCGAGGGCTTCTATCAGCACACCGCCGGCTCGAAGGACCTGGTGGTGGCCGAGCGGTTCCGCAAGTAGGCTCTGCCGGGTCGGGAAGCACTTCCGATAGGCTTGAAACCGCATCCCGCCGATGCGGGGACGGATTTGGGAATACCGAAAGTGTCTTCCGGCCAGGCGAGGCAGGATTTCAGGCCAGCAAAAGCCGTCCCCGTCTAGGTGGGGACGGCTTTTTGCATTCTCGAAGTTGTCCCCGCCTCGGCGGGATGCGGTTTCAAGCCTATTGGAAGTGCTTCCCGACCCGGCGGGGCTAGGTGTTGGAAATAATAGAAGCAGCCCCCGACTTGTTGGGGCTGCTGTAAGGAAATAACCCCGGCCGCGTCTACCGCGTTGTTACCAACCCAACAACGAACCAATTTCCTTACCCATGCAACATGCAACATTTGGCGCCGGCTGCTTCTGGTGCGTCGAAGCCGTATTTCAGAATTTAAAAGGTGTCGAAAAAGTGGTTTCTGGCTACGCCGGGGGCCGCATTGCCAACCCGACGTATAAGGAAGTGTGCAGCGGCCTCACCGGCCACAACGAGGTTATCGACATCACCTTCGACCCGGCCGTTATCAGCTACAAGGAGTTGCTCGAAATCTTCTGGAAAACCCACGACCCGACCACCCTCAACCGCCAGGGCAACGACGTGGGCACCCAGTACCGCTCGGGCATCTACTACCATAACGAGGAGCAGAAGCAGCTCGCCGAGGAGTACAAGCAAAAGCTCAACGACAACCACGCCTTCCCCAACCCGGTGGTAACGGAGATTCTGCCCGCCCCCACCTTCTACCCCGCCGAGGACTACCACCAGAACTACTTCAATCTGCACGGCCACGAGCCCTACTGCCAGTTTGTGGCCCGCCCCAAAGTGGACAAGGTGAAGGCGCTGTTTGGCGAGAAGCTGAAGGCTGGCGTGTAGTGCTACCCGATAGCCCCAGCGGGGCGATATATCGGTAGCAAGTAACCAGCTCAAACAACAGCAGCCCCAGCGGGGCGACACTCACCTAACGAGTGCCGCCCCGCTGGGGCTACTGTTTTGCGGAAAACATGTAGCTACTACCGATATATCGCCCCACCGGGGCTACCGGGCAGCACTACACCGACACCCCAAAATCACGCAACGCATCATTCAGCGACGTTTTCAAGTCCGTGCTGGGCTTGCGCTGGCCGATGATGAGGGCGCAGGGCACCTGGTATTCGCCAGCCGGGAACTGCTTGGCAATGGAACCGGGAATGACGACCGAGCGCGGCGGCACGTAGCCGCGATATTCCTTGGGCTCGGGGCCGGTTACGTCGATGATTTTGGTGCTGCCGGTGATGGTGACGCCCGCGCCAATCACGGCTTCCTTGCCGATGCGGCAGCCTTCCACGAGGATGCTACGCGAGCCGATGAAGGCGCCGTCCTCGATGATGACGGGGGCCGCCTGCACGGGCTCGAGCACGCCGCCGAGGCCCACGCCGCCGCTCAGGTGCACGCCTTTGCCCACCTGGGCGCAGCTGCCCACGGTGGCCCAGGTGTCCACCATCGTGCCCTCGCCCACGTAGGCGCCGATGTTGGTGTAGCTGGGCATGAGGATGACGCCGGGGGCCAGAAACGCGCCGTAGCGGGCCACGGCGGGCGGCACCACGCGCACCTGCTGGCCGGCGTAGTCGGTTTTGAGCAGCATCTTGTCGTGGTACTCGAAGGGGCCGACTTCCTGCGTGCTCATCTGGCGGATGGGGAAATAGAGAATCACGGCCTTCTTCACCCATTCGTTGATGGTCCAGTCGCCGCCGTCTTCGGCGGGCGGGGTAGCCACGCGCAGGCGGCCCTTGTCGAGCTCTTCGATGACGTGCTCGATGGCGGCTTTGGTTTCGGCGGTTTGGAGCAGGGCGCGGTCGGCCCAGGCGGCTTCAATTTGGGTTTGCAGGTCAGCCATAGCAGGAGGGATGATGAATCAGGGGAATGTAAGCCGCCGGGAAATGCCGGAGGCGCTTGGAAACGGCAAAACTAGCATCTTTGGGCCGTGCTTGGCTCCGGGTCCTCTCAATTGGTGGTTTTGCTGGCATCGGTGCTGAAGCCGGTGGACGATACCCGTATGCGGGGCAAGTTTGCCCAAACCCTCTGTGAGCGACCGGGGGTGCAGGCGCACGTAGCGGGCCGGGGTGCTGCGGGGCCGGTGGCATCCCAGGCTTCACCGGGCATTTTTCAGCACCCCATTTTCAACGGCTCGCGGCTGAGCCTGGGCCGGCTGGCCGCGCAATGGCGCTACTGGCGCCTGCTGCGGCAGCTGCGGCCGGCCGCTGTCGTCGTGCACGCGCCGGAACTGCTGCCGCTCACGCTGCTTTGGCAAGCCCTGGGCACGGGCCGAAAATTTATTTACGACATCCGCGAGAACTACGCGCTGAATGTGAGCACCCAGCGCGTGTACCAAGGCCTCACGCGGCGCGGGCTGGCAGCGGGGCTGCGCCGGGTAGAGGGCCGGGCGGCGCGGCAGGCCGCCGGCGTCATCCTGGCCGAAGCCAGCTACGCCGAGGAATTGCCTTTTCTGCAATCATTGCCAACCGGCCGGGTTGTTGTGCTGGAAAACAAATACCAGCCCGCGCCCGGCGAAGCCTTGCCCACGCAGCCCCTGCTCCTGCCATCGCCTGCCGAGCCGCTGCGGCTGCTCTATTCCGGCACCATCTCTGAGCTCAACGGCGTGTGGGAAGCCATTGCGCTTGCCGAGCAGCTGCACGGGGTTTGGCCCGGCGGGGCCCGGCTCACCATCATCGGCTTCTGCCAGCAGCCAGCATTGCTGGCGCAGCTTCAGCAAAAGGTAGCGGAGAGTGCGGCCTGGCTCACGCTCATCGGCGGGCAGGAGCTGGTGCCGCACGCCCGCGTTGTGGCCGAAATCGGCCGCAGCCACGTGGGCCTGCTGCCCTACCGGCCGCACCTCAGCACGGAACGCTGCCGGCCCACCAAGCTGTTTGAGTACCTGGCGCACGGGCTGCCGGTTATTTCCTCGCCTAATGCCCTGTGGAATGAGCTGCTGCAGGCGCATGGCGCGGGCCTGCAGCTCGATTTTCAGCAGCCCGTTGATGGCCCGGCCCTGATGGCCCAGCTGCGCAGCCGGCAGTTCTACCCCAACGGCATTCCTGCCGAAGTGCTGTGGGCTGCGGAAAGCAAAAAATTGTGGCATTTGCTGGATACTGTTATTTAAACCGCCACCTTTGCGCCCCATTTCGCGCTAAAACGCGCGCCCGGGATTTCAATTCATACCTCACGTTCGGCATTTCCCTCCCCGAAATTCCCACCTCAATCCTTCGTCATCCATGGCAAC
Source organism: Hymenobacter daeguensis (assembly GCF_054780555.1). NCBI lineage: Bacteria > Pseudomonadati > Bacteroidota > Cytophagia > Cytophagales > Hymenobacteraceae > Hymenobacter > Hymenobacter daeguensis. The sequence continues at coordinate 119,260 of NZ_BAAGWC010000014.1, forward strand.
TTTACGTCACTCTTTCATTGCCGGCGTCGGCCATTACGTTCCGAGCCGGGTCGTTAAAAACGTGGAGCTGGAGCCCATGATGAACACCTCCGATGCCTGGATTCAGGAGCGGACCGGCATTCAGGAGCGGCGCTGGTTTGAAGAAGGCAAGGACACGACGGCCAACATGGGGGCCAATGCCGCCCGCAAGGCCCTCGAAATGGCCGGCCTCGCGCCCAACGACGTGCAGCTGATTGTGTTTGCCACGCTCTCGCCCGACTACTTCTTCCCTGGCTCGGGCGTGCTGATGCAGCGCGAGCTGGGCATGACCAACAACTGCCCGGCCCTCGACGTGCGCAACCAGTGCTCGGGCTTCATCTACGCCCTCTCGGTGGCCGACCAGTTCATCCGGACCGGCATGTACGACACGGTGCTCGTGGTGGGCTCCGAAATCCACTCCTCCGGCCTCGATAAGTCGCCCGAAGGCCGGGGCGTTTCCGTTATTTTCGGCGATGGTGCCGGAGCCATGGTCCTTCGCCCCAGCACGTCCGACGAGCACGCCATCCTCAGCACGCACCTGCACGCCCAGGGCGAGCACGCCGAGGAGCTCATTGTGAAAGAACCCGGCTCGAACCGCGACAACCGCGTTGAGTACGTGGTGGCCAACAAGCAGGACCTCTACCCCTACATGAACGGCCAGAACGTGTTTAAGCACGCCGTGGTGCGCTTCCCGCAGGTCATCAAGGAGGCGCTGGACCAGAACGGCTACCAGCCCACCGACATCGATATGCTCATCCCGCACCAGGCCAACCTGCGCATCACGCAATACGTGCAGCAGAAAATGGGCCTGAGCGACGATAAAATTTTCAGCAACATTCAGCGCTACGGCAACACCACCGCCGCCTCCGTGCCCCTGGCCTTCAGCGAAGCCGTGCAGGAAGGCAAAATCAAGCGCGGCGACCTGGTTTGCCTGGCCGCCTTTGGCTCGGGCTTCACCTGGGCGTCGGCGCTGCTGAAGTTTTAGCGTTAGTCATTTTTTACGTCGACGGATTGGGGCCAGGGCCCGGTGTGCATTTCTTTGTGCCGCCGGGCACTGGCCCTACCGTTCCGCCCCACCTGCATGAGCGAATCTGTTTCGAGTAGTCAGTCTTCCCCTTCCAGGCTTCCGAGCCAAACGGAAGAGAACTACCTCAAAGCTATTTTTAAGCTGGCCGAGGCCGAGCCCGAAACCGCTGGCGTGAGCACCAACCGCATTGCGGCCGCCCTCGATACCCGCGCCGCTTCGGTCACGGATATGCTTCGCCGCTTGGCCGAAAAAGGGCTGCTGAACTACGAGAAATACCGGGGCGTGCAGCTCACCGCCGAAGGCCAGCGCCTGGCCCTGCTCACCATCCGCAAGCACCGGCTGTGGGAAGTTTTCCTGGTGCAGCAGCTCGGCTTCAGCTGGGACGAGGTGCACGAGGTGGCCGAAGAGCTGGAGCACGTGCAGTCGCCGCTGCTCATGCGCCGGCTCGACGCCTTCCTGGGCCACCCCGCCCTCGACCCGCACGGCGACCCCATTCCGGCCGAGGATGGCGCCATGCGCCGCCCGGCGCACCGCCTGCTGGCCGACCTCTGCCAAGGCGAGTGCGGCACGCTGGCGGCCGTCAAAAACACCTCCGCGCCCTTCCTGCAGTACCTCGACAAAGTGGGCCTGCAGCTCGGCGCGGTGGTTGAAGTGCTGGACAAAGTCGTGTTTGATAACTCCTTCGAAATCCGCATAAACCGTGAGAGCACGGCCTTGATTTCAGCCGAAGTGAGCCGTAACTTGTTTGTAACGGCATGACCACGCTTTTCTCCGATACCATCGTTGCGCTTTCCACGCCGCCGGGCGCAGGCGCGCTGGCCGTTGTTCGCCTTTCCGGCCCCGCTGCCGTTGGCATTACGGCGGCCGTTTTCTCCAAAAAAAGCTTTGCCGCCGCCGCCGGCCACACCCTGCACTACGGCACCCTGCGCGACCCCGCCACCGGCGAAATCATCGACGAAGTAGTGGCGGCGCTCTACCGCGCCCCCAAATCTTTCACCCGCGAAGACGTGGTCGAAATCAGCTGCCACGGCTCCGACTACGTGGTGCGGCAGGTGCTGGCCCTGCTCCTGCGCCACGGCGCCCGCCTGGCCGAGGCCGGCGAGTTCACCAAGCGCGCCTTCCTCAGCGGCGCGCTGGACCTGGCCCAGGCCGAGGCCGTGGCCGACCTCATCGCCGCCGACTCGGCCCTGAGCCACCGCGTGGCGCTGAACCAGCTGCGCGGCGGCTTCTCCAACGAGCTGCGCGAGCTGCGCGCCCGCCTCATCAAGTTTGCCGCCCTGCTGGAGCTGGAGCTGGATTTCGGCGAAGAAGACGTGGAGTTTGCCGACCGCACCGGCCTGGCCTTGCTTTTGGCGGAAGTGCGCAGCGTAGTCCTGGGCCTGCTGCGCTCCTTCGAGCTGGGCAACGTCATCAAAAACGGCATCACCACCGTCATTGCCGGCCGGCCCAATGCCGGTAAGTCCACGCTGCTCAATGCCTTGCTGCGCGAGGAGCGGGCCATTGTATCGGCCATTCCGGGTACCACCCGCGACTTTATCGAGGACGAGGTGAGCATCGAGGGCCTGCGGTTCCGCTTCGTGGATACGGCTGGCCTGCGCGACAACCCCGCCGATGAAGTGGAAGCCATTGGCGTGCGCCGCACCCGGCAGCGCGTGAGCCAGGCAGCATTGCTGCTGTATCTGTTTGATTTAGCGGAGATGAACCCGGCCGAAGTCGAGGCTGAAATTCAGGAGCTTAAGCTTACGGCGGGCCTGGAGTTGCCGGTCATTGCCGTGGGCAATAAAACCGATTTGGCTTCGCCCGAAACCCAGGCTGCTTTTGTCGCCCGGTTCCGGGCCGACCAGCCATTTCCGGCAATCCAGACGCCGCTGGTGCTGCTGGCCGCCGGTCAGCTCCAGGGGCTGGAAGCCTTGCAGGCGGCCTTGCTCACCCAGGTGCGCGGCTCGGCGCTGGAGCATACGGCTTCGGCCACCATCGTCACCAACGTGCGCCACGCCCGCGCCCTCGAAACCGCCGCTTCGCACCTGGCCGCCGTGCAGGCCGGCCTCGATACCGGCTTCGGCACCGAGCTACTGGCGGCCGACTTGCGCCACGCCCTGGCGGCATTGGGCGAAATCACCGGCGAGATTTCCTCCGAAGACCTTCTCACCAGCATTTTCACCCAGTTCTGCATCGGCAAATAACCGGAGCTGGCTTGCCCTGTAGCAGCTGACTTTCGACAATCGACGCAAACGTTGCCAAATGCCATAAATGGGGTTTTTAAGCCCATTTTCCCAAACTTCACAGGACGTTCAGTTGTCTTGAACGTAGTTTGCATCGCGTAAAAATTTCCCGGCTTACGGCTTATGGCTTAGTTTCGCACCCTATTCCCCTAACACTCATCCCGCCCATGGCAGAAACTGCTGAACTCATTCTCGACGGCAAGTCCATCACCTTGCCCGTCATTGAAGGCACCGAACACGAAAAAGCGTTTGACATCGGCAAGCTGCGCGACCAGACCGGCTACGTCACCCTCGATTCGGGCTACAAGAACACCGGTGCCACCAAAAGCGCCATCACCTTCCTCGACGGCGAAGAAGGCATTCTCCGCTACCGCGGTTATCCCATTGAGCAGCTGGCCGAAAAGTCGAGCTTCCTGGAAGTGGCCTACCTGCTGATTTACGGCGCGCTGCCCACCCAGGAAGAGCTGGCGCACTTCAGCGGCCAAATCACTAAGCACACGCTGGTGCACGAGGACATGCGCAAGATTTTCGACGGCTTCCCGTCGGCTACGCATCCCATGGCCATTCTGTCGTCGCTCATCTGCGCCCTCACCGGCTTCTATCCGCAGAGCGTGTCGCCCGACCTCAGCCCCGAAGAAATGGAGCTGAACATCATTCGCCTGCTGGCGAAGATGCCGACCATCGCGGCCTGGACCTATAAGAACAACATGGGCCACCCGCTGAACTACCCGCGCAACGACATGGACTATTGCGCGAACTTCCTCTACATGATGTTCAGCTTCCCCACCGAGAAGTACGAAATCAACCCCGTAGTGGTCAGCGCCCTCAACAAGCTCCTCATCCTGCACGCCGACCACGAGCAGAACTGCTCGACCAGCACCGTGCGCCTCGTGGGCTCGGCCAACGCCAGCCTGTATGGCTCGGTTTCGGCGGGCATCAACGCCCTGTGGGGCCCGCTGCACGGCGGTGCCAACCAGGAAGTTATCGAAATGCTGGAAGCCATCGAGAAAGACGGCGGCGACACCAGCAAGTTCATCGCCAAGGCCAAGGACAAGAACGACTCGTTCCGCCTCATGGGCTTCGGCCACCGCGTGTATAAGAACTTCGACCCGCGCGCCAAAATCATCAAAAAGGCGGCCGACGAAGTGCTGCAGGCCCTTGGCATGCAGGACAGCCCCCTGCTGAAAATCGCGCAGGAGCTGGAGCAGGCCGCCCTCACCGACCAGTATTTCATCGAGCGCAAGCTGTACCCGAACGTGGACTTCTACTCGGGCATTATCTACAAAGCGCTGGGCATTCCCACCGAGATGTTCACGGTAATGTTTGCCCTGGGCCGCCTGCCCGGCTGGATTGCCCAGTGGAAAGAGATGCGCGAAAACAAAGAGCCCATCGGCCGCCCCCGCCAGATTTACACCGGCGAGCTGGAGCGCGACTACACCGACATCAGCGCCCGCTAGGTTTCGCCGGTTTGCTTCAAAAACAAAAAGCCCGCTCTATGGAGCGGGCTTTTTCGTGTCCGTTCGGGAAGGTTGCCCTCCCCTATTTCAGGCGGTGCGCGGTAAAGTTGTTGCGGAGCGCCTGATACGCCACCAATTGCTGCGGCTGGAGCAGCATGCTCAGCTCGGTTTCGTAGCGCTGCTGGGCTTCGGCGAGGCGGGTGTCGCGCTCTTCGGCGCTGGCTCCGTTCAGCAGAATCTCCAAATCGCGGCGCTCCGTGAGCATATTCAGGTGCAGCTGCTTCACGGCGAGGTACTGGGCCTCGTTGAACTGGATGCGTTGCGCCAGTGCCCGGGTGAGCGTGGTAGCGCGGGCCATCATGGCGTGCGAGTACGAGCCATCGCCGGGGCCGGCCGCTACGGCCACTGGCGTTGCGCTCACGCTGGCGGCGATGCAGGTTGCGAAGAACAGGTTTTTCATAAAAATGAAGGATTGATGGTGGTATGATGAATGAGCTGCCCGGTTTCAGTGCAATCGGGTTCATCAAACCTAGTCAATCATTCCATTTGAACAAAAAACGACTTTTATGGCACTTTTTTAATTACAAGGTTTTTCAAATACATTATAAACAACTGATTTACAACACAAATCTAATAATCAAAAAAACAGGTTGGCGAAGGCAAAAAAAAATTTCCTATTAGCTGAATGACACATTTCTACCCGCAAATCCAATTAAATTTTAATGTTTTTTAAGCCTTGATTTAAGTAAAACAAGCCTTAGCCAGCGAAATAGCGTCTTACTTAAAGTGTTACTTCAAGCACTGATTTAACGCGTCATACGGCTGCCAAACAGCTTTTGCCAGCCGTATTTCGGCTGTTTTGGGGACAAATCCGGGCTTGTTCGTGCACACAATGGCTGCCGCCCTGGGCCTAACTAAAAAAGCGGCCGGATGCAGAAGCATTGGCTTCTGCATCCGGCCGCTTCGGGGCCTCTAAGCGCGCAGCGCTTACAGGATATGTAGCTCGATGCGGCGGTTTAGCTGCCGGTGCGCTTCGGTGTCGTTGGCCGCCAGCGGGTGGCCTGCGCCATAACCCTTGGAGCGCAGGCGGTTTACGGAAATGCCGTGGCCGGACAGGTACTCAACCACGGACTGGGCCCGGCGCTGCGAGAGTTGTACATTGGCTTCCGGCGAACCCACGTTATCGGTGTAGCCCGAAACCTCAATCTGCACGTCGCGGTACTGGCGCATAAACTCGATAAGTCGGTTCAGTTCAGTACGCGACTGCGGCTTCAATTCGTATTTGTTGGTATCGAAAAATAGGTTATTCAGCACCACGCTGCGGCCGGCGCGCACGGGCTCCAGGTAGATGTCCAACGCGGTCGGGTTGAAGCTGTGCTGGCTGGAATAATCAAAACTGAGGCTTTTGAGCAGGTATTTATCGGCCGAGGCATACATGGCGTAGTGGTGGCCTTCGTTGAGCACCACCGTGTAGTCGCCGTATTCGGGGTCGGAGGTTACGAACTGCGTCAGTACATCGGTGTCGAGGTCGTAGAGCTTAACCTCGGCTTTGAGCGGCTTTTTGGTGTTGGCATCGAACACCCGACCCTGCGTGTAAGTACTGGTTTCGCGGGCTTTCACGGGCGGCGGCACCGAGAATCCGAACAACTCCACGGGCCGCTCCCGGGCCAGGCGGTAGCCACCCGCCGCCGGCTCCTCGCTGGCCCGGCTGCGCGAGCAAAAGCCCCGCTGGTTATCAGAAGTGATGAACAGTGATGCCTCGTTTTCGAAGGTATTGAGTGGGTAGCCCAGGTTTTTAGGCTCGCTCCAGCCACCGGCCGCCGTTCTCTCGCAGCGAAATACATCGAGCCCACCCATGCCCACCAGGCCGTCGGTGACGTAATACAGCGTGGTGCCGCTGGCATGAATGAAAGGAGCCATGTCCTTGCCCGGCGTGTTCACGGGCGTGCCCACGTTTTGGGCGGGGCTCCAGTTGCCATCGGGCTGCAGCGTGGTCACGTAAATATCCTCCTGGCCCTGGCCGCCGCGCCGCGTCGAGGTGAAATAGAGCGTGCGGCCATCGGCCGAAAGCGAGGGCTGTGAGTCCCACTCCGTCGAGTTCACGTTCAGGCCCAGGTTGACGGGTGGGCTCCAGTTGTTGCCGGTGCGGCGCGAGATGTATAAGTCGCAGTTACCAATGGCCTTGGGCCGGTCGCAGGAGGCAAAAACCAGCGTCTTGCCATCGCCGGAGATGGTGCCGGCCCCTTCGTTGTAGCTGGAGTTGATGGCAGGTGAAATCGGCACGGGCTCGCCGAATCCGTTGTCTTTCTGGCGGCTCACGTACAAGTCCTCGCCGCTGCTGGCGGCCGGGCGGCCCGTGAACAGCAGAAAGCGGTTATCGGCCGTCAGGGCCGGGAAATACTGAAACTTAAACGCATTGAGCGGCGAGGGCAGCGGCACGGGCGCTTCGCCCACCGGGTGCTTCATCGCATCGAGGGCAAACTCGCAGGTCAGCAGTTGTCGCTGCGATTTAACCAGGTTTTTCTGCGTTTTGGGCGCCACCTTCATCAGCTGCTTGTAGGCGTCGAGGGCGGTCTGGTACTCGCCATAGCTCAGGGCCAAATCGCCCAGCAGCTGAAACTCAGACGCGTGGCTGGCATCAGGGGTCACTTTGGCAAGCCCGTCGCGGTAGGCGGCGAGAGTGCCGCGGTTGTCGCCCATGGCTTTCAGCAGGGAGCCTTTGAGCAGAAAGGCTTCACCAAAGGACGGGAACTTCTGGTTGAGCTGATTGAGGGTTTCAACCGCCTTCACGAAATCCCGTTCCTTGACTTGCTGCTGCGCTTTTTCGAGCAGGCCGCGGGCCTTGGTGTTGGTAGGAGTCTGCACTTTGGGCGGGAGCTGCGCCCACGCCGTTTCGGCGGAGGCCAGCCCCAGCAGGCTTATCATGGCGAGGCGCAGGGCCCCCAACACTGAACTGCGACGCATACGGTAAGCTAGGGAATATCGAGGTATTTGTGCGTTTGCAGCGACACTTGCCAGCGTGGGTGCTGCTTTACGTAATCCACCAGCTCGGGGGTCATGCGAGCGGCCCGGCTCCACTCGGGCTGCAAGTATAAGCGCGTGCTGGCCGGAACCAACGCGGCATGCTCTTCGGCCCATTCAAAATCGTGTTTGTTGAACACCACGACTTTCAATTCGTGCGCCGCTGCCAGCACCTCGGGCAACGGCGCCTTAAACTTTTTGGGCGACAAACACACCCAGTCCCAGCGGCCCGACAGCGGGTGCGCCCCCGACGTTTCGAGCCAGGTGCGGCAGCCAGCGGCGTGCAAAGCCGCTGTGAGCGGCCCCAGGTTGTGCATCAGCGGTTCGCCGCCGGTGATGACGACATCGCGGCCGGGATGTTCGAGCACGGCGGCTACGAGCTGGGCCACCGTCTGGCGCGGGTGCGCGTCGGCATCCCACGACTCTTTTACGTCGCACCACACGCAGCCCACGTCGCAGCCGCCCAACCGGATAAAGTAGGCCGCCCGGCCGGTATTATAGCCCTCGCCCTGAATGGTATAGAACTGCTCCATCACGGGCAGTAGCTCGCCGGTGGCCACAGCGGCCCCATCATGGGAAGATGCAATTAGTTCAGCAGAAAGTAACGTCACGGGTATTTTCACAAAAAAGCGTCAGGAAGACTAGCAACCTTAACGCCGACCCCGGGACACACCGTTCCCAACGCCGGACTTTAAAAGTACGGCGTAGCCTTAGCACAACCAAATATTCCTAAAAATCTACCCGCTTAGCGCGGGTAGATTTCGCCCTTCGCAGCGCGCAAAGTGTTCAACAAAAGCATGGCAATGGTCATGGGACCCACGCCGCCGGGCACCGGCGTAATGGCCGATGCCAGGGGGGCCACTTCGGCAAAATTCACGTCGCCTTTGAGGGTGAAGCCGCTTTTTTTGGTGGCGTCCGGTACGCGGGTAGTACCCACGTCGATGACCACGGCACCAGGGCTAACCATGTCGGCCGTCACAAACTCGGGCCGGCCAATGGCGGCCACCACAATGTCGGCCGTCCGGCATATCTCGGCCAGGTTTTGGGTGCGCGAGTGGCATAAAGTGACGGTGCAGTTGGCCGTCTCCAAATTCTTGGCCAGCAATATGCTAACCGGCGTACCTACAATATTGGAGCGGCCGATAACCACGGCGTGCTTGCCACTGGTTTTGATGCCCTGGCGCGTCAGCAGTTCGACAATGCCGGAGGGCGTGGCGGGCAGTAGCGCGGGCAGGCCGGCCACCATGCGGCCCAGGTTCATGGGGTGGAAACCGTCCACGTCTTTCTCGGGCCGAATGGCTTCGATGACCTTCTCGGAATCGATGTGCCGGGGCAGCGGGAGCTGCACAATGAAGCCATCAATCTCGGCGTTTTCGTTCAACTCAGCCACTTTGGCCAGCAGGTCGGCTTCGGTGATGTCATCTTCGAAACGCAACAAAGTGGATTCGTAGCCAACCCGCTCGCAGGCCAGCACCTTGTTGCGCACATAGGTTTCGGAACCACCGTCGTGGCCCACCAGAATGGCCGCCAGGTGCGGCACCTTTCGGCCTGCTGCTTTCAGGGCAGCCACTTCGGCGGCAATTTCGACCTTGATGTCTTCGGCGGTCTGCTTACCGTCGATGAGGTTGGAGGTGGTTGTTACGGCAACATCATTATTCATAAAAAGAGGTATTTAAGTGTCTTGGTTTGGCGAATAATCAATACATTGGCTCCTCAAACTCATTCCAACATCCACATTCACCAACATTCCTTTCATGGAAAACCAACCTTCTGCAGCCGGTATCGGCTTGTTTCTACTCATTGAGCTGGCAGTTTTCATCCTAATCATTGCAGGGCTTTGGAAGCTCTTTGTGAAAGCAGGAAAACCAGGCTGGGCAGCTATTGTACCCATCTACAACATCATTGTCATGCAGGAGATTGTGGGACGTGAGGCGTGGAAAATCATTCTACTTTTCATTCCGATTGTCAACATTTACTTTGCGATTACCCTCTACGTGAGCTTCGCTAAGTCTTATGGCAAGTATGGCATCGGGAATTATCTGGCAATCCTGTTCCTGGGCATTATTTTTATTCCTCTGTGGGGATTCTCGAACGATGTACGCTACGTAGGCCCCGTTGAAGCACCTGGCAATCTAGCGCCAACGCCCACCTTCTAGGCGATGAAGCACAATAAAAAAGGCGGCCCCAATCGGAGCCGCCTTTTTCATTAATCAATTTTAAGAACCGCCAGAAACGCCTCTTGCGGAATTTCGACGGAGCCAACGGAACGCATCCGTTTTTTGCCCTCCTTCTGTTTTTCGAGCAGCTTGCGTTTCCGGGAAATATCGCCGCCGTAGCACTTGGCGATTACGTTTTTGCGCAGGGCTTTCACGGTTTCGCGGGCGATGATTTTCTGGCCGATGGACGCCTGAATGGCAATATCGAACATCTGGCGGGGCAGCAGTTCGCGCAGCTTCTCGCAGAGGCGCTTGCCCCACTCGTAGCTTTTGGAGCGGTGCACGATGGCCGACAGGGCATCCACTTTCTCGCCGTTCAGCATCACGTCCAGCTTCACCATGTCGGACTCGCGGAAGCCAATCAGCTCGTAGTCCAGCGAAGCGTAGCCGCGGCTGATGGACTTGAGCTTGTCGAAGAAGTCGAACACGATTTCGGACAGCGGCAGCTCGAAGCTCATCTCCACCCGCTCCGAAGTCAGGTAAGACTGGCCTTTAATGATGCCGCGCTTGTCCATGCACAGCGTGATGATGGGCCCCACGTACTCCGAAGCCGTGATAATCTGGGCCTTGATGTAGGGCTCCTCGATGTGCTTAATCAGGTTCGGCTCGGGCATTTCGCTCGGCGCGTTGATGGTCAGCAGCTGGTCCTTGGTGCCGGTGGCGTGGAACTGCACGCTCGGCACGGTGGTAATGACCGTCATGTTGAACTCGCGCTCGAGGCGTTCCTGCACGATTTCCATATGCAGCATGCCCAGGAAGCCGCAGCGGAAGCCGAAGCCCAGGGCCACCGAAGTTTCGGGCTCCCACACCAGCGAGGCATCGTTGAGCTGCAGCTTCTCCATGCTGGAGCGCAGCTCTTCGTACTCGGTGGTATCGACGGGGTAAATGCCGGCGAATACCATCGGTTTCACGTCGGCAAAGCCCTGGATGGCCTCCGGCGTGGGGTTGTGCACGTGCGTGATGGTGTCGCCCACCTTCACCTCGCGGGCCTCCTTGATGCCCGAGATAAGGTAGCCCACGTTGCCGGCGCTGATTTCCTGGCGCGGCTCCTGGTTGAGGCCCAGAATACCGATTTCGTCGGCCCCGTATTCCTTGCCGGTGGCCATGAAGCGGAGCTTGTCGCCCTTCTTCATGCTGCCGTTCTTGATGCGGAACAGGACTTCGATGCCCCGGTAGGAGTTGAAAACCGAGTCGAAAATCAGGGCCTGCAGCGGGGCCTGCGGGTCGCCTTTGGGGGCGGGCACCCGCTCGCAGATGGCGTTCAGGATGGCTTCGATGCCGATGCCGGCCTTGCCCGAAGCGTGGATGATGTCCTCCGCTTTGCAGCCGATGAGGTCCACGATTTCGTCGGTCACTTCCTCCGGCATGGCGTGCGGGAGGTCGATTTTATTGAGCACCGGAATAATCTCCAGGTCGGCGCCGATGGCGAGGTAGAGGTTGGAAATCGTCTGGGCTTCGATGCCCTGGGAGGCGTCCACAATCAGGAGTGCGCCTTCGCAGGCCGCGATGCTGCGGCTCACTTCGTAGCTGAAGTCGACGTGGCCGGGCGTGTCAATCAGGTTCAGCGTGTAGATTTCCCCTTTGTAGGGGTACTGCATCTGAATGGCGTGGCTCTTGATGGTGATGCCCCGCTCGCGCTCGAGGTCCATGTTGTCGAGCAATTGGGCCTGCATGTCGCGCTTGGCCACGGTGCTGGTAAACTCCAACAGACGGTCGGCCAGGGTGCTTTTGCCGTGGTCGATGTGGGCAATGATGCAAAAGTTGCGGATATTCTTCACAGAGGGCTATTTTTCAGTTCGCGAAGGTACGAACTGCCGGGCGCAAAAGCCAGCCGGGCCCTTTGCCGGCCGCCGCGCCGCCATCCGGCCCCACGTAGCTTGATTGTAGCGGGGGCTGCTTAGTTTTGCCGATTAGCCATTGCCATCTGACTACTCCTATTTGCCTATGCAACCGGAAACTGCTACTACTCCCACGCCTTCAGAAGACATTGACAAGAGCAAGTTCCTGACGACGGCGCTGAATGGCACGGCCCTCTACGTGCTGGCTTATTACCTGGTATGGGCGGTACACCAGGCGGCGAAGCTGGAAGTTTCGCGCTTCTACCACCTGCGCGGTGCCTGGGACCCGAGCCGCATCGTGTACACGCTGGCCGATGGCGAGTGGTGGCGCATGGCCATTATTGGGGTGCACGGGGCCGGGCCGTTGGCTTGCGTGCTGCTGGGCATGGTGGCATTTCGGTGGTACTGGCGGCGCGAGCGGGCGCGGCGCGGCAATTTCAAGCTGCTGCTGCTCTGGATTGCCTTTCATTGCTGCAACAACGTGTTTGGGGCGCTGCTGGCCGATACGCTCACGCATTCCGGGTTCTGGTACGTGTCGGACTGGCTGTTTCAGCTGGGCAACGCCATGGACGTGATTCTGGCCCTGCTGGCCGGGCTGGTGCAGCTGGCGGCCGGCTACTTTGGGGCAGTGGCCTTTTTACAGGCCCACGACTCGCGCACGGTCATGCGCTATTCCCTCCGGCAGCTCATGGTGATAAGCACTCTGATTGTGCCGTGGCTGGTGGGCGGGGCCCTCATTGCCGTGGCGAAGCGCCCGTATTTTTCGGTTTACGAAGGAGTTCACCTCCTGATGATGGGCCTGTTGGTGACGCCGCTGGCCCTGGGCTGTCTCAACGAGGTATTTTCGGAAACCGTGAACCGTCCTCAGCCGACCCATGTAGCCTGGGGGCTGGTGGGACTGACCGTCCTGGTGGCCGCCGGCTGGTACCTGGCCCTGAGCCCACCCGTCGCTTTTGGCTAAAGGACAATTTTTGCTTAGCCCTGGCCAGCGTGGCCAGGGCTTTTTTTTGCAAGCCTGGCGTTGCTGAACAGTGCCGCAGTGCCTGGGGCCAAAACCGAAGGGCCGCCACCAACGTTGGGTAAGCAGCAACCTCTCACCTTCCTTATTTTTTCGCATTTTTCATGGGAATTACTCTCCAACAAGCCCAGGCGGCCATTCAGGCGGCCCACCAGAAAGCCCTCGAAATGGGGGTGAAAATGAATATCGCCGTGGTCGATGCCGGGGCCAATCTCACGGCCTTCGTCCGCATGGACGACGCCTGGCTGGGCTCGCTCGACATCTCCATCAAGAAGGCCAAAACGGCCCGCTTCTTCGACATGCCCACCGGCGAAATCGGCAAGCTGGCCCAACCCGGCGGCCCGCTCTACAACATTGAGCACTCCAACGGCGGCCTCATCAGCTTCCCCGGCGGCCTGCCGATTAAAGGTGCCGACGGCCATGTTATCGGGGCCATTGGCGTGTCGGGCAGCAGCGTGGAAGACGACCACGCCGTGGCGGAAGCCGGGATGAAGGCCATCGAGAATCAGTAATTTTTGTTTTTGCACAACGCCTGTTTGAAACGCCCCGGCCACCCCGCCGGGGCGTTTTTCGTACCTTCGTACACGTTTTTCACCCTTATGGTCGCGGACTAAAAGTCCGCGCTACTTTATATGCACCCCGCTCCCACCGCGCCCTACAAACCGAAGAACCACGTTCGCATCGTCACCGCCGCCGCTTTGTTCGACGGGCACGACGCGGCCATCAACATCATGCGCCGCATCATTCAGAGCAGTGGCGCGGAGGTGATTCACCTCGGGCACAACCGCTCGGTGCAGGAAATTGTGGACTGCGCCATTCAGGAAGATGCCCAGGCCATTGCCATTACCAGCTACCAGGGCGGGCACAACGAGTACTTCAAGTACATGCACGACCTGCTGAAGGAGCGCGGCGCGGGCCACATCAAAATATTCGGCGGCGGCGGTGGTGTGATTCTGCCCAGCGAGATTGAGGAGTTGATGGGCTACGGCATCACCCGCATCTACTCGCCCGATGATGGCCGCGCCATGGGTTTGCAGGGCATGATTAATGATTTGCTGGAAAGTGCCGACTTCCCCACCGGCCAGAACCTGAACGGTGAGGCCGGCCACGTGAAGGAGAAAGATGCCCGCAGCATCGGACGTTTGATTTCGGCCGCCGAGAACTTCCCCGAGGAGTTTGAGCGGGTGAAAGGCCAGCTGGTTTCGGACTTCCAACTGAGCGAAAATAGCCAGAACCAATCCTTGAAATCCGGCCACTCCGCTCCTATTCTCGGCATTACGGGCACGGGCGGCGCGGGCAAGTCGTCGCTGGTGGATGAGCTGGTGCGACGGTTTTTGATGGATTTCCCGGAGAAGACCATTGCCATTATTTCCGTCGACCCCAGCAAGCGCAAGACGGGCGGCGCGCTGCTCGGCGACCGGATTCGGATGAACGCCATCAACTCGCCGCGGGTGTACATGCGCAGCCTGGCCACGCGCCAAAGCAACCTGGCCCTGAGCCGCTACGTGCAGGATGCCGTGGACGTGGTGCGCGCCGCTGACTACGATTTGATTATTCTGGAGACTTCCGGCATCGGCCAGTCCGACACCGAAATCATCGAGCACTCCGACGCCAGCCTGTACGTGATGACGCCCGAGTACGGCGCGGCCACGCAGCTGGAGAAAATCGACATGCTCGACTTTGCTGACGTGATTGCGCTCAACAAGTTCGACAAGCGCGGGGCGCTGGATGCGCTGCGCGACGTGCGCAAGCAGTACCAGCGCAACCACGGCCTCTGGGACACGCCCACGGACCAAATGCCGGTGTTCGGCACAATAGCATCCCAGTTCAACGACCCCGGTATGAACCGGCTGTACCGGGCGGTGCTCAAGATGCTGGAAACCAAAACCGGCGCCACGTTCGCCTCTCACCTGGAAACCAGCGCCGAGGATTCGGAGAAGATTTACATCATCCCGCCGCACCGCACCCGCTACCTCTCCGAGATTGCCGAAACCAACCGCGCCTACGACCAGCGCGTGCGCGAGCAGGCCAACATTGCGGAAGTAGCCGGCGCGTTTGCGAAGCTGGAGCAGCACTACCGCGACGAGAAAAAGAGCAGCGACAGTATGGTGGGCGAGTTCGAGAAGAACAAGCAAACCCAGCTCCGCCGCCTCGATGCCGACAGCCAGGCCATTCTGGAAAACTGGGAAAACACCCTGCAGAACTACCGTAATCCGGAGTACGTGTACTCGGTGCGCGGCAAGGAAATCCGGGTGCAGACGCATACCAAGTCGCTATCGGGCAATATGATTCCGAAGGTGTCGGTGCCGCGCTACACGGGCTGGGGCGACCGCCTGCGCTGGGCCATGCAGGAGAACTTCCCCGGCGAATTCCCCTACACGGCCGGCGTGTTTCCCTTCAAGCGCGAGGGCGAGGACCCGACCCGCATGTTTGCCGGCGAGGGCGGACCGGAGCGCACCAACCGCCGTTTCCACTACGTGAGCATGGGCCTGCCCGCCAAGCGCCTGAGCACGGCCTTCGACTCGGTGACGCTTTACGGCGAAGACCCAGACCTGCGGCCCGATATTTATGGCAAAATCGGCAACGCCGGCGTGAGCATCGCCTGCCTGGATGATGCCAAGAAGCTGTACTCCGGCTTTAACCTGGCCAACCCCAGCACGTCGGTTTCGATGACGATAAATGGCCCGGCGGCTACGCTGGCGGCGTTTTTCATGAACGCGGCCATCGACCAGCAGTGCGAGCTGTATATTAAGGAGCACGAGTTGACGGCCGAAGTCGATGCCAAGATTGACGCGCTGTTTGCGGCCAAGGGCCAGCCCCGGCCCCGCTACCAGGGCGAGCTGCCGGCCGGCAACGACGGCCTGGGTCTGCTCCTGCTCGGCGTGACGGGCGAGGACGTGCTGCCCGCCGAGGTGTACGCTGCCATCAAAGCCAAGACGCTGACGCAAGTGCGCGGCACCGTGCAGGCCGACATTCTGAAGGAAGACCAGGCCCAGAACACCTGCATTTTCAGCACCGAGTTTGCCCTGCGCCTGATGGGCGACGTGCAGGAATATTTCATCACCGAGAAGGTGCGGAATTTCTACTCCGTGTCCATCTCCGGCTACCACATTGCCGAGGCGGGCGCCAACCCGATTACGCAGCTGGCCCTGACGCTGAGCAACGGCTTCACGTTCGTGGAATACTACGTGAGCCGGGGCATGAGCGTGAACGACTTCGCGCCCAACCTGAGCTTCTTCTTCTCCAATGGCATCGACCCCGAGTACGCCGTGATTGGGCGGGTGGCGCGCCGCATTTGGGCCAAGGCCATGAAGCTGAAGTACGGCGCCGACGCCCGCAGCCAGATGCTGAAGTACCACATCCAGACCTCGGGCCGCAGCCTGCACGCCCAGGAAATCGACTTCAACGACATCCGCACCACGTTGCAGGCGCTGTACGCCATCTACGACAACTGCAACTCGCTGCACACCAATGCCTACGACGAGGCCATCACCACGCCCACCGAGGAATCGGTGCGCCGGGCCATGGCCATTCAGCTCATCATCAACCGCGAGCTGGGGCTGGCCAAAAACGAGAACCCGCTGCAAGGTTCCTTCATCATCGAGGAGCTGACCGACCTGGTGGAAGAGGCGGTGCTGCTCGAATTTGACCGCATCACGGAGCGCGGCGGCGTGCTCGGGGCCATGGAAACCATGTACCAGCGCGGCAAAATTCAGGAGGAAAGCATGCACTACGAGATGCTGAAGCACACGGGAGAGTACCCCATCATCGGGGTGAATACCTTCCTCTCGTCGAAGGGCTCGCCCACGGTGGTGCCGGCCGAAGTCATCCGCGCCACGGAGGAGGAAAAGCAGTACCAAATCGACATGCTCCAGCTGCTGCACCAGCGCAACGCCGACCAGGCCCCGGCGCGTCTCAAGCAGCTCCAGCAAGTGGCAGTGGCCAACGGCAACCTCTTCGCCGAGCTGATGGAAACGGTGAAATACTGCTCCCTCGGCCAGATTACGAACGCGCTATTTGAGGTCGGCGGGCAGTATCGGCGGAATATGTAATTCGGTCAGCCTTATGCTAATACGAAAGGGTGCTACTTTGCTGAGGTAGCACCCTTTTTAACTTACCATATTCACAAGAAGCCATGAAATCTATTTTTATCCACTGTACATCACTTATCGGTATAGCTACTCTATTCTCTTCGTGTACAAATTATTTGAAATCGGATGGAAAGGTTTATAAACGTTACGCCAATGCGGCAATGGGATTCGGGAAAACCGAGATACCAAGCGCAGATTATAATACATTCAAAAGATTAAACGGTATTTTTGCCTACGACAAAAACCATGTATATCGCGGATTAACTATTTTACAAGGCGCTGATGTAGCAAGCTTTTGTATTGTTGATGAGGGTAAAGGATATTATAAAGACAGGTCGAGGGTTTACTTCTTCGGGTACGGTGGAACTGATAATGTCATTGAAGAAGCTGACCCATCTTCTTTCGGAATAGCGTCCCTTTTACCTTGGTCATTTGATTCAAAAAATGTATTTTGGATAAAGAATAAATTGATTCCAAAACCGCAGCCTGATTTCAAACCAATTAATGGGCATTGGGCCAAAGACGGAAGTCATATATATTATCATAACGCTGCTGTTGACTCTGCTGACCGCGAAAGTTTTAAAGTATTGGATGACGATTATGCTAAAGATAAATTCCACGTATTTTTTGAAAACAAGATAATTCAGAATTGTCCTCCTGAGGACTTCGTAACGATGCGAAATTTTGGAGCTCACGACAAAACGTATTACTATTATTTCGGCGAAAGAAAGGAGTTGCTAAGTGAATATGAGGCTAAGGACAAGCTGTTTCGTCAGCAGCTTAAGCATCCACAGCGTTAACCACTTCATAGGTGACTTCCATTTCTCACAACATCCTGATTTTCCCATCTCGGGTGGACAGGTGTTGCGCATTATTGGGAGCAATTCTTAAGTCTTCAGCGGCTTTGGGAGGCGCCAAGGACACGGGGGCGGGCGCAGGGGGCCGCTGGGCGCGGCACTAGCCGGGCGCGGCACTAGCCGGGCGCGGCACTACGTAACTCTAAGCTTCGGCACCAACTTGGGGGGCACGCAGCTTATCGTATCAGCATCGTCTCGAATCGTATCAAATCGTATCACGGCAAGGGCCGGGCGCTTATCTTCGCGGCATGATAGAGCGCGTGCATACGGTGGAAGTGACGCTGGATTGGGCCTTGCTGGCGGCGGTGAGCAAGCTCGACCGATTTGATGCCAGCTGGTCGGCCATTGAGCGACGCGAGGGGCAAACGCTGAAGCAGCTCAAGGCCATTGCCACGGTGCGCAGCGTGGGCGCCTCTACCCGTATTGAGGGTTCGCGGATGAGCGACGCGGAGGTGGAAGTGCTGCTGCGCAATACCGACATCACCAAGCTCGAAGACCGGGATTCGCAGGAGGTGGTGGGCTACTTTCAGGTGTTGGACTTGATTGCGGAATCATACGCTGACGTCGATATCTCGGAAAACAACATCAAGGGACTGCACAACCAACTGCTGCGTTTCAGCCGCAAGGATGACTGGCACCGGGGTAACTACAAGCAGCACAGCAACGCCGTGGAAGCCACGCTGCCGGACGGCACCAAGCAGCTGATATTTCAGACCACCGCGCCGGGCTTTGCCACCGAGGACGCCATGCGCGAACTAGTGGCCTGGTACCACGCCGATACGACTACGCACCCGTTGGTGAAATGCGCCCTGTTCTGCTACGACTTTGTGAGCATTCACCCGTTTCAGGATGGCAACGGGCGCTTGAGCCGGCTGCTGGCCACCTTGCTCCTGCTCCAGAACGGCTACGTATGGATTCAGTACGTGAGCCTGGAACACGAAATTGAGAGCCGCAAAACGGAGTATTACCGCGAACTGCAGAAGTGCCAGTCGCAGCGGCCGGGCGAAAATATCTCGTCGTGGATAGCCTTCTTTTTTGATGCGCTGCTGAAAGTGCAACAGCAACTACTGCAGAAACTAACAGTGCGCGAGACGGAAACGCAGTCGTCGCCGCGGGAGAAAGCGGTGCTGGCTTTTGTGGGCAATTACCCCGGCTGCAAATCGGGACTGATAGCAGAGAAGCTGGGCATTCCTTCGCCGACAGTGAAGCGAATCCTGGCCGATTTGCTCGCGCAGCAACGCCTTACCAAAGAAGGCAAAGGCCCGGCAACTGTTTACTACGTGAGCTAGCTTTGCTGCACCAGCGCCACGCCGACCAGGCCCCGGCGCGCCTCAAGCAGCTCCAGCAAGTGGCCGTGGCCAACGGCAACCTCTTCGCCGAGCTGATGGAAACGGTGAAATACTGCTCCCTCGGCCAGATTACGAACGCGCTGTTTGAGGTCGGCGGGCAGTACCGGCGCAATATGTAATCTTATAATATTTGGCATCTGAAAGGAAGCTGTCTCAAAGTAGGCAGCTTCCTTTTCTTTTTACAAGTATTCTTGCTTTCTAATTCACCTTATGAAACACAAGTATTTACTAATCCTCATCATGCTTTTTCAGCATTTAGTAGTTGCGGCTCAAATAGACACCTTGCGTAGTAAGGCAGCCATTGAGTCTTACCTAAAGCAGAAGTATCGTTACAAATCTATTCAACTGAAAGAAGTCAACTCTGTCATAAAAGATACTGTTGCCTTGCAAGCCACCGACCCGCAGTATTGGTTAAAAGGCGACTTCAACCATGATGGGAAAACAGACTTATTTGTTGCTGCATCTGCTGAAGAAGGCAAACGCGGTGTACAAGACATATTTCTTATACTCGCAAGCGACCATAAGCGCTATTCCAAAGTAGATGTTGGCCACCCAATTAATTATTGGATACACGGCGGGACAACTTCTTGGGCAATCTACTCGAAATCAAATAGTGATTACCTAACTATGCGTTGCTTGACATCAAGAATCCCCCGTTTGGAGCGGGGAGGATGGGCAAACAGACCTGCATACAGCATAACTCATGATACACTATTTGTACTGAATAGTAAACCAATGATTTATGCCACTCATCCTTCAAAATTGATTATTGAGTCACTCAAATTTTCAACAACGCAATGCTTTGGCACATGCCCAGTATTTCAACTTACTATTAGAAAGGATGGCTCTGTTAGCTATAAAGGCATTGAGTACGTCGATAAGAAGGGTGATTTTAATTTAATTATGACAAAGCCAGACCTTAATTATCTAACTACACTGCTGGCAAATCTTAATTTACCACTTTTAGAAGACAACTATCAAGTTGATTACACCGATTCGCAAACTGCCTATACAACCATTCAGTATAGTAATGGCAAGACCAAAGAGATTGAGGATTACGGCTTGCAAGGAACGTACGGACTAGCTACGCTATACAGCTTCCTATTTGATTTAAGAAACTTCTAAACAGCTTCTCTCGCAAGAGGCGGGGCGCAACTCCAAGACACACTAAGCTTCCTCAGCGGCGTTGAGAGGCGCCAAGGGCACTGGGGCGGGCGCATGGGCCGGTCGGGCGCGGCGGCGCGACGCGGCCCGCTTCGGCAGCGGCTTGGAGGGCATCAGTTTTCCCGGATTCTTTGCATCTTTGCGCAACTTCCGGCGGCTGGGCACAGTTACAGCCCTAAGCAGGAAGGGCTTTCGCCCTCCCTGCCGGCCTTGGGTTAGTGATGCAGCAGCACGTACGTGCCCGCTGCCAACACCAGCCACCGACCAAACTGCGTGAGCAGTTTAACCGGGAGCCTGACGACTATTACCACGTAATCATCGCCGCTGTTTGGTTTGTTCTCCATCGTCTTCAAGGTTAACGGAGTAGAACAAATCACCCACTTCTCGAAGCCCGTGGTTTGCCGACCACGGGCTTCGCTCGTTTCAGCCGAAGCTGAAAAGGGCACCGTGGTTGGCGGGAGACTACCGCACAGTGCGGCAAAGCGACTTTGATTGGCCGGAATGGCAATCTTCCGGCTCACCCGGCGCAACTTCAAGACACGCTTAGCTTCCTCAACGGCCTTGAGAGGTGCCAGGGGCGCGACGCGGCCCGCTGCGGCAGCGGCTTGGGGCCTCTTTCGGCACAGTTAAAAGCCCCAGCCGACGGCCGACTGCAACCCTGCAACAGCTGAGCTAGTATGCCGCAGCTAACGCATGGCCCGATACCTGACCGGGCTACTTAACGCGGCCATTCATGACAGACCATTTCTCCGAGCTGGACCGAACCAAGCTGTTTCTGCTCTACCACCTCAACCCGGTGCATCCCAAGGCGCCCCCGGTGCCCAAAGGCCCCGTGCTCCGGATTGTGATTATCCGGCACGGTGAGAAGCCGACCGAGGGCGACAACCTGTCGGCCAAGGGCTTTGAGCGGGCGCTGGCCCTGCCCGATGTGCTCAACAAGGTGATGCCCCGGCCGCCGCACTTCACTTACGTGCCCTGCATCGGCACCGACAAGGACCAGACCACCCGCGTGCGGATGATGCAAACCGTGCTGCCCTACGCCGTGCAGCACAACCTGACCATCAACAGCGACTACGCGCCCGACGAAATCAAGGGCCTCGTGAAGGAGCTGCGCCGCCAGCGCGGCACCGTGCTGCTGGTGTGGGAGCACCACAACATTGTGAAGATTGCCGCCGCCCTGGGCATCAAAGAGCCCCAGGAATGGCCCGACGACGACTACGACAGCATCTGGAGCATCACCTTCCGCAAGGGCCGGGCCAAGGGCAAAGCCCGGCAGCCGGTGCTCCGCAAGGATGAGCAGGGCATTGAGCCGGCGGGGGTGCTGCCGGGCACGGCTATGCAGGCATGAGTTAGGCTGCCCGCGCTGGCCATTGGCCTTCTGGCTGCACAATTTTTAAGGCTGAAAACTGGTTTGGGTAGCCGAAACGCATTGCTCCCCGATGAACGTACTGCCAAACCGTCTCCTGATTTTTCTGCTGGCCGGCCTGTGCGCCTGCTCCCGAAACGCCGCGGAGGTGCGGCTGGAAGGCCGGACCACGGCAAACGGCCACCAGTATTCGGTGTTTCATCCGCAGGGCCTGGCCATTCGGGTGGTAACGGCCAGGCCGGACGCGGCCGACAGCCACAACCAGCTGAGCGTGGCCGCCGCCTACACCGATTTGGATACCGACCAGCCCCTGGACCTGCTGGTGGACAACGGCCGCGTGCGGCAGCCCAGGGCCAAAGTGGGGTTTCTGGATGGGATGCTAACCATTATCGGCGACTCGCTCACGATTACCCAGATTCCCGGAGGGCAGTCGCCGGCCGGCGCGGAGCTGGAGCGGGTGCGGCGGCAGCACGGCACGCTGCTGCTACAGGAGCTGCTGGTGTTTCGGGGCCGCAGGGTGCATTCGGACGGCGGCAGCTTGTTTCAGCGTCGGGCCCTGGCAGAGCTGGCGGGCCGCCGGTGGGCGGTAGTGGAGAGCGTGGCCGATAACCTGACGATGAAGCAGTTTGCCGATGACCTGCTGGAGCTGGGAGCCCGCAATGCGCTCTACCTGGACATGGGCGACTGGGACGAAGGCTGGTACCGGGCCGGAACCCGCATAGTGAAGCTGGGCCACCGCCGGACGGAAACGGCCCGGCAGTCGAACTGGCTGGTGTTTGGACAGCCGGCGGGCGCGCCGGAGTAGCCCCATCCGGCGCGGCGCTACTTTACTGCCCTCCCCCGGTTTCGGCCGAATACAGGGCCACGGTGCCGGCCTTGCCGCGCAGTGGAAACGCGCCCAGGGCCTGAAACCGGAATTCGGCCGGGTGCGGCAGGGCTTCGTAGAGAGCGGCCGAAAGCAGCAGGCGGCTGTGCAGGGCATTGCATTTGGCCTCGATGCGGGCCGTGGTGTTGAGCACGTCGCCGTGGAACACCAGCTCCGTCTTGACGGCCCCGACCTGCGTGGCCATCACCGGGCCGCCGTGCAGGCCAGCCTTGAAGGCAGGCACGGCCCCGTAGGTGCGCAGGTAGTAGTCGCGGCGCAGGTCGATGGCCTGCTGCATGGCGAAGAAGCAGCGCACGCACCGCGCCTGCTCGAGGCCGGGCTGCCACTCCCAGGTCACGACGACCTCATCGCCGACGTACTGGTAAATCTCGCCCCGGTGGGCCACGATGGGCGCGCCCATGTCGAAGAAGAAGTCGCGGATGAGCTGGCTGTAGCGCGCATTGCCCAGCTCCTCGGCCAGCGTGGTGGAGCCCTTCACGTCCACGAACAGGAAGATGCGCTGCTCGGCCACGGGGTGGTGGTAACGGCCCAGAAACAGGCGCAGCAGGGCGGGGCGGCCCACCTTGTTGCTGAGCTGGTAGAGCAGCGACGTGAACAGGCTCAGAATGCCGTAGCCGGTGAGCAGGCGCACAAAGGCCCGGCCTTCGGGCCGGATGGCCAGGCTGCGCCAGCTGTGCAGGCCCTCGCCTTCGAGCGAAGCCAGCAGGTGGTTGTCGGGCGCGTTGTTGAACGTGCGGTGGATGAGGTAGAGCATGGCCCAGAAGCCGGCCAGGTAGAGCACCAGGCCCAGCGCCAGCCGCGTTCCGAGCCGCACCCGCGCAAACAGCTGCGGATACACATACACTTCGAGCCCGGCAATGAGCAGGCCAACGGGGCCGCCCACCCGCAGCACCAGCTGCACATCGAGCCCGGAGAGCGTGCCGCGCACCAGCAGCACGAGCAGCAGCGCGCCCAGCACAAAAAACACACTCAGGGCCAGTACCGAGTGCCAGTAGAACCGCTGCAACGGCCGTTGCCAGGGCGAGTGATAAGAAGCCATAAGCTGCGAATTACGCAAGAACGGGCCGTAGCACGCCCACAACGCGCCCACTGCCGGCCGGGATTTCAAGCATTCGGCCCGGCAAACCGTCTCCAATAGCCTAACCCTATTCTTTTCTCATGTCCACCATCACCATTGCCCAACACTCCGCCCAACCGCTCACCGTTTCGCGCCTCGGCTACGGCACCATGCGCCTCACCGGCCCCGACATCTGGGGCGAGCCGGCCGACCGGCCGCAGGCCCTCGAGATTCTGAAAACCGCCGTGGCCAGCGGGGTCAATTTCATCGACACGGCCGACTATTACGGCGAAGACGTGACCAATCGCCTCATCGCCGAGGCCCTGCACCCCTACCCGGCCGGCCTCGTCATCTGCACCAAGGTGGGGGCCACCCGCCGCCCCGACAAAAGCTGGGTGCCCTTCAACACCCCCGACAACCTGCGCACCAGCATCGACAACAACCTGCGCACCCTCCGGCGCGAGCAGATTCAGCTGGTGCACCTGCGCCTGATGGGCCACGGCCCGGTGCCGCTGGAAGAGCAGCTCGGGGCCATGTTTGAGCTGCAGCGGGAAGGCAAAATCCAGCACGTGGGCCTGAGCAACGTGAACCGCGCCGAGCTGGAAGCCGGCCTGAAGCTGGGCGAGATTGCCACCGTCGAAAACATGTACGGCTACGCCCAGCGCACCAGCCTGAGCGCGCCGTATGGCGAAACCCGGGGCGGCGAGGAAGTGCTGCCGCTGTGCGAGCAGCACGGCATTCCGCTCATTCCCTTCTTCTCGCTGGTGCACGGGCTGCCCAATGCCGGCAACAAGCTGGCCGAAGTGGCCAGGAAATACGGCGTGACCGAAGCCCAGCTCAACATTGCCTGGCTGCTGCACAAGTCGCCCTGGATTCTGCCGATTCCGGGCACCTCGTCGCTGGCGCACCTGCGCGAAAACCTGAAAGCGGCCGAAATTCAGCTCAGCGCGGAAGACATGGCGTACCTGGGCTAATTTGCAGCCCATGAGCTTCGCCAAAACCTTATTGCTGGCTCCCGTTCTGCTGCTGCTGCTGGCCGGACGGGAGCCTGTTTCGGCCCAAACCACTAACCCGTGGAATGGGAAATCCTGCGCCGTGGTGCTGACCTACGACGACGCCATCGACGTGGACCTCGACAACGTGGTGCCGGCCCTGGATTCGGCCGGCTTCCGGGGCACGTTCTACCTCATCGGCTCCTCGCCGGTGGTGATGAAGCGGCTGGAGGAATGGCGCAAGGCAGCACGGCACGGGCACG
This sequence comes from Hymenobacter daeguensis, assembly GCF_054780555.1. Lineage (NCBI taxonomy): Bacteria > Pseudomonadati > Bacteroidota > Cytophagia > Cytophagales > Hymenobacteraceae > Hymenobacter > Hymenobacter daeguensis. Next base: position 144,102 of record NZ_BAAGWC010000014.1, read on the forward strand.
AGCTGGGCAACCACGCCTTGTTTCATCCCTGCGACGGCAGCCTGCCGGGCCGCAGCTTCGTGAAGCCCGACCACGACCTGCACACCTACACCGTGGGCCGGGCGGTGGACGAAATCAGGGCCAACAATGCGCTGCTGACGGCCATCGACGGCAAAGCCAGCCGCACCTTCGCCTACCCCTGCGGCGACCGGCTGATTGGCGGCGTGGCCTTCTACGACCAGCTGCGCCCCGATTTTGCGGCGGCGCGGGGCGTGTCGCCCGGTCTGCAAACGGCCGCCGAAGTGAACCTCGACAACGTGGACGCCTATTCCATCAACGGCCAGAACGGGCAGTACATGATTGACCTGGTGAAGCAGGCGCAGCAGACGCACACGCTGCTGGTGTTGCTGTTTCACGGCGTGGGCGGCGGGCACCCGCTGAACGTGGACCTGGCCGCGCACCGCCAGCTGCTGCGCTACCTGAAAGCGCACGAAAAAGACATTTGGGTAGCGCCGATGGTGGAAGTGGCGGAAAAAATAAGGAGCGAGCAGCAGCCGGCGGCGGGCAGGAAATAGCCAGCCGCCGAATGCACCCAAAGCGTAGCCCTGCGGCAATATTCAGGAAACACCGTCACCAGACTTTTGCGGGATAATTCATTTCTATTACCCGCATTATGCACTTGAAATACTCCCCTTTGGCCAGGGTTTTTGGTGGAATTCTCGTTGGAAGCGTGCTGCTCGGCGGCTGTAAAAAGGACGAAGAGACGGGCTCCACGGCCCTCACCTACCCGGCTTTTGCGGAGGCCAGCAGCCCGCGCGTGCTGGCCACGGCCCCCAATGGCACGGTGCTGTACAACGGGGGCTTCGGCTCGTCGATGGCCCAGGACCCCAACGACCCGGCCGTGTTTTACCTGCTCACCGACCGGGGCCCCAACGCGGCCGGCACGGCGGCCAACTCCATCGTTTTCGGCAAGGCCGACTTCACGCCCCAGATTGGCAAGTTCCGGATGAAAGACGGCGTGCTGACGCTGGAGCAAACCATTCTGCTGAAAAACGCGGCCGGCCAGCCCCTCACCGGCCTGCCCAACCCCGTGGGCCAGGGCAGCACCGGCGAAACCGCCCTCGACCTGACCGGCCAGTCGCTCGGCACCAGCCCCGATGGCATCGACTCGGAAGGCCTGGTGCTGGCCTCGGACGGCTCGTTCTGGATTAGCGACGAGTACGGGCCGCACATCGCGCACTTCGATGCCACAGGCCGCACCATCGAGCGCATCAACCCCTTCGGTACCGGCACGGGCAGCCGCACGCTGCCGCTGGTGCTGGCCCGCCGCCGCCCCAACCGGGGCATGGAGGGCCTGACCATCACGCCGGACGGCAAAACGCTGGTCGGGCTGATGCAGTCGCCGATGTACAACCCCTCGTCGGCGGCCGTGTCGGGCTCGCTGGTGCTGCGCGTGGTCACGTTCGATATTGCCACGGGCGCAACCAGGCAGTACGCCTACCTCATGGAAAATGCCGGCCTGACCGGGTGCAGCGAAATCGCGGCCATCACCAACACCACTTTCCTGGCGCTGGAGCGCGACGGTCTGTACGGCGGCAACCCGGCCGCGCCGGCCACCTTCAAGCGGGTGTATAAGTTCGACCTGGCCGGGGCCACCGACATTTCGGACCCTGCCAACACGGCGGCCGGCAAGCTCTACGGCGGCCAGACGGTGGAACAGCTGAAAACGGCGGCGGCCCTGACCACGGCCGGCATCGTGCCCGTGACGAAAACCCTGGTGCTGGACCTGCTGACTGACATTTCGCCCGTTTATCCGCACGACAAAGCCGAGGGCATGGTCCTCATCGGCAACGACCTGCTGGCCATTTCCAACGACGACGACTTTGGCGTGCTCGACAACGGGCAGAACGGTTTTGCGGCCAAAATCCTGCCCGCCACCGGCAAAGTGGACCTCAACCGCATTTATTTCGTGAAGCTCAAAACGCCGCTGCGCTAAACCGCCGGGCAGCGCCCAACCCTGTAAAAAAGGCTGCCGGAACTCATTCCGGCAGCCTTTTTGTATTTCGGCCGTCCGTGGTTCAATCCTGTTAACTCCTGATGCGCTACTTACATTCTGGCAAAATGAAACACAGCTTTTGGTATGGCCTGGCGGCATTGTTGCTGGCCGGCCCGACGCAGGCCCAGTCCCTGACGGGCGTATGGCAGGGCGTAGAAACCGAAACCGGCAAGCCGGATGGCTACTGGCCCGCCGTGCTGCGGCTGCAGAAAGGCAAAGGCTCCGGCCTGTTTGGGGTACTATATGAGGAAGTGGGCGGCAGCCCCGGCATTTCGGTCACGTTTCAGATGACGGGCACCGGCACGGCCAAAACCCTGCGCCTCGACCACGGCGACAAGCTGAACGAAACCGGCCGCTCGTTTGGCAGCTATTGGTGCGACGGCTCCATCACCTTCACCTACGACCCGGCCCTGGAAAAGCTGACCGGCCACGCCACCTACCGCCCGGTGGGCGATTGCAGCGTGGGCACCTACACGTTCTATCGCATCAAGCTGAAATCGGCCGCCACGGTGCCGGCGGGGGTCGAAAGCAGCATTCGCGTATCGGGCCGCAACGTGCTCTGGTACGCCGATGCCGAGCTGAAACAGCCCCTTGCGGCCGGCAATACCTACCGCACCAAGCTCACCAAAACCACCACCTTCTACCTCCGGCAGGGCTACTACCCCACCGAGCAAAGCCCGGTGGTGCCCATCACCATTACGGTAACGGGCAAGGTGCCCCCGGCCCCGCCCACGCCGCCGGTGGCCGTTGCCCCGCCCGATACCGCCCGGCCCGCCCCGGCTCCGGCTCCCCTCATCACCACCACGCCGGTGGTGCTGCCCACGGTGTTGTTTCGGGTGGGCAAGCCCGAGCTGCTGCCCGAGTCGAGCCCGGCCCTCAACCAGCTGGCCGCCGAGCTGAAAGCCCGGCCCGCGCTCAAGCTGCGCGTATCGGGCCACGCCGACCGGGTGGGCGAGCCGGAAAAAAACCTCGTGCTCTCGGAGCAGCGCGCCGAAGCGGTGAAGGCGTACCTGGTGAAAGCCGGCATCGCGGCCGAGCGCATCAGCACCATTGGCTACGGCGACTCGCGCCCGCTCTACCCCTCGCCCGATGTGCGGAACCGCCGGGTGGAAGTGGAGGAAATGCCGCAATAAGTAGCCCGTCTCGCCCACCGCCACGCAAAAAGCCCCGGCCTGCATCAGCAAGCCGGGGCTTTTCAACATGGTAGAAGCAGCAGAAAAAAGGTAGAACCCGTTGCTTACTCCACAATCAGCTTTTTCACGATGATGCCGCTCGGCGTGCTCAGGCGCAGCGAGTACACGCCGGTGGCCACGTTGCTGAGCGGCAGCCTGTGCGTGCTCAGGCCGGCGGGCAGCACCTGCTGCTGCACCACCCGGCCCAGGGCATCGACCAGGGCGGCCGTCACGGGCTGGCGGCTGAGGCTGCCGGGCAGCTCCACGGCCACGGCCGTGCGGGCCGGGTTGGGATACACCGCCACCTGGGCCGCCAGCGCGGCCGAAGTGCTGAGCACCTGCGCTGGCCCAAACACCAGCTCGAAGCGCGGAGTGGTGTTGGCCGCGTTCATGGTGAAGGTGTAGTCAGGCGTCAGGCTCAGGTCGGTGAGGGTGTTGAGCTGCAGGTCGCGCAGCCAGGGCTGGGCCCCGGGCGCGAAGTTGAGCAGCTGCGCCGCGTGCAGGGCGTAGGTGCCCGTGGCCGGCAGGCCAATGAACAGCGGCACGGTGACGGACGCGCTGCCCATCGGAGGCAGGCCGTTCACGGCCAGGTTGCTGCCCACGGCCACCGAGGCCAGGTTCAGGCCGGTAGTGTTGGGCAGCTTCACGGCATCGTAGTGGTCGTCGAGCCCGGCGGTGGCGCCCTGCTCGAAGTACACGAATGCCGCGTCGCGGGTGCCCCGGGCATCTACCAGCTCCAGTTGCACGGCGGGCCGCAGGTCGGCAGTGGGGCGGTTGAAGGCGGGGTTCTGGTAGGTGGTCGAGCGCCAGGCATTGAGGAAGCTGAAGGAAGCCACCGGCTGGCTCACCCGCACGAAGAAGCCCTGCATCGAGCCAATGAGCCCGCCCGGCAGCGTGCCGAAACCGTTCTGGTAGAACTGGTAAGTGCCGGCGTACTGGCTGCTGGACTTGAAGACGTACACGGCGTCAATCACGCCGGCTGGCAGGCCGGTGCGCGCCACGCTCCAGTCCAGCGGTGCCGGGTAAGGGTTGCCCAGCAGGTGCCAGCCCGCGTTGGCCGTGCTGCCCCGCGAGAGTGCCCCCACCGAAATGGTGCCGTTGTTGAGCGCCCCCACCAAATCGACCTTGCTGGCCGCGTCGATGTTGACGGTGTAGCCGCGGCCCGGAGTCAGCCGGCTGGTGGTGGTGTCGGGCGAGAAGAAGCCCTGGTCGAAGCTCTGCGTGGTGGCGTTGGTGGCGGTCACGCGGCTTTCATCGTAGCCATACACCGTGGGGAAAGGCGTCACGGTATTGCCCACGGTGTTGTAGGCCGGGTTCACCACTGGCGTAAACGTACTGGTGCTCAGGTCGGCCACGGTGGTGCTCACCACGGGTGAGCTGTAGTGCCGGTAGCCCAGGCCGGCATTCAGGCTGGGGTCGATGTAGCGCTGCACGGTGGCCGTGCCAAAGACGAAGCCGCCGCTGTTGTTCACCACCATAGCCGTGCCGGCGCTGCTGCTTTCCAGGGTGAAGACGTTGCTCTGCGTCACGAAAGCGCCGTTCAGCGTCAGCAGACGTTGCACCGAAGCGCCGGCCGAGGTGCTCAGCAGCACGCCGTTGTTGTTCACGGTCAGGTTCCAGAAACGAATGCTGCTGCTGCCCAGAATGTTCGGGCCGTTGCTCTGGGGCGCAGTGCCCAGCACTACGGTGCCGCCCGTGAGCGTGAAGATGCCGTTGTTGGTCAGGTCGGCCCGCACGTCGAGCGTGCCCCCCGTCTGCGTGAGCGTAGTCCCGGTGTTCACCGTGAGGCTGCGCGTGGCAGCCGTGCCAGCACTGATGAGCGGGTAGCGGCCCGTGCCCACCACCGAAATCCGGGCATCGAGGGTGCTGGTGGGCACCCCGGCCGTCCAGTTGCTGGCCGTAAACCAATCGGTCGAAGCCGCCCCGGTCCAGGTCGTCAGGGTCACGGGCAAGGTATAGGTGATGCTGAACAGCGGGGCAGCCGTGTTGCCGTTGCCGGCCGCGTCCTGCGCCGCGTTGGCGGGCACGCTCACCGTCACCGGGCCGTTGGCCGCTGGCGTTATGTTGAACGTGTACGTGCTGCCGCTGCCACTAAAGCCCGAAAGCGTGCCGTTCGTCACGGCCACGTCGCTGGCTACAAACCCGGTCACGCTTTCCGAGAACGTCACCGTGAAGGGAATCGGCGAGGTGCTGGTCGTGCTGCCCGAAGCGCCCGCCGTCGAGCTGATGACTCCCGTCGGGCTCACCGTGTCCACGGTGAAAGTGTTCGTGCCACTGCTGGGGCTCACCGCCGCGCCACTGGTTTGCGCCGTGGCCCGCACCGTGTGGCTGCCATCGGCCAGGGCCGTGGGCTGCGTCAGGCTGAAGGTGCCGCCCGCCGTGGCCGTCGTCGTGCCGATGCTGCTGCCGTCCACAATGACCGTCACCGTGCTGCCGGCCGGGGCCGTGCCGCTGTAGGTGGGCGTGGCCGTGTTGAGCAGGCTGCCGTTGGCCGGGGTCGTAACCACCGGCGCGGCCGTCACGGGCTGGGTGTAGGTGATGCTGAACAGCGGGGCGGCCGTGTTGCCGTTGCCGGCCGCGTCCTGCGCCACGTTGGCGAGCACGCTCACCGTCACCGGGCCGTTGGCCGCCGGCGTCACGGTGAAAGTATAAGTCGTGCCACTGCCCGAGAAGCCCGAGAGCGTGCCGTTGGTTACGGCCACATCGCCCGCAATGAAGCCCGTCACCGACTCCGAGAACGTCACCGTGAAGGGAATCGGTGAGGTGCTGGTCGTGCTGCCCGAAGCGCCTGCCGTCGAGCTGATGGTCACCGTCGGGGCGGTGGCATCAACCGTGAAAGTATTCGTGTTGCTGCTGGCGCTGGGCACCCCGTTCAGGGTGGCTGTGGCCCGCACCGTGTGGCTGCCATCGGCCAGGCTCGTGGGCTGCGTCAGGCTGAAGGTGCCGCCCGCCGTGGCCGTCGTCGTGCCGATGCTGCTACCGTCCACAATAACTGTAACGGTGCTGCCGGCCGGGGCCGTGCCCGAGTAGGCGGGCGTGCGGGTGTTGAGCAGGCTGCCGTTGGCCGGCGCGGTCACCACCGGCGGACTGAGCGTACCGGTTACCTGCAGCAGGTCGAAGGCAAAGTCGGCCGGGTCGTCGTCAATCGACAAATCCAGCCGGAAATCCACCAGCTGGCCATTCAGGGCTGCGGGCAGGGCGAAGGTGAAGTTTTGCAGCGCTTCGGTCAGGGTCGTGCCCGTGGGGAAAGTGCCGGGGTTGTTGGGGTCGGCATCCTGCTTCATCACGCCGCTCCCGCCGGTCGAAGTGCCCCGGAACGACCCGAACAGCGTCCAGGTGCCGGCACTCCCGCCGGCGCGGTAGTAGAGCTTGAAGTAATCGGTGTTCTGAATGCGGCTGCCCACCGAAGTCGCTCCCAGCCGAATCTGAAATTGCAGGTTGGTGTAGTTCGTAGCATCAACCTGCTGGGTCGTGAGGCGGCCAATGCGCAGCGGGTCGGGGTTGCTGGCAATGGTGGTGTTTTCGCCAAACCAGTAGTAGCCGTTGCTGATGTTGGTGAACGTGGTCGGGCTGCCGGCCGCATCGTACGGGTTGGCATTGGTGCGCAGAAACCCCGCGTTGGGGCCCGGCGCAAACTGGTTGGAGTTGTAGCGCAGGCCCTCGCCGTCGGTCGTAAAATCTTCGGCGTAGGGCAGCGCCACCGGCCCATTCAGCACGGCCGTCACGGCAATGGTGCGCGAAACGGCATTGGAGCTATTGGTGCCGTCCGTGGCCGTGAACTGCACCACGCGGTTGCCCCCGATGGCGGTGACCACGTTGGAATTCCGGTACGTCACCGAGCGCAGGGCGGCCTGGTAGCTGGCCAGCGAAGCCGTTCCGCTCAGGGCCAGCACGCCGGTGGTCGAGGTGTAGGTGCCCGAAATGCCGTTGCCCGCCGTGAAGGCCAGCACATCCTGCCCCGACACAAAGCCCGAAACAAACTGCACCGTGGCACCGGCCAGGGTGGGGCTATCCGCGTCGCTTACGGTCAGGGCACTGGTCACCTGCGTGGCCGCCTGGCCCTCCGAATAGGGCAGCACGGAGCTTTCAATGCTGCCCAGCACCGGCGGCGAGGTCGCACTCAGCGTGCCCAGTATCCGGATGTTGTCGAAGGCCAGCTCCTCGTTGCCGCCGCGCTCGTCCAGCACCACCCGCACGCGCAGGGCGCTGCCGGTTGGGGTGATGGGAAAGGTGTAGGTGGTAAGCGTCTGGCTCAGAATGGGCGAGCCCAGGGCCACGTCATCGGCCGAGGAGCCGTCGCGGCCCACGTCCTGCCGCCAGTTGCCGGCCGTGGCGGCTGCCGCGTTATCGCCCACAAACTGCCCGATGACCACCCACGCCGGCGAAGGGTTCGTGATGGGGTCAAACGTGTATTCAATCCGGATAAAGTCATCATTCTCAATCTGGAGCACGCCGTTGTTGGGCGGCACGCGCGTGCCCTGGGCCAGGTCTACCCGCACTTGCAGGCCGGTATAGCCGGTGGTGTTGGTAGGCGTCAGCTCCACATAGGCCGCCGGCTGCGTGTCGCTGCCCGCCGTGGCATTGATGCCGCGCACCGACTCCCCTATCCAGAAGCACGAGCCCGTGGTGTTGCCGATGGTGATGGGAAAGGCATTGGCCCCGAACGAGGCGTTGGGCGGCGAAGTGCTCTGCCCGGCCGGGTACGGGTTCAGCACCGGGTTGGCGCAGTTGCGCGTCCAGTACCGCGTAAAGCCGGTGGCCGTGCCGTCGGGGGCCACGCTGGCGCTGCGGTAGTCGAAGGTATTGGTGGTGTAGCGCGTACCCTCGCCGTCGGTTTCGAAGCTCTCCTGCTTCAGCAGGGTCTGCGCCCGGGCACCGCCGGTCAGCAGCAGCAGGAGTAGAAGAAGTAAACGAGTTTTCATGGTTGGTAAGACTTGGGGGTTGGAAAAGAAGGCAAAAGCATCAATCGGCCAGCACCGGCGCGTGCTGCGCCACGGGCAGGCTGGCCAGCACTTCGCCGGCCTGCACCCCCAGCGCGGCCAGCTGCGGCCCGGTGAAATATCCTTCGTCGAGGGCCACGGCATCGAGGCGCAGGGCCTCGCCCGCGCCGCACGCCACTACCAGCCCCTCGGCAGCCGAGGCCACCAGCACCGTGCCGGGCGGGCCGGGCGCGGGGCCGGCCAGCGGGGTCACGCTCAGCAGGCG